>JANXYY010000102.1 GCA_025355805.1 Actinomycetes bacterium
ACCTCCCACAAAGACTTCTTGGGATCAATTCCACTTCGAGATTGATCGACATATGAAATCTTCACGGTCTCGCCAAGTTTGATTTCGCCCGAATCTGGACTCTCTTGTCCCAGCAGCATTTTGAAAAGAGTGGTCTTACCCGCACCATTCGGTCCAATTACACCGACAATTCCATTTCGAGGGAGAGAAAACGAAAGATCGTCAATCAGTAGTCGGTCACCAAAGCCTTTCGACAGATGGGACACCTCTACGACCACATTTCCCAGACGCGGTCCAGGTGGAATCTGTATTTCTTCAAAATCAATTTTGCGCATCTTGTCAGCTTCGGCAGCCATTTCTTCATATCGCGCCAATCGCGATTTGGATTTCGTTTGGCGACCTGCCGCATTTTGTCGTACCCAGTCGAGTTCGTCTTTCAATCGCTTGGCACGCTTAGCGTCCTTCTGGCCCTCAATTTTCAGACGAGTTGATTTGGTCTCCAAATAAGTCGAGTAGTTGCCCTCATATGGATATGCCCGACCACGGTCTAACTCGAGAATCCATTGCGAAACGTTGTCGAGGAAGTATCGATCGTGCGTGATAGCGACTACGGCACCTGGATATTTCGCCAGGTGTTGTTCGAGCCAGAGCACACTCTCCGCGTCCAAGTGGTTCGTTGGTTCATCGAGAAGAAGTAGGTCGGGTGCTTGTAGAAGTAGTTTGCATAGCGCAACTCGTCGACGTTCTCCGCCCGAAAGATTCGTCACTTCCGCATCGCCGGGTGGACAGCGAAGAGCGTCCATCGCCTGCTCGAGTTGCGAATCGAGATCCCAAGCGTTGCGATGGTCCAACTGCTCTTGCAGCACACCCATCTCCGAGAGCAATTTGTCGTAGTCGGCCTCTGGATTAGCCATCTCTTCGCTGATGGCGTTAAAGCGATCAAGGATCGCCCGAGTATCGGCGACGCCCTCTTGCACATTCTCTAGTACGGTCTTCGTCTCGTTGAGAGTGGGCTCCTGCAAGAGGATCCCGACGCTGTAACCGGGGGTTAGGAAGGCTTCTCCGTTTGAAGGCTGCTGAAGTCCGGCCATAATTTGAAGGACCGTGGATTTACCAGCGCCATTAGGCCCGACGACGCCAATCTTGGCACCGGGGTAAAACATGAGAGTTACGTCATCGAGGATGACTTTCTCGCCGTGCGCTTTACGCGCCTTTTTCATTGTGTAAATAAATTCGGCCACGAGCCAGAACCCTATAGGGCTGACCCGTGGCCGACTAAACCGTCGGGCTATCAGGCGCTGAGAGGCTCTCCTATCTCGCCGGTCTCGTGATTGACTTCCGCCAATAAACCCTCGGTGATCACTTGAACTTCATCATCCAAATCAACTGAAATGGTGCTTTTCGTAAAGGAAGTGGTTCCTCTCGCCAAATCGTGGCCCACATGAGAGGCCTCGATCTCTAGCGATTGGCCACTCGTTCCTTCTTTCTGCCAGGTCGTCATCCTCAATCTTCCGACGACAATGACAGGTTGACCTTTGGTAATGGAGGCCGCCACATTCGTGGCAACTTGCGAAAAGGTCGTGACCGAGATGAAAGTTGGATCTCCGTCGACCCACCCCTTTCCTTTGATCCAACGCCGATCTGGCACTGCCAGTCGAAATACCGCGACCTGACGGCCCGCAGCGGTGGCGATACTCCGTACGTCGGTCGCCACATTTCCATTGACCGTGATTGAAATCGTCATAATTTCTCCCTTCTGAGATTGTCTGAGTCCGGAATATCTCTCCTTCGCCGACTACATAGAAGAGCCAAAAAGGCGGTGTGGGGTTTACGACGCTGCGCACAGGCGGCTAAATCCCCTACGACCCCAGGTACCCTTGTCCCGCAAGCGCCCGTAGCTCAGTCGGATAGAGCTTCCGCCTTCTAAGCGGACGGTCGCAGGTTCGATTCCTGCCGGGCGCGCGTTTCACACTCGGCTTTCCGGTGAGCGGCGAGTCGCCTCACCTTGAGCGGCGGGTCGCCTCACCCTGACCGGCGAGTCCGCTCATGAGGTAGCCACGCTTGAGGGTCGACTGAATTCGTGCAAACATAAATCGATGTAGATGTATGCATTTGCCCAATCATTTCGGGGGATTGAATTGTACGTGAACCGTTCCTTGACCTAATCCCCCATGATGCGATCCCAACGCTACAAGCTGCGTTGTCTCCTGGGGCGCCATCGTCGAGGACACCCAACTTCCGCAGCACACCCTCTCCCACCCCCTGCGAATTGCGAAGCCTCTGATGACCGAGGAGCGAACCATGCACGATGGCCAAGATCGGCCCTGGCAATCCACGTTCAGGGCGAATCCCGAAATGTAGGGCACGAATCCCAGCGAACCAGGGCGTTATGCACTCGCGCTCTTTACTCGAGAACGAGTGGGCCAGATTCTTGAACTTGGGGCAGGACAGGGGCGTGACACATTGGCCTTTCTCCGGGCTGAGTTGGTGGTCACGGCCATCGATTATGCGCCCGAAGCGCTTGCCGAAATCACCGAAAATGCGAGGGCTTCGGGAGTGGCCCATCGACTAACCACACTGACGCAAGACCTTCATAAGCCGCTTCCGCTGCCCGACGAATCTGTATCTGGGGTTTACAGCCACATGTTATTCAACATGGCTTTTAACGATGAAGACCTGGTGTCCCTAGCCAGCGAGGTGCGCCGCGTGTTGGTGCCGGGTGGCGTGCACATTTACACAGTCCGACACATCGGTGACGCACACTCTGACAGCGGAGTGCGAGTGGCAAGGAACCTGACCGAAAACGGCGGGTTCATCGTGCACTTCTTCGATCGATTGATGGTGGACCGACTATCGGCCGGATTTTCCACACCAGACATCGTTGAATTCGAAGAGGGCGTTTTACCTCGCCGACTCTGGCAAATAACTCAGCGTAAAACGACTGAAGACATAAGGAACATCCACCATGGATGAAACTATCACGACCTCACGAGTCATAACTTGTGATGGCAGGGTCGAGTTGCGAAGACACTTTGGTCGCCCATCTCACGGAAGTAGAAATGTTCGAAGAGCCAGGAAGGCTACAGGTTCGAAAAAGCGGCGACGTGACACCGGCGGAGGTTCTGAGCGAGCTTGCTGGATCGGTGGCACGCGGCGCCCGCGTTATTGCGGGGGGTCCTACTTATTGTCTGAGGCATTTCCATGGGAACCGCCGGTGACTTGCTGTTAGGAATTGTCGCCGCCGTAGTTCTGCTTACAGCAGTTTTCAACTTTTGTCTGATCGCTCCGCTGCTGAAAGCCCGCTTTTCGAGCAAGGCGACACTAAACGGTCGCTAGACGCTCGAAGTTATCCGCGGGGCGTCTCTTTATTAGGATACGCACAGAAAACGACCGGGAGTCTCTTTGAAAATTCTCCGGGTTCTGCAAGGGGTATTACCTAGTTTCGAGCAATGTCTTCGGAACCAATTACAGGGGCGCTTCAAGCCAAAAGTACATTGAGCAACGCGTCTTCGCGTCGCTGGCCGAAACATCTGACCTGGCTCTTCGCTCTGCTCGCATTAATGGCGCCCACGGTGGCTCATGTGGCCTTTGGATTCGGAGTCGCTCCAGTCCTTACTGGAAGCATGCGGCCGACTGTGGCTCCCGGCGATCTCTTCCTGACCAAAATTACTCGCGCCGATGAATTACACGTCGGCGATGTCGTCGCGTTACATAATCCCTCGTTCGCAAGTTTCTACGCCCACCGCATCGTCAGCATTGAGCCCTATAACGGGGCTCTCCGAATATCTACGAAGGGTGATGCGAATCCAACCCTCGATCGTGACCCCGTGCTTCTCGCCAGAAACGCGAATGTGCAGCGCTCCGTAGGTCGAGTGAAGTGGATTGGTATCCCACTCGCTTTTATTAGCTCCGCTGCTGGGCTCAGGCTGGGTGCAACTCTGCTAATCGGCGCAAATGCTATGGCGCTCATGGTCTTCGCTCTCCGTCGGCGTTGGCCGCACAACTCGGACATTGGAGACAACACCAATGCTGGGTCCCAATCACAAGTTGATCTCGATGTCGAGAGATTAGTAGAAAAGATTGAACTCGATCTCGATTCGTTAATTAGGAAAATTGAATTCAGCAATGTTAAAAACCTAACAACTAGCGAAAGTAGAAAAATATGAAGCGCAAATTTCTAACCCGGACGAGTACAGGCATCGGCCGAACGGGTGTCCGGGTGGCAATCTTTGCCGCTGCATTAACGGGCGGGCTCGCGTTGGTCAGCTCATCGGTCTTCGCTTCGCTGACGGCGACCGCTTTTAACGGTACTCCCACATCTGTGACCGCCGGAACGTTGAGTCTTATCCAAGCCAATAACGGCAACGGATTTACAACGAGCATCGCGGGCTTTGCGCCGGGTGACACGGTGAACCGTTTCGTGGATTACACCAATAACGGAACGCTTGATGCACAAGGTTTGACACTATCGATTGCCGACTCAGTGACCAGCAAGATGACCGGAGATGGCACGATCGGCATGTCAGTTCTCGTGAGCCAATGTTCTGTCGCTTGGACTCCCGCGACCGGTGTTTGCAGCGGCACTACAACGAGTCTGGGCGCTTCAACTGCGTTGGCACTGAAGACCACCCCATTAGCGTTACCGGTAATTCCACTCACACCAGCTAATGCGAACATCCTCGCCGGCTCGATAATTCGCCTCAAATTTAGCCTGAGTCTTCCAACCGGTTCAGAGGTAACGACGAATGGCGTGCTGCCTGCCAACACGATTCAAGGAACTACCGCTTCGATTACTTGGACTCTGACTGAATCCGAAAGAAATGCGACTACGACTAACTCCTAATCGGAGCCGATCCGTGCGGTCACGATTGGCCGCACGGATCAAACTCCTGTTAACGCTCGGATCTTTGGTCGGTATCTTTACTTTGATACCTGCTCAACTTATTTCGGCGAGCGCGGCAACGGGCGGGAACAGTCAGAATGCAACGCCGACCGCAGTTACTGCGGCCACCTTCAGCCTCGCACCGGTGCTCACAACCGGTAGCGCAAACCCGGGCGCCCCGCTATCAGTCGTGATTGCCAAAAAATCATCAGTCCTTTTTTATCTAAAAAACTATGGTGACTTAGCCCTAAATTCCTTCACCTTGAGCCAATCGGGAAGTGGAGCCAACACGGTGGATATAAAGATATGCACGGGGGGAACCACCGGTGGCACGTTTGCCACCACGACCACGTGCGCCAATACCGGAGTTTTAACAACGATCTTGTCCGGCACCAGCGGATCCTCGATCAATTACACATTGTCGATACTCGTCGGCGCAACGCGCCAATTATCAGAAACGGACACAAGCGCCAGCAATGGCGTCACCAACACAGTTAACATCGCGGTGGCCAGATCAGATGCTCGGGCAGGCACCGTGACTAATTCTTAGCAGTTGGCGTCGAGGAAATCGACCACACTCGGGTCCGTGCCCTAGACCGCGTCTGTTCAGTTCTGGTCATCGGATTGAACGCAAAGCCGATTGCCAGAGCGAATAGATGCCCAACGTCGGTGAAGGTCTGACTGATCAGTAGGGCTGCGATTGCTAGACCAACGAGGAGTACCGCGTACCCCAAACGCCATTTTGCGGGAAGTCGGAATGTAAATATCGCTGCTACCGCCGCAAATCCGTAACTCACTCCGACGTCAATCGTGTTCTCAAGTATTTTCGAGGACCACCCATATCGGATCGAAAGCCAGAGTGCCGTCGCCGCACCGAGCGTTGCCAGAACGTGGCCGGATGCGAAGACCGTAACCAGTCGACGGGTGCCCAACCATCTCTCTGCGGGGGCGAGGACGACGGCGAAAAGTACTGCCCAAGCTAAGAACTCGTAACCCGGGGCCCAGAATGCGCTCCGAATAAGCACTTTTATGGGATCAATGCGAAACTGATGCAGGCTCGTGCTGTCTTGAAGGAGCAAGAGCCTGGCCACCCGATCACTCGAACCGAGCAATACCCAAGTGGTTATTGATAAGACGCCCAGGTAAGCAAAAGTTGCTGGAGCATTACGGATATAAGTATAAATTTTTGGACGAGCCCGATCCCATGCTGCATCCAATTTGTGTATCTGCGGCCAATTCAATCGTCGAGCAATACTCACTGTGCCTATGACCAAAAGAATGCCAATGAGAAACATGAAAACCTCGATTCGCGAAGATGGAGAAGTCAGCTACTGCGGCAACCTGCCAACCGAGTCGGCGTAGAAAGCGGAGTCGGCAATCCCAAATCAGCGCCAGACGTCGCAATCGACTCCGAGTCTCATCGAGATCCTGGCTCGTAAATGGCAACAGGTCCCCTCGACTAGTCACCGCTGATGCGTGCCATTCGTCTGGCTCAGTTCCACGACCAAGCATCCGTAATTCCATTTCGGCCAAATGGTCAAGCAGGTGATCAACGACTCTACGAATCGCCTTATGCGGCGTATCGATGCGCGGTTCTTCGCCATCGACGTCAATCTTGATCGGAGCACCGTCCCAATTTGGCCATGTTTCGGCAAGATCCAAGACGTGGTCAACCATGGTCGTCACAACCTCAGCCGGATGGCGGGCATCAAGAGCGGGTGTGCCTTCGGTCATGACGGAAAGTCTGCCAGAAGCGCCAATGTGCCGAGGTTAAGAATAACGTCAGCACGTTCACGACTTTCACCCACGATGATCGCATTGAGTTCGTCAGTTCCTTGCGCCCAGGCTTGCGCTGCCGACGGCGAGCGACCATAGCGAATATGTCGGGCAATTAAGCGATCTAGTCGGAGGCGATCGTCTACGTCCACAAACCAAATTTCATCAAGTAAGGCGCGCACTTCTTCCCACCCATCCGAGGCTAAGAGTAGGTAATTGCCCTCGGTGATAATGAGATGAGTGTTCGGCTTTACTACACCTTGAGCCGTAATTGACTCCTCCATCTCGCGATCAAAAATCGGGTAATAGATCGGATGATATTTTTCGCTGCGAATGCGTCGCAGCAGGGCTACATAACCATGCACATCGAACGTGTGCGGGGCTCCTTTGCGATCCGCGATTCCCAAAGACTCTAATACTGCATTACTCAGGTGGAAGCCGTCCATTGGTAAGAGTGCGGCACCTTGGCCAACAGCAGTAACCAGTGCTTCCGCAACTGTGGATTTTCCAGAACCAGGCTTGCCAACAATTCCGATAATACGGCGATCGTTGCCGACTTGAGTCTGGGCTCGATGGAGGGCATCCTCAAAAGTATCAATCCGGATCACAGTTTGTTAGCCACCATTTCCGATACTTCTTGATAGCGCTCTCGAACGGATGGTGTGTAAGTACCAGTAAACATTTCTTCACCTTCGATATTCCAGGCGGGTGGCTGCGCTCCGGGTTCAAGTATCCAGGCAGATTGGCGCGCTGCACCGTCCGCTACATACTCTCCCGCTGGTGGGACAATTACGGGTAAGCCAAAAACGCTTGGTGCTATGCGCTTTATTGCCTCGCTTTGGGCGCCGCCTCCGACCAAAAGGATGCGCGAAGCACTTGCGCCTTGTGCAATGAGTGCATCGATCCCAGCGCCCAATCCACTAAGAATCCCTTCGATGGCTGCTCTCGCCATGTGTGCAGGTGTCGAGTTTTTTAGATTCATACCGTGCACGGCACCTGTCGCATCTGGCCTGTTAGGAGTGCGTTCGCCTTCAAAATAAGGAACAAGCACCAAGCCATCACATCCAGCCGGTGCGCTTATGGCGAGCTCTGACAATCGCGCATAGTCGACGCCGAGAATTCGACACATTGCATCGAGAATGCGAGCAGCGTTTAAGGTGCAAACCAATGGAAGAAAACGTCCCGTGCAATCGGCAAAGCCGGCGACATTGCCTGTGGGATCCGCAGCCGGAACCTCAGCAACTGTGAATACTGTTCCCGAGGTGCCGATCGAAACGATCATGTCCCCAGCCCTGGCACCCACACCTAACGCGGCACCCGCGTTATCCCCTGCGCCTGGGCCCAATGGTTGATCCCTAGATGAGCGCGATCCAATTTCAGTTGGCTCTAGTACTTTCGGCACCAACAATTCACGCCCAAACGCCATCTTCAGAAGATCCATACGATACGCGCCGTCACGCGGCGACCAATAGCCGGTGCCACTCGCGTCGCTGCGATCGGTCGTGATAGTCGAAATGTCATTTGATCCACTTAATTTCCAGGTTAACCAGTCATGCGGAAGCACGACAGCTTCAACGCGTGCCGCATTCTCTTTCTCGTTCTCAGCAAGCCAGCGCAATTTAGTGATCGTAAACGCAGCAACGGGAACCGATCCGACGGCATCGGCCCAGGCTTTTCCGCCACCCAATTCGTTAACTAAGTCTTCTCCAGTTTTGGACGACCGAGTGTCATTCCACAGAATCGCCGGGCGAACCACGTTGCCATCAATATCTAAAGTGACCATGCCGTGCTGTTGAGCAGCCACGCTAATCGCATCGACATCGGAAAAGCCACCGGCGTCATCAATAGCGATTTGGAGTGCCCGCCACCAATTATTTGGATCGCACTCAGTACCATCGGGATGCGGCGCTCGCCCACTGCGAATTAGTGCGCCAGTATCAGCATCTCTGATCACAACTTTGCACGACTGTGTTGAAGAGTCGATGCCAGCGACAAGAGTCATGACCAGAGGCTAACCCAGAAGCTTCTGGTAAACCCTGATTCGCTCTTGAAAAAGCAGTTGGGGCCGAGGATTTCTCCTCGACCCCAACTTTCGCCATGCGTTGTGGCACGGTAGTGCTTTAGCGAATCGATTCGATGTTGGTCTTAGCGATTGCGGCAAGCTTCCCAACAACCGGCACGTAACCTTTATCTAATGCGTGGCTCGTCGCACACGTGGTGAGAACGTAAGTGAAGAAGTCCTTCACTGCAGCCTGCTTTATAGCGTTCTTGCCACCTCCGGTGTACGCGAGCCCGTAGGAGAAGGACGAGATCGGATACGCCCCAGAGACGGTAGTCAACGGATTGACCGTGACCGTACCTTTTGCACCTGCGGTTAGATCATTGAGGAAAGCAGCAGCACCGGTTGGTGTTGGCTGCACGTACTCCCCTGCGCCATTTTGAACACTTACTAGACCGAGGTTCCGTTCAGCCGCGTATGAAACCTCGGAATACCCGATCGATCCATCCTTCGACGCGATTCCGTTTGATACACCATCTGAACCATTCGCGCCCTGGAACGAACCTGCAGGAACATCACCAGGGAACGCAGAAGTGAAAGTTTGGTTGCCTGCGGACCCGGCCTTATTCCAAATCGATGGCGCAACAGCCGTCAGCCAATTCGTCACGATACCCGTTGTCCCAGACTTGTCCGAGCGGTACCACACCGTGATCGGCGTGGCAGGTAGTTTGCCAGCCCCGATCGCTGGGTCGTTCCATTTGGTGATTTTTCCCGCGAAGATTCCCGCGATCGTGTCGTTACTCAACTTAAGTGTTCCAGTGAAGCCAGCGAGCTTGTATTCGATTGCGATGGGAAAGGCGACGTTGGGTACATGGACGAAATCTGATGGCTTGGCTTCCGCACTGCCGAACGCGGCATCTGAGAAAGCGAAGTCCACGGTGCCAGCGGTGAACGCCGCACGACCAGCACCTGATCCACCGCCCGCATAGTTCACGATGTTGCCGGTGGACTTCTGATAGTCAGGGATGCAGACATCAAGAAGATTCTTTACGGCCGTTGATCCTGATCCGTTGATGGTTACGCCAGACCCATTCGCTGTCTTCGCGGTCTTCGACGAATTCAACACCACTCCCGTAACGATGCCTACTGCAACAATCGTAAGAATTGCAGCAATTATTAGACCCTTGCGAGATTTCATCCGGGGTACCTCCGTTGGTTAGCTTACTTACGAACTTAGAGTAGAAATCGAAGAGTCGCCCCTGAAAAGCCAATTGGGGCCGAGGATTTCGCCTCGACCCCAATTTTCGCCATGTGCGGTGACTCGCTGGTCCTCTAGCGAATCGATTCGATGTTGGTCGTAGCGATTGCGGCAAGCTTCCCAACAACCGGCACGTAACCCTTATCTAATGCGTGGTTCGTTGCACAGGTAGTGAGAACGTAAGTGAAGAATTCCTTCACTGCCGCCTGCTTGGCAGCGTCCTTGCCAGATGTGTATCCGAGCGCATAGGAGAAGGATGAGATCGGATACGCCCCAGAGACAGTGCTCAACGGATTCACCGTGACGGTGCCGTTTTCGCCGGGAGTGAGGTCGTTAAGGAAAGCGGCGGCAGCATCTGAAGTTGGCTGCACGTACTCCCCTGCCCCATTTTGAACGCTAACCAGGCCGAGTTTCCGCTCAGAGGCGTATGAAACCTCGGAGTAACCAATCGAACCATCCTTCGACGCAATCCCGTTTGAAACGCCATCTGAACCATTCGCTCCCTGGAACGAACCTGCAGGAACATCACCAGGGAATGCAGAAGTGAAAGTCTGGTTGCCCGTGGAACCGGCCTTATTCCAAATTGAAGGCGCAACCGCCGTCAGCCATCGAGTGACGATACCCGTTGTCCCAGACTTGTCAGAGCGATACCAAACGGTGATTTGCGTGGCCGGAAGTTTACCCGCCACCTGCTTGGTTACCACCTTGAGGATGACTGGCTTACCCTTCTTGTCCTTGACTGTGACGATCTTAGTTTTGCCTTTAACCAACACTTTTTTTGTCTTGTATATAACGGATTTGATCGACTTGTTGTTATCCGCAACGATCGCTGGGTCGTTCCATTTAGTGATCTGACCGGCGAAGATTCCACCAAGGGTGCTCTTGCTCAAATTAAGAGAACCGGCAAAGCCAGCCAATTTGTATTCAATAGCTACGGGAAATGCAACGTTTGGCAGATGGACGAAATTCGCAGGCTTGGATTCGGCGCTGCCATATGCGGCATCTGAGAAAGCGAAGTCCACGGTGCCGGCGGTGAACGCCGCACGACCCGCGCCTGAGCCGCCACCCGCGTAGTTAACCGTGGTACCAGTCGACTTCTGGAAGTCGGGAATGCATACGTCAAGAAGATTCTTTACGGCCGTCGATCCTGATCCGTTGATCGTCACGCCAGCAGCATTCGCGGACGTCATCACCGGTCCGGTCGTGAGTGCAGAAGCCACGATTGCAACAATTGCAATCGTAAAACTCTTGCGAATTTTCATTCGGGGTACCTCCGTGTAGTGGTTTCGCTGACGTACCTACTTTAGAAAGCGAAGAAGTACCCCAAGCGGTCCCCGAGCGAACATAGATTGAGGTCCAGATGAACTCTCGGTGAACCGGCTAGCCGAATCGCCCTGTGACGTAAGCCTCTGTACGTTCGTCTTTGGGACGCGAAAATATTTCGCGAGTTGGGGCATATTCGATAAGCCTTCCCGGTCCGCCTTCGGTCAAAAAGAATCCCGTGTAATCGGAGACTCGAGCGGCTTGCTGCATATTGTGTGTAACGATCACAACGATGACGCTTTGTGAGAGTTGCCGGATGGTCTCTTCAATCCGCAAAGTTGAACCTGGGTCAAGCGATGAGCACGGTTCATCCATTAATAGAACTTCAGGAGCGACGGCGAGAGCACGCGCGATACAGAGACGCTGTTGTTGTCCACCAGACAGCGACCCACCGTGCGAATTGAGGCGATCTTTTACCTCGTTCCAGAGCCCAGCGCGCGTCAAGCATTCTTCCATCAAATCTTCTTTGTTTGATCGCTTTATTTGGGCAAGCTTGAGGCCGGATAGAACGTTTTCGCCAATCGTCATCGAAGGAAATGGATTCGGTTTTTGAAAGACCATTCCGATTTTTAGCCGGATTTTTGTAACATCGGTGCCTTGTTTATAAATATCTACCCCATCGAGGAGAACTTCGCCAGCCATGGCCGCAGATGGAACGAATTCGTGCATCCGATTCAGGGTGCGAAGGAAAGTGGACTTGCCGCAACCCGAAGGACCGATAAGTGCAGTCACGCGACCGGCTGGAAAAGACAAATTGACATCCGCCAAAACATGACGCGACCCAAACCAGGCGTGAACTCCACGCGCCTCCAGATCTGCACCAGAAGCCTGGACCTCATTTGAAATCCTTGGTAAACGATTTGCGACTGACGCGAGGGACGAAACAATTTCGCCTTCATTTGGAGGGGTCGACACGGCGTCCCTTTCGTATCGGTTTTCGTTGAATAGCCTGATCATGACTTGACTCGACCGCCGACAAATCGGGCGAGAGTAAAGAGAACGGAAACAAGAATTAGCAGAACCAAAGCGCCCGTCCAAGCCCTTGAGATCGCGACGTTTAGCCCCGTTTCAAGCAGTTGGAAAATGTACAGCGGCAGAGCTGACATTGGACCCACAAAGGGATTGAAATGTTTTGCGGTAGTGCCAAAAATCGTGAGAAGAAGCGGTGCCGTTTCACCTGCGACGCGCGCGACACCTAGGACTGTCGCGGTGATAAGACCGCTTCGCGCCGCGGGAAGAACAACCATCACGACGGTGCGCCATTGAGTCCCGCCAAGAGCGACGCCCGCTTCGCGAAGATCGTTGGGAATCAGTTTCAAAACTTCCTCTGCGGTTCGCGCCACCGTAGGCAACATGAGAATTGAGAGCGCTACTGCGCCAGAGAATCCCGAGAAACCACCATGTCCTCCGGTGATCCAAACAGCGTAGATGAAGAGCCCGGCGACAATCGATGGTACGCCGCTCATCGCCTGCACAAGGAAGCGAATGAGGGTCTCGGCACGCCCCTTCACCTCGGTGAGATAAAGCCCCGTGAGCACCCCAATCGGGACGCTGATGACGGTGGCAAGAATGACTAAAACGGTGGTTCCCAAGATGGCGTGTAGGGCGCCGCCTTGACTAAAGGGCGCATCCGGCTGGGTTGCTGCCATGTCCTGGGTAAAAGTGTTGAGGCGAAGTGCGTGCCGCCCCCGCGAAACAACTGTCAAAAGCACACTAAAAAGCGGCAAGGCCACAAGGGCGATCGAAAGATACGCCATTGAAGTCGCCATTGCATTGCTCATGGCGGTCGCACCGCGACGAAAAAAAGCCAGAGCCATTGAGCCAAGAGTGGAATACAAAGCAAAGAGAAAAAAGATCGCAAGTTTGCCCTTGAACCCGGTCAGCGCAACGGTTGCATCAGCAACGAGAAAAGCGCCGACAAGGATTAGCAAATCCGGAATCATCGCAATCGGCGCCGGTTTCCAAGGCTTCTTCGGCGTGGGGACCGGAATCTGTAACGGAAGAATCTGAGCCATTTAACGTCCAGTCCTGGCGGTGCGGCGCACGATCAGGTTGGCTAGATAATTCACAAGCAAAGTGATTGCAAATAGGACCAGGCCGGCGGCCATTAAACCCTTCAACTCGAATGGGGATGCCTCGCCAAATTTATTTACAATCATCGAAGCGATTGAACCGCCCGATGAGAAAAGAATGTGGAAGTTTGCCTTGTAGGCAAGGTTGAGTACGAGATAGACCGCGACGGTCTCCCCCATAGCTCTACCTAATCCAAGCATCGCTCCACCAGCAATTCCGCTTGAACCAAATGGCAGTACCACGGCGCGAATCATTGACCATCGGGTAGCGCCAAGGGCGTACGCGGCTTGCACGCGATCGAGTGGAACCTGCGTGAACACTTCACGCGAGATCGCGGTAATGATCGGGATGATCATTACCGCCAGCACGAGCCCTGCGATAAATGGCGATCGCTCAAAAATTGGAAGCGGGACGTCAAAGACCGGAATCCACCCCAGATATTTGTGAAGTAACTTTGCCCAATAAACCGCGTGTGGCATCAAAACGAAAAATCCCCAAAGCCCATACACAACCGATGGGATTGCTGCCATCAAGTCGACGAGAATTGTGAGGGGCTTACGTAGGAAATTGGGTACATAGTAAGTAAGGAATAGCGAGGCCCCAACCGAGACTGGCAACGCAATCGCCAGAGCTACGAGCGAGATTACGATCGTGCCGATCAACATGGCGCCGATGCCTAGCGAAGGCTTAACTCCTGCGTCTGGATTGCCTCCATCCCATTTGTAATTCGTTATGAAGTGATATCCAAAGGTCCGAAACACTTCAAGGCCGCGATAGGCCAGGAACGCGGCAATCAGCCCAAGCACGAGCAATGACGTGAAACCACCAGCGGTAATTACCAGGCGAAAGACTCGATCTGAAAATCGAGGCTGCGTTGTGATTTCACGTGGAAGCGGCGGAGCCTGCTCGTCAAGGAGGGATCCGTTGGCCACATCTAAATCGTGGCCTGAATGGACGCCCAACGCGTAGCGTCAAGGTGTCTTTTAGGTGAACGGGAGTTGAATTTCCCGATAGCCCTCTAGGCTTGGCATCCAAGACTTGGACCGAAGGTAGGAACTCCCATTTATCGCTCGCGCACCGTACAACTTTTTGCCCTGATGGCGGTAGCCGCGAGCCTGCGCCCTGCCCTGACGAGTTTGCCCCCACAGATCCAATCAATTCGCGCGGATCTGGGACTCTCGCTCGGTGCAATATCGCTACTCACTTCAATTCCTCTGCTCTGTTTCGGTGCCGCCGCCCCGCTCGGTATAAGTCGACAGGCACGATCTCGATCCCCAGAGACCGTGATCTTCTTCTTTCTCGCGATGCTCACCTTTGCCTCGGGAGTTCGAGTCTTAAGTGGATGGCCGCTACTTTTCTTCGGCACTGTCGTCACTGGGATTGCGATAGCCGCGCTGAACGTCATAGTGCCAGTCGTAATTAAGCGCGACTTTCCAACAAAAATCACGACGATCATGCCGGTCTACACATCGGTCCTGGCCATCGCTGCCACGATTTCGGCGGCGTTAAGCGTCCCGATTTCTAACGCTACAACTCACAATTGGCGCGGTGGCATTGGTTTCTTCGCGGTCCCCGGCGTACTTGCCCTGGCACTGTGGGCACCGCTTGTTTATCACCGTCGCCATGATGCTTTACCGAAAATCACTGGCCATGCTCATATAAATCGCGCACTGCGCCGCGACCCTATTGCTTGGGCAGTCACACTTTTCTTTGGAATCCAATCAGCAACTTTCTACTCCATTGTGGCCTGGCTCCCCAAAACATTTATTGACGCGGGATACAGCCCGACGCGGGCCGGTGCCATGCTGGCTCTCAGTACCGCAATCAGTATTCCTTCCTCGTTTCTCCTGCCGATGCTTTTGGGTAGAGGCCATGATCAACGTCGGATGGTCTTCGTTACGGCTGCGATAAGTCTTGCGGGATTCCTGGGGATGAGTATCGCGCCCACATCGACACCTCTGCTTTGGGTGCTCTTTATTGGAATCGGACAGGCTTCGTTCCCAACCTCGTTGGTCATGATGACACTGCGCGCCCGATCCGTTGAGGAAACTGGTCCACTCTCCTCCATGACGCAAGGATTTGGATACTTAATCGCGGCCATCGGACCTATTGCAATTGGGCTAGTCAATCAGCACAGCAAATCTTGGACGCTCGCTTACGCGCTGTTAGCCGGCGCCGTCGTATTTCAATTTTTCATTGGCTTAAAAGCAGCGCGTCCGCGCATCGGCGAAGTTGATCACCGGGAGTTATCAAATGTCTGAGAAACCAAACGATCTGATCGTGTGGATTGATTGCGAGATGACCGGCCTTGACCTTCGAGAAGATGCTCTGATCGAGATCGCGGTGCTAGTAACCGATGGATCGCTCAATGTTCTCGGTGAGGGAGTTGACCTAATCATCAAGCCCCCACAAGAGGCGTTAGACCACATGCCCGAGATCGTCCGCCAGATGCATACGTCATCTGGACTTCTTGCCGAACTGGAAAACGGAATCACATTGGAAGAAGCAGAAGCGATAGTCATGGACTATGTTCGTGCGTTCGTTCCTACTGCGCGTAAGGCACCACTTGCTGGCAACTCGATCGGAACGGACCGAGCCTTCATCGCTCGAGACCTCAAAGCACTCGATGAATACCTCCACTATCGAGTGATCGATGTGTCCTCAATCAAGGAGCTTGTGCATCGCTGGTACCCCCGAGTTTATTTTTCCAGCCCAAAGAAACTCGGCAACCACCGCGCCATGGGCGATATTAAGGATTCCCTGATCGAATTGGCCTACTACCGCCGAGCGATCTTCGTACCACTCCCCGGACCGGATTCGGAGGCGCTAAGCCAGATCGTGGCAGAGTTCACGCCTAGCTCAGGCGAGCTGTAGACTTCTGCCTGGTCGAGCAAGATCGCTAGCGCGGCCTGTTTTTTTCATCGAGTACGTGGTGGGTGTAGCTCAGCAGGTAGAGCGCCGGGTTGTGGTCCCGGATGTCGCGGGTTCAAGTCCCGTCACTCACCCCATTTTTCTCGGGCCCGCTTTCCGCTGAGCGGCGAGTTGCCTCATTAATTGGGATCAATTAGGCGCGTCCGGCTACTTTTAAAATTGGAATTTAGATATTTCTAATTGTGTTCGTCAAGTTGTGCAACTGCGTGCGCTGAACGGACTGCTTCAGTGAGCGCGGCAATTCCGAAGGACCCGTAGAGACGTCGACCATTGATAAAAAAGGTCGGGGTACCAGACACACCACTCCGATCGGCGCCTTCGATATCAGTGAAGATTCGTTCTGTCCCCACGCCTCGACGCAGATCCTCAGCGAAACGATCAGTATCCAGGCCAAGACCCTCTGCGAAACGCATGATATCTGGCATAGTCAATTGGTCTTGGTTCGCAATTAAAAGGTCGTGCATCTCCCAAAAAGCACCTTGAGCTGCTGCCGCTTCCGTCGCTTCTGCGGCAAGTTGGGCGTGCGGGTGAACATCTTTAAGCGGCATATGGCGCCAGACGTATCGGAGATCACCGAAATCGGCGAGCAATTCTCGAATGACCGATTCGGCTTGTCCGCAGTATGGACACTCGAGATCGCCGTACTCAACCAACGTAATATGAGCGTCCTTTGGCCCGCGCATATGGTCATACTCGATATCTACCGCATCGGCTAGGTCGAGAAGTTGGATCTCACTGCCGAAGAGCGCGCGAAAGCGAATGCTCGATGGCAATTTGTCAGTGGCCCAGAAGACGAGCCAAGTGCTCATCGAAGCGAGCACTCCTGCGCCAAGAATGCCGACTTTGGCTTCGTTCAAACGCTCCCCCTGAAAAGCCAACGAAGCGATGAGCAACGAGACAGTGAAACCGAAACCCGCGATCGCACCTCCTCCTACCACGGAAGCCCAGCCAACAGCGGGACGTAAACGCCCGCCGCTTAACCGAGTAGCGATCCATGAGGTCAGAGTGATTCCCAAGGGTTTGCCAATTACAAGCCCGATCAAAATGCCGAGCGTGATTGGGGAAGTGATCGCGCCCGACAAGAATTTATGGGACAGGGGAATGCCCGCATTGGCGAGCGCGAAAATGGGGACGATCAAGTAACTAGTCCACGAGTGAAAGAGCTGCTGTAATCGGTCGTTAGGCGAAATGGCCGATTTCAGTTCTACGCGTGCCTGTCGAGCAAGTTCCGCGGTCGGCTGCTCACGGAACAGTTGGAATTGTTCAGTTGCGCGCTCAAGATCAGTTCGCGATGCAGGGTAAGCCACAGCAAGTAGTCCCATGACCAGCCCTACCACAATGGGATCAATGCCAGACTTAAATGTCGCGAGCCACAATCCCACACCCAAGATTGCGTAGATAGAACCCCGGTGGATTCGAAAAGAGCGAACGAGTAAAACCACTCCGAGAATGGCCACGGATGCGATCGATGCAGCCACGTTAACTTTGTGGGTATAGATCAGTGCGATCACGACGAGAGAAACCATGTCATCTGCGACCACCATAGTAAGTAAAAAGGCACGCAACCGGTCAGAAAAACGAGGCCCCACTATCGTCAGCATTCCTAGGGCAAACGCGGTGTCGGTCGACATCACCATCGCCCACCCACGACCACTGTGGTGCCCAGCCGTGATTATTAAGTAGATAAAAACGGGAAGTGCCATTCCGCCAAGACCCGCGAGTACTGGCAAGATCAGACGCCGACGTTCGCGCAACTCGCCGATATCGAATTCTCGGCGCGCCTGCAAACCCACGACAAAAAAGAAGAGCGCCATCAAACCGCTATTAACCCAGCCACGAAGATCTTGTGCCACTCCCGAGTTGCCAATATGAATTGATATTTGGGTCGACCAGAAGGAGTCGTATGAGGCTTGGTTTGTATTCACCCATACAAAGGCGGCAACCGCGGCAACTAATAGAACGATCGCACTGCCACTGTCTGCCTGACGGAGTTCCCGAATTCGGGCGCCGATCCCGCTTTCCCGATGACTGCGCAACC
>JANXYY010000104.1 GCA_025355805.1 Actinomycetes bacterium
TCGGTCATTCGGAAGCAACGACAGCCATCGTCGTTTCGTATTATTGGCACTTTGTTGATGTTGTTTGGATCGGTCTTTTCACCACTATTTACTTAATCAAATAAGGCGGGCACGTCGAATGAAACGGCTTTCCAAATACCGTCGCCATCCACTGGCAGCGGCTTTAGTAATTGGGCTTGGACTTCTCCTCGTCGGGAGTATCTACGCCTTTGCCACACCAGCCGCCCCTGCTGAGGCCAGCAACGCAAGGAATCAGGCCGTCCAAGAAGGTCGCCAGATGTTCCTCAAAGGCTGCTCTTCCTGCCATGGTCTCAACGCTGAGGGAACAAAGATTGCGCCTTCACTAATCGGCGTCGGCGCGGCGTCGGTGGATTTCCAAGTTGGTACAGGACGGATGCCGATGGCTGATGCCAGCGTCCAAGCCATGGCCAAAACGCCCCAATACTCACCAACCGAGACGATGGCGCTAGCTGAATACATCGCGTCTTTGGCCCCTGGCCCTGCTATCCCTTCGCAAGAATCGCTCAATTACTCACGCGACGGAAATCTGGCTCAGGGCGGTGCATTATTTCGCACTAACTGCGCCATGTGCCATAACTTCGCAGGTCAAGGCGGCGCTTTGTCGCAAGGAAAATATGCCGCTTCGCTGATGGGTGTGCCACCGCAAAAGATATACGAAGCCATGATCACCGGTCCGCAATCGATGCCCGTTTTCGGGGATCGTTCCCTGACGCCACTGCAAAAACTTTCCATCATCAAATGGCTTAAGAATGCCGAGAACGAAAAAGCCCAAGGAGGAATTGCCCTTGGGAAAGTCGGTCCGGTGACTGAAGGATTATTGGTGTGGACGCTCGGGCTTGGTTTGTTGATTGGCGCAGCGGTTTGGCTAGGAGCGAAGTCAAAATGAGCGACCACAGCCAGGGCGAAATCGAGCCGTTTAGCGATCCGGGCCTGCCCGCGCACGTCCACCGTCGGGCAGATCACGATCCAGTTGCTGAAAAGCGCGCGGAGCGGCAGGTGGCCACGCTATTTGTCATCTCAGCGTTGAGTACGATTGCCTTCATCGTTTCCTTTGTTGGAATCAGGTCGGATCAATATATTTTTCTGCCGCTCTTTGGCACTACGAATGCGCAACAACTGGCACTTGGTATTTTCTTTGCGCTGGCGCTGTCCGCAATTGGATTTGGCGCGGTCCACTGGGCCAAAACCTTGATGCCAGATACCGAACAAGTTGATCTGCGTCACACGATGCGTTCGGCCGAAGTTGATCGGCGCGAACTCGCCGCCACCTTCGATGATGGTGCTCGTGACTCCGGAATTGGTCGACGTTCCCTGATTAAGCGAACTCTTGGCGCGGCGCTTGCATTAATAACCATCTCGCCGTTGATTCTCCTCCGCGATCTCGGTCCGCTGCCGCGCAAACAACTTGAACACACGAATTGGCAAAAAGGTAGTCGACTGATTACCGACCCAGGTGGGATTGCGTTGAAAGCCGCCGATCTACAAGTTGGCGGCGTGGCGCATGTTCTTCCAGAGCTTCCCAATGGCCGCCATCAAACGCTGGACGACTTGACTCGCGATGCTGTCCTGGTAATCCGGCTTCGTCCTGAAGACCTCCACCTAAATGCGGAACGTACGAATTGGACGCACGATGGGATTATTGCCTTTTCAAAACTTTGCACGCATATGGGTTGCGCCGTAGGGCTGTACGAACAACGGACGCATCATTTGCTCTGCCCATGTCACCAATCAACTTTTGATGTCACGACCGGGGCCTCAGTAATCTTTGGGCCGGCCGCACGTCCCCTTCCACAACTGGCAATCACCGTCGACAGCGAGGGCTACTTGGTGGCACAGCACGGATTTACTGAAGCCGTTGGTCCGAGCTTCTGGGAGCGTTCCGTATGAGCGACACGCAAGCAACTAAGAGCGGCATTGATAACGGAGCATTCGATTTTCTCGACGAACGCACCGGTATTGCCAAAGCTCTAAAAAATAACCTTCGAAAAATCTTTCCTGACCACTGGTCGTTTATGCTCGGTGAAATCGCGCTCTACTCTTTTATTATT
Organism: Actinomycetes bacterium; assembly: GCA_025355805.1. Taxonomy (GTDB): domain Bacteria; phylum Actinomycetota; class Actinomycetes; order Nanopelagicales; family Nanopelagicaceae; genus JANXYY01. The sequence goes on from JANXYY010000104.1 coordinate 2,070, forward strand.
TTGCTACTTTCTGGAACATTTTTGACCTTCTTTTTCGTTCCTTCACAAGAGGAAGTCATCTACCACGGTAGTTATGCTCCACTGGCCGGTTTACAAATGTCCCAGGCTTATGCCTCGACCATCGATATGTCATTCGATGTACGTGGTGGCCTTTTGATGCGCCAGATTCACCACTGGGCTGCCTTAATATTCCTGGCCGCGATGATCGTGCATTTGCTGAGGGTTTTCTTCACTGGCGCGTACCGCAAACCTCGTGAATTCAACTGGCTCTTAGGTATCGGACTCCTCACCCTGGGCATCCTCGAAGGTTTCGCTGGTTATTCACTCCCTGACGATTTACTTTCAGGCACTGGACTTCGAATCGCTGAGGCAATCGTTCAAGCTATTCCGCTCGTCGGAACATATTTGGCGTTCTTCCTCTTCGGTGGTCCATTTCCTGGTCATATTTTTATCTCTCGCCTCTACACCATTCACGTTTTACTGATCCCCGCGATCATTTTGGCTCTCATCACGGTCCACCTGATGCTCGTTTGGTTCCAGAAACATACGCAATACCCTGGCCCCGGGCGCACAGAAAAGAACGTCGTTGGCTATCCCCTAATGCCGGTATACATGGCGAAAGCGGGCGGATTTTTCTTCATAGTTTTTGGAATCACGGCTTTCCTCGGGGCGCTTTTCTCAATTAACCCCATCTGGCTTTACGGCCCTTACAACCCGTCTCAGATATCGGCTGGATCTCAGCCCGATTTCTACATGGGGTGGCTAGACGGTCTGGTTCGCATGGCGCCGAATCTCGAAACCCACGCCTTTGGTCATACGATCTCTTGGAACATTCTGATTCCTGCTTTGATCGTCCCTGGAATCTTTTTCACTGGACTTGCTCTCTTCCCATTCCTGGAGAGTTGGGTTAATGGCGATAAGAATGAACACCATCTGCTAGAGCGTCCCCGCAATGCGCCAACTCGCACGGCACTTGGTGTCGGTGGACTCACTTTCATGATCGTCGCGTTAATCAATGGCGGTAACGACATCATCGCCACCCACTTTGGTTTGAGTATCAATCAGATTATGTGGTTTTCCCGAATCGGAATTTTTCTCCTGCCAGTAATTTCATTCTTGATCACCAAACGAATTTGTTTGGGGCTCGCACACAAAGATCGCGATACCGTCCTTCATGGTCGTGAGTCCGGACGTCTCGTCATGCTTCCTAACGGCGAATACATTGAAGTTCACGAACAAATTTCGGCTGACGAAAAGTGGACGCTTACCCAACACAAGCAGTACGACGTGATCGCGGGCCAGACGAATGTAGATTCGAATGGCCTTCAACGCGCCACTGGCATAAAGGGGCGGACACGTCGAGCCTTGTCAAAGTGGATGTATGGAGAACAGGTGGCCAAACCAACGACTGCTGACCTTGAGATCGAAAGTGGAGAACACTGACCCTGGCTTTACGACTCCAGCAGTTCAGTCGGGGCTCCGTGGACCGCCGGAATGGAACCAAGCCGGCCCGCCTGATAATCCTCAAAGGCTTTTAAGACTTCGGCTTTCGTATTCATAACAAACGGACCCATCCACGCCACCGGTTCTCCGATAGGCGCTCCCCCAAGAATCAGAACATCCATTTGGGGCGATCGGGACTCCTGGTTTTCGTTGGCTCGGATAACTAAATTATCGCCAGCCCCGAATACTGCGAGTTGACCCATTTTTACCGGTCGCGCCGGTTCACCAACGGTGCCGTGGCCTGCAAGTGTGTATGCAAGTGCGTTGTACGCAGGATTCCAAGGCAACCGAAGTTCAGCGCCGGGAGCAAGCGTTGCGTGCACCATCGTGATTGGAGTGCGAGTGCTGCCAGGCCCTTGATGTCCTTCTACGGATCCTGCAATGACACGTAGCAGCGTGCCACCGTCGGCCGAGGTCAACAGCGATACCTGACCTGCGCGAATATCTTGGTAACTCGGTGCCGCCCATTTTTGACTGGCTGGCAGATTTACCCATAGTTGAAAACCGTGGAATAGCCCGCCCGAGAGCACCAGTGATTCTGGCGGGGTTTCGATGTGCAAAATTCCCGCGCCCGCCGTCATCCATTGAGTGTCACCGTTCGTAATGGTGCCACCGCCGCCGTTGCTGTCCTGATGATCGAAAATTCCGTCGATGATATACGTGACCGTTTCAAAGCCCCGATGCGGGTGCCAAGGCGTCCCCTTTGGCTCGCCGGGTGCGTATTCAACCTCGCCCATTTGATCCAAATGAATAAAAGGATCAAGGTCGGCCAGCGCCACCCCGAAGAATGCTCGACGCACTGGAAATCCTTCGCCTTCAAAGGCGCTAGGCGCCGTCGTGACGCTCTTTACCGATCGAGTTAAACCCAGTGCTTGGGTGAGCCGTGGCAGGACCGTTAAATCGGGCACAGTTATTGCTGGCATGGCGCTCCATCTTTATTGAAGTGTCAACTACTCAAAGGGTAGAACGCTGGTACAGCCCCCCGCAATTCCACACTCGAGGGCTTCCATCCGCTTCGGCGCCGGCAGCAAAATCATGGATACCGCTCAAGGTGAGGCAACTCGCCGCTCAAGGTGAGGCAACTCGCCGCTCACCGGAAAACTGAGTGAGGCAACTCGCCGCTCAAGGTGAGGCAACTCGCCGCTCACCGAAAAACAATGGTCGGGGTGACAGGATTTGAACCTGCGGCCTCGTCGTCCCGAACGACGCGCGCTACCAAGCTGCGCCACACCCCGATCGTTAGGGAGTCTAGCCCAGCCCTATGCGGTGAACTCCGCGGCCACCAATTCCGCGATTTGCGCAGTATTTAGGGCCGCTCCTTTGCGCAGGTTATCCCCGCAAAGGAAGAGATCCAATGCGTGTGGGTCATCCAAACTCACCCGCACGCGACCCACCCAAGTGGGGTCAGTGCCAACCGCGTCAGCCGGCGTCGGAAACTTGTGATTCTCTGGATCATCGACAAGCAAGACGCCCGCTGCGCTCCGTAAAACATCCTGCGCAGCCGCTCGGTCCACTAGTGAATTAAAAATCGCGTGGACCGCAAGTGAGTGAGTTGTGATCACTGGTACTCGAACACAAGTGGCCGAAACCTTGAGGTCTGCAAGTCCAAGAATCTTTCGCGATTCGTTACGCACCTTAAGTTCTTCCGACGAGTAGCCATCCTGCTTTAGCGAACCCGCCCAAGGCACGACGTTCATTGCCAGCGGAGCCGGGAATGGACCATTGTCGGCAATGAGCGCACGAACATCGCCGGCGACCGTTCCCGCGTTGCTGCCAGCGACGGCCGAAATTTGTGCACGCAGTGAATCGATTCCCGATTGGCCTGCACCAGAGGCTGCTTGATATGAAGCCACGACTAATTCGCGCAAACCATAAGCGTTGTGAAGTGCTCCGAGGGCAACGATCATCGAGAGAGTTGTGCAGTTCGGATTGCTAATAATTCCTCGTGGCCGATTCTTCGCAGCTTCTGGATTAACTTCGGGAACAACAAGTGGAACGTCGGCATCCATTCGGAATGCACCGGAATTATCCACGACGACGGCGCCACGTGCCGCCGCGATTGGTGCCCAAAATTCAGAAACTTCATCGGGCACATCAAACATTGCAACATCAACGCCATCGAAGGATTCAGGTGTCAACTCTTGAACAATCAACTCTTCGCCGCGGCAGATGAGTCTTTTTCCAGTGCTTCGCGCGGAGGCAAGTAAACGAATCTCGCCCCAGACATTTGGGCGGGTGGAGAGGATGTCGAGCATGACTGTGCCAACTGCGCCGGTCGCTCCAACGACGGCAAGAGTTGGTCGATTACTCATCGACCACTGCCTCCGTAAATGACGGCTTCCGGATTGTCTGCGTCGAGATCAAAAGCACTGTGTGCGGATTGCACTGCACGATCTAAGTCACTCTCGCGGCAGACGATCGAAATGCGGATCTCGGAAGTAGAAATCATTTCGATATTTACGCCCGCACCCGACAAAGCCGCAAATAGCGTTGCGCTAATCCCTGGATGCGAACGCATCCCCGCGCCAACAAGTGAAAGTTTGCCGATCTGATCGTCGTATTGAAGAGATGCGAAACCAACTTCACCTTGAATTCGCTTAAGACTGCCAATGGCTATTTGCCCTTCATCTTTTGGCAAGGTGAATGAGATGTCGGTGAGTCCAGTGGCAGCCGCCGAGACATTCTGAACGATCATGTCGAGATTGATCTGGGCATCAGCGAGCGCCTGAAAAATGGCAGCAGCGACACCTGGACGATCAGGGACCCCAACGATTGTTATCTTCGCTTCGCTCCGATCATGGGCAACTCCAGCGATGATTGCTTGTTCCATCTCGTCTCCTTCTGGACGCTCACTAACGACCCACGTTCCCTCTTTATTCGAAAAAGATGAACGCACATGGATTGGGACATCGAATCGACGCGCGTACTCGACGCAACGTAGATGAAGAACTTTGGCCCCCGAGGCAGCCATCTCTAACATTTCTTCGTAAGTGATACTCGTCAATTGACGCGCATGTTGCACAATGCGAGGGTCGGCAGAAAAAACGCCATCAACATCCGTGTAGATCTCACAAACGTCGGCCTCGAGCGCAGCAGCAAGGGCGACGGCAGTGGTGTCCGAGCCACCGCGACCAAGGGTTGTGATGTCCTTGGTGTCTTGGCTAACCCCTTGAAACCCCGCGACGATTGCGATCGCACCTTGATCTAGCGCCTCTTGAATTCGACCAGGCGAGACGTCAATAACGCGCGCCTTGCCGTGCGATGAATCGGTAATAATTCCGGCCTGACTCCCAGTGAAGGAGCGCGCCTCATGTCCCAAGTTTGAAATGGCCATCGCCAGCAAAGCCATCGAGATCCGCTCTCCGGCAGTTAAAAGCATGTCCAGTTCCCGACCATTTGGCATCGGTGAAACTTGATTGGCCAGATTGATCAATTCGTCGGTGGTATCGCCCATTGCACTAACGACGACGACCACGCTGTGGCCGGCCTTTTTGGTGGTGACGATCCGCTGAGCAACGCGTTTCATGCCTTCGGCATCGGCCACCGAGGAGCCACCGAACTTCTGGACAATTAGACCCACGAGAGAAGATTGCCCCATAAGTCACGGCTCATCAAAGTTCGTCTTACGATTTGAGACGCTGAGCCGTCCATATTATGAGACGATGAGGCTCATTCCCAAACCTAGTATTCGAGTGAGCGACGGCCTTCGAAGGCCCGGCCAAGGGTGACCTCATCTGCGTACTCCAGATCGCCACCAACCGGCAGGCCACTGGCCAAGCGCGAGACCGTAAAGCCCATCCCTTTTACCAAGCGAGCCAGGTAGGTGGCGGTCGCCTCACCTTCCAGGTTCGGATCGGTGGCCAGAATCAACTCTTTAATTTCGACGTTGGCCAACCGGGTCATGAGTTCGCGGATGCGCAGATTGTCTGGACCAATGCCCTCGATCGGACTAATTGCGCCACCGAGTACGTGGTAGGTCCCTCTAAATTCACGAGTCTTTTCGATCGCAATTACATCTTTGCTCTCTTCGACGACACAGATCATTGTGGTGTCGCGGCGAGGATCACGACAGATTCGACAGAGCTCTTCCTCTGACACGTTTCCGCAAGTGGCGCAGAAACGCACCTTCTCTTTCACGGTCGTGAGTACCTCGACGAGTCGTCGTACATCGGCTGGATCTGCTTGAAGTAAATAAAATGCGATTCGTTGCGCGCTCTTGGGACCAACGCCTGGCAAACGCCCGAGTTCGTCAATTAGATCTTGAACTACACCCTCATACACGTGTTAACCCTATTTCAATTGGAGCGCTATTCGCTTTCGTACTCGCCGATCACTTTCGCGCCGAGTTCGCGCGCCAATAGATCAGCGCTGGAAATTTCATCGATATTGACATCATCTGGACTCTCTTCGGTTTCGTGCACGACCGCCGTTTCTTGGGCACCTTTTGGCGTCGCCCGTTGAGACTCTGGTGAGGTTTGCGCCACTGCGCTTGGATCGATAATCGCTTCGACTCTGCGATCGATGCCGACGACTTCGATGATCGCCTCTCTCAAAATGCCATCGCTACCAGAGCGAGAGAATGAATCGCGAGCACCGGCATTAACTAACGAGATGGTCAGCGTCTTATCGTCAATGGCAGTCAACTGGGCGCTCGCGCTGATTAGCGACCAAGTGAGTCGCCGACGATTCTTTACATTCTCAATTATCTCTGGCCAAAGCCGACGCACAGACATCAGATCAACCGGACCGCTTTGAATTGGCGCGCTCACTTCAGTGGGCTTTGCGCTTTCGACGATCTCCTTGCTCTTCGATTTCGTTTGCGGCTCCGCAGCTTTCTTGCTCTTTACTGCGCTGATCATCGGAGTGCGGGAAATCGGTGCGGCCACTTCCGCGCTCATTGGCGGCTGCGTTTCGATTCCGCCGCGGCGTTCAACCCGTTCTAATCGCGCCAACATGCCGCGCTGAGAATCATCAATCCCCGGAAGAAGAACTCGAGCGCATATCAATTCGAGTAGCAGCCTTGGTGCGGTAGCACCACGCATCTGAGTGAGGCCTTCGCTCACAATATCTGCGGCCCGAGAGAGCGACGC
>JANXYY010000118.1 GCA_025355805.1 Actinomycetes bacterium
CAACCTCTCACCAGGATTGGAGTCAAAATGGCCAACAAAGAGCAGAAGAGCAACGCTAATTCCAAAAAGGAAGCCAAGCTCACATTGAAGGAGAAACGCCTTAAGAAGCAGGACAAGAAGGACGAGAAGAGCAAGGCCTAGCCGGCCCTAATTACTTGAGCGGCTGCAGCCTTACTAAGCGCTGCAGCTGGGTAACGTGCTCTGGTTGGAGTTCCTCGAGTGAATTAACGCCAAGCAATTTCATGGTCCGAACGATTTGGCTTTCCAGGATCGCAATTGCACGGTCAACGCCTTCGCGCCCGCCGGCCATCAGTCCATACAGGTAGGCACGACCGATAAGCGTGAACCTGGCACCAAGTGCAATGCTCGCAACAATATCGGCGCCACTCATGATCCCGGTGTCGAGGAAAATTTCGGTGGCCCTGCCAACTTCCCGGACTACCTCTGGTAATAAATGAAATGGGATTGGCGCCCGATCAAGTTGGCGGCCGCCGTGGTTTGAAAGCACGATTGCATCCACTCCCGTGTCTGCTAGCTTCCGCGCATCATTTAAGTTTTGCACTCCCTTGACTACGAGTTTTCCTGGCCACTGTTTCTTAATCCACGCCAAATCTTCAAACGTAACTGTGGGGTCGAACATCGTGTCGAGTAGTTCGGATACGGGTCCGGCCCAACGATCCAGTGCGGCAAAGGTCAGAGGTTCGGTCGTGAGAAAGTTGAACCACCAAGCAGGCCGCATAGCTGCATTAAAAATCGTCTTCGGCGAGAGAGACGGTGGGATCGTCATGCCGTTTCGGATATCACGAAGTCGGGCACCGGATACCGGAACATCGACGGTCACGATCAGCGTTTCGAAACCCGCCTTAGCGGCTCGATCTACCAACGCCATCGATCGCTCTCGGTCTTTCCACATATACAACTGGAACCAGTTACGGCCTTCGGGATTTGTCGCAGCAACGTCTTCGATGGACACGGTGCCCAAGGTTGAAAGTGAGAACGGAATACCCGCAGCGCCGGCGGCAGAAGCGCCAGCAATCTCACCTTCGCTTTGCATCATTCTGGTGAAACCGGTTGGTGCGATTCCAAATGGGAGAGACACTGGTGTCCCCAATACATTCCATCCAGTGTTCACTGTTGACACGTCTCGCAAGATGGCAGGGTTGAATTGAATGTCTTCGAAGGCTTGGCGAGCGCGGGTCAACGACACTTCTGCCTCGGCCGCGCCGTCTGTGTAATCGAAGGCGACTTTTGGGGTTCGCCGTTTGGCGATTTCTCGTAAGTCGTAGATCGTGAGTGCCGATTGCAGGCGACGTTTCTTTGCATTCAGCGTTGGCTTCTTGAATTTGGTTAAAGGCGCGAGATCTCGAGGCTGCGGGAATCGACGCTTCATATGGGTTGCCTTTCTGATGTGCCTTCAGTAGCTCGTCGCGAGAGACGACGTAATCACTCAGGTGGCGCTTAGGTCAAGTATGCGGTCGGCTCGCGTCAGCAGGGTCTCATCGCGGGTACTGGCAATGACCAAGGCTCCAGCACCGACGTAATCCAAAAGACGCTCAACTACTTCTTGACTACGCCGTTCATCCAATTGAGACGTGGGCTCGTCAAGCAACAGAATCGGTCTGCACTCTGAAAGGATTTTAAGCAATTCGATTCTGGCGCGTTCCCCTCCAGAGAAACCCGAAAGCGGACGATTCATTCGTGACCCGAAACTATCCATCAACTCGGACGCCGTTGAACCTAGGTGATCACGGAGCGAAATTCTGGCAACTGCCCCATCGCCTTGGTTCAGAAAGCCAATCGATTTTTTTCGAAGAGTTGCTCGGTCTTCACGACTCAAATCCGTAAGCAACTGTTCTCCAATGTATACATTTCCCGCTGATGGATTCTGAATGCCGGCGAGGATTCTCAATAACGAAGACTTGCCCGTTCCTGATGATGATGAGAGGGCTATCAGTTCGCCGGCCGCTGCCATTAGGTCGAATTGACGGAAGATTAGCTTCTCTCCGTAACGTAAATCCAGATGCTCAGCGCGTAAAACAACCTCTTCATGCGCAAGAACAGGTCGTAGCGCACTCGGAATTCGGGACGAACTCGGCTCTTGCTTGTCAGGGACGCGCATCCAACCAAGAGGATCAATCACACTCGTCTCTTTTTCGCCGGGGAACCACTCCTCACTAATGCGACCGTCACGAATTCGGACGACGCGATCAGCGAAACTCTCCGCTCGGGAATCATGCGTCACCAAAACAACGGTGGTCTCACCTGCCACAGATTTGATCAGCGCATAGACCGCATCTGCGGCTTGATTATCCAATTCACCACTTGGCTCATCGGCGATCAAGATCTTTGGGTTGGTGGCCAACGCGGTTAAGAGCGAGCCCAGCTGGCGTTCCCCGGCGGATAGTTCGTTCGGAAATCGTCGAAATATCTCACCAAGGCCGTGTCGATCCAAAAGTTCGCCGGCTAACGTGCGACTTTGCGAGACTGATTTCCCAGCAAGAGTAAAGGCCAACGCAACGTTTTCAAGCACCGTCAATTCGCCGATCAGATTACCCCCCTGATCGATACTTGAGACGTACTCTCGACGCAAGCGCAGCGGATCGATTTGCGCGAGATCTAATCCGCCAATCGAAATCCGTCCTGCAGTGGGCCGGTAGAAACCAGTCAGTAGTTTTACGAGCGTCGATTTACCTGAGCCATTTGGGCCGTTGATGACGAGACATTCACCCGATTCAACTTCGAGGTGTAATCCCCTAAGCGCCACAACTGTTTCATCACCACTCTCATAGAGGTAGAAGAGATCCTCGATTTCAATTTTCATCACGACGCCCCCACCATGGTTGACTCCGCGAAGAATTTCCGGGTGAAGAAGTACCCACCGACCTCGCTCAGCGCCACTGCAGCGAGAACACTGAGGGCCATTGTCATGAACGGCGTCGACTGTGAAATGTAGAAGCGTGATACCGACAAGCCGATTGCGAAACCAACCACAATTCCGATAAACAATGTGAAGCGGAGAGCTTTTCTTAATGCTTTTCTTAGCGAAGACGGTCCGACGCCGGCCACCTCGAGATAAAAGAGCAACTCTGCACTCTCTTTGCGAAGTAGCGGTAAGGCTGTCGAGTGGATGATGAAGGCAATCACCAGCGCGAAGAGTAAAGCAATTTTGTATGAACCATCAGAACCGACGTTTAGCGGATCTACCCGAAACTCCTTGAGCGCATTGGTACGGCTCTGAATTAGTAAAGTGTGAAATCCCGATGATTTCACCCGATCTAAATAAAGAACTGGATTCGGTGTCGAAACCCAAACCTCAATGGGATCTATCGCCCCTGGATCATTCCGAGAAATTACTTGTTGCAGTTCGCCGATATTCATGATGACAAACCGATTACCAGCGGAGGGGAAGAAGTTCTGCACCGCTCCAACACGAACTTGAAAGTCGATCGAATTGCCTCCGGCGAGTGTGAGGACGCCGTTTCTGGCGAGTGCTGCGGTTACCGGATCTACTGCAACGCGTGGGATTGATATTTGCCAGATTGGTCTAACAAAAAATCGCCCACCATCGAAAACGTATGGGAAATTTATGAGGTGCCACTCCTGATTAGATAAAACTTGAGGTCTACCGTCAATCGAGACTTTAAGAATACTTGCGACTCCCCTCAACACTGGCACTGAGAAAGAGCCTTCCCCTTGGGCATGAAGTCTGCGAGATAGGTAGTCCGAAGTTTCTCGGAGTTCAAATCCGACCAAGATGCTGTCGCTCGGGATCCTGCCTCGAAGTAACAGAGTGCGAAGGGCGCCGTGACCGGTGAAAGTAACACTTGTGTGCATTCCCCTAGGCGTACGAAACCAGCCAATGAGATCGATCTCTTTAGGGACAGTCGCCAATTTCACGTCGAGCCTGGAGCCCGCTCCAATGTTTAAACCTGGTTCGCTCATCGCCGACATGGGCTTGATTAATGTCGATAGGTCTTGAAGATCTGGGCTCGTCATCCTTGCTAGCGACGCGGGTACCACGCCGATGAGCGACAGAGAATCTGCCGCTGTACTTTGGCCACGAATCGAAGATCCGATTCGCAGGACCGGGTAAGCACTTGAGCCAGCAAGTATGTGTTCGTAATCGGTGATGCCGCCAAGATCAAAGGGCCGGACCAAAGAAGCACTCGTCTTCACTGAAACGTCGAGTGGCACTTCATCCTGTGCCTGGATAATCACACTCTTTTGAATTCCAGATTCGAACGACAGCGTTATCACCGCCAACAATGTAGTTAGCGTGAGAATTGCGGCTACACCTTGCCACATTCCCAAATTCTCTCGGATGAGAATGTACCTATTCGTACTCCGTCTTCTCCACAAAACACTCAACCATCGGAGAGCCAAATAACTCAACACCACCGGCATGCTCGCAAAAAGTAACGGGATCGCCCAGACTCGCGGCTCGTGCTCGCCACTCGCGGCAAAATAGGCGTAGAGCAATCCGGTCGCCAACAAGAAGGGAATCCACGCGCGTCGCAGCCAAGCCTGATCTCCAAGGATCGCAAACCCTGAAGTAAGCGCCAGTGCAGCGAACACAAGCAGAAAATTCCTCTCCCAGCCATGGTAAATCTGGGTCAAGTCAGCATGAAAGTGCATGACGTTTAAAACGTGGGGGATTAGCGGCGAGAAAGACACCGCTATCGCCAGGCCAAATACCAGCGGCACGAAATTTTCGATGACCAACTCTTCTGCCAACGTCTTTTTTGGTGTCCCAATTCGACTGAGTCCCGAGCGATAGCGAAAATGTTGATCTTTCTGGCGTAGCGACAAGAGCACAAGAAATGCGACGAGCAGGGCTCCCACGAGATAAGAAAGCAAAACTAATCTGACCACGAGCGCGCTTGATTTGTCGCTGGCTTCGGCCAGCGCGTCCGAAGGCCACGTCAACGTTAATCCGCGGTGGTCTAGCGATACCTTGTTCTCAAAAGCAAGTATGAAATTCCGATAGTTTTCTAAACCATCACGTTCGATCGATTTGAGATTGATCTCTCCGATCCAACCATCCGAACCTTGGAAGTTTCCAACGCTCGGCATCGAACTAACGACTGCTATGCCGTCGGCAACTAAAATAGGAACTCCCGGTGAGGGCGCGAAAGTGCCGGTGAATATGCGGTTATCCGTGAACTCGCCGACCCCGACGACGATCAGCCCAAAAGAATCAGGGTGCGGTGCTGCACCATTCTGACCACCGACCTGGAGAACCTCGCATCGAGTCGGCGTACACGCGGCGGGCAATCTCCCCGATTTCAGATGCACGCGACTAACGAGAGCATCGACGCCACCAAAGTAAAATCCGACACCATGTGAATCTGAGACCTCGTGGTAAAGCACTTCGCGCGCGAGCCCAGCGCTCGTCAGACCAGACAGATTCTTGGCTAAGTATCTATCGATGGACGAATATTCCGCATTGGATGTGAAAATCCGATTAGACGAAATCGTGAGCGCACGATCACCGCCTGGTAATTTGGACAATGCATAAGTGACGAGCGAATTAGAACTTGAGTGCGAAATTCCTTGAAGCGTAAAGAGCGAAATCACCGCGAGCGCAACCACTACCGCCACAGAAATCGCGTGCAGGGGGTACCTGCGCAGGCGCGCATAGGCAAGCTTCCAGGAAAGCAAACGCATTTGGGTAATCTATTGGAATTTCCCCAAAAGTGAGCCTCCGTTAAGCCAATCCGCCACCGTCAACTACCACGGTGCTGCCATGCATGTAGTCGGAGTCCTCGGAGGCGAGAAAACTCACCATCTTCGCAATGTCTTCCACGGTACCTATTCGCTGGGCGGGCATCCCCTTTTCCCATTTCTTTAGCGCCTCCGTGTCCTTAGTTATCCAGTCGGCCATCGGGGTATCGATAAGGCCGGGACAGATGACGTTCGCGCGGACTCCTTTCGCGCCGAAGTCAACGGTGATGGACTTGGTGAGCATGATGACGCCAGCTTTTGCAACGGAGTAAATGGGACGGGTCGAACTCGCATGCAGACCTGCTGTTGAGGCGATGTTGACGATCGTGCCACCGCCCGCGGATATGAAACCAGGGATGAAAGTTTTGCAGGTGAGAAATGTACCCTTGAGATTAACGCCAATAATCTGATCAAAAGTCTCTTCGGTCGTGGTGAGGAGATCGTGAACGAAGAAGAGCCCGGCTACGTTGACGAGTAGGGCTGGTTCGCCCAACTTTTTACGCACGTCATCGCGAAGTTTCAACACCTCGGCCTCTTTCGTCACGTCGCAGGCGAAGTGCGCGCTCCCTTTGATACTTAAAGATGTGCGCTCGGCACTTTCAGCGTCAAGATCGGTGCAGGCCACTGAGTAGCCTTCGTCGGCCAACCGTCGCGCGATAGCGCCACCAATCGCTCCTCCAGCGCCGGTAACCACTGCGACCTTCCGCTTTTCTGACCCTGTCATGTCTTCTCCTCTTTCCTGGATCAAAAACATCATTACCTTATCTAGTCATCGCGCGGAATTGTTACCTAACTTTTGTCGCTGCCTTCCGAACTGCGTCCACTGCTACCCATACGTCATCGGAATTTGTTGTCCAATTGCTCACAGATACTCGGAGCACGCTTTGACCACGCCACTTTGAGCCAGAAATCCAGATCGATTTGTCCTCAATCAGACGAGCACAAATCTCATCGGTGCGCTCATCGCTTTCAAATGCGAAACTTACCTGCGTAAAAGCAATTTCATTCAGGACGATGCAGCCCTCTATTTCTGCCAATCCCTTAGCCATCAATCTCGCATTTTCAACTAGGCGATCGACTAATTCTCCTACGCCATTGCGACCCAGGGAGAGCAGCGCCGCCCAAACCGGAACTCCACGAGCTCGACGAGACAATTCCGGCACCTTCTCAGACGGTTCACCTTGTTCGTCGTCGGTTAGAATGAGATAACTCGCGTGCACGCCAAAGGTTTTCCGGATTACTGCCGGGTGGGCGACAATTCCAACTCCACAGTCATATGGAACATTGAGTGTCTTGTGCGCATCAGTTGCCCACGAATCGGCAAGCTCAATGCCATCTAACATTGGTCGAAGGGTTGGAGAGGCGAAGGCCCACAACCCAAAGGCACCATCGACGTGGACCCACGCGTTGTGTGAATGTGCCACTTCGATCGCTGCCCGGAATGGGTCAAATGCACCCGAGTGAAGATTGCCTGCTTGTAGGCAAACAATCGTAGGTCCACTGCCGCTTTCTAACTCTCGCCGTAATGCATCGACCTTGATCCGACCTTGATCATCAGCCTCCACTTCAATCGGAAGTCCTAATCCGAGATAACGCAGAACCAGATCAACTGTGTCGTGTCGTTCTGCACCCACGAGTACGCGAACGGGTGGTGCGCCGATTAGGCCTTTTCGATCGAGATCCCAACCGACTTCGGTTAGTACTTTTTGACGCGCCGCAATTAATCCAGTGAAGTTCGCCATCGTTCCACCAGTTGGAAACCCAACGTCTGCAGTCGCGGGTAAGCCGAGAATTTCCAATAACCACTTTGCGGCAATCTCTTCGACCGCCGCAGTTGTTGGGGTCGCAATGCGAGATGCGCTGTTCTGATCCCAAGCACTAACCAACCAATCTGCGCCCAGCGCTGCAGGAAGGGTTCCGCCAACCACCCAGCCGAAGAAACGCCCCGATGACATTGCCATCAAACCGCTCTCGCCGATTTCGGCCAATCTCTCTACAACCGCCACTGGAGACGTCGGTCCAGCTGGGAGTTCTAGCCCGAGAGCCGCCTTGATCTCATCGGCATTCATTTTCGGATTCACATCTCGAACTGGAATTGAATCTAGCCATTTTTGCGAGTGCTTCGCCGCAAGCGAAAGAGCGTCCTTATAGATATCAACTTTTGAACTCATGTGAAGCCCCTCCAGAGGTTCAAGAGTTGGAGCGTAAGCCTGCATTTACAAGTTGTCCATGCCTCGCGCCCCGCCGGATCGACGTTCCGTTCGCTGGATTCTAACGTTTCAAATAAGTTTGGTGAATGACAGAGCCTGAGATAACGGGGTCAATCGCTCGATACCTGTCCACCTGCAATTTCTCATTTGTGAAGAGCTTCGCGCCCGCATTCAATTTGACGGGAATTTGGGCCACGTGGAGTTCATCCAATAGTCCCAACTCCATAAACTCCTGAATCGTCTGTGCTCCGCCACCAACCCGAACGTCTTTACCCTCGGCTGCTTTTAGCGCCCACTCATAGGCAAGTTCGACACCACCGGTCACGAAAATAAAACTCGTTCCGTTGTCCATCCTTATTGTTTGCCTGGCGTGATGAGTCAAAACAAAAACAGGATGCTTAAAACCCGGATTCGGGCCCCACCAACCTTGCCAATTTTCATCCGGCCAATCGCCTCTAATGGGACCGAACATATTGCGACCCATGATCGTTGCGCCGATGTTGGCAAAACCGCGTTCGATGTAATCATTGTCGATCCCAACCGTGCCGCCACTCCCGTCGTGCCATTTCTGGAATGACTCTGTTGCAAATGCCCAAGCGTGAAGTAACTCCCCATTTTCACCAAGTGGAGCCTCTTCCGATTGGTTCGGCCCAGCCATATAGCCATCTTCCGAAACCGAAATGTTGAGCGCCATGACCTTTGACATGATCAGAGGCTACCAAATCGAACATGTAAGGTCTCAGAATGAAGACTTGGATCGCCTTACTTAGAGGCGTAAACGTAGGTGGCAAACATATCGTGCCAATGAAGACGCTTGTGTCCGAACTTGAGACTCTTGGTCTGACCGATGTAAAGACTTACATTCAGAGTGGCAATATCGTGTTGCGCGATTCCAGAAGAACAGCGTCGACGCTGGCGGCCGAAATAGGAAACGCAATCAACACGAGATTCGGCTTCGAGCCTCAGGTGTCCGTCATCAGTCACCAGGACTTCGCGTCCGCGGCGAAGGATAATCTGTTCGGCGAATCGATGAATGATACGAACGGTAAATCCCTTCACTTATTTTTTCTGAACCAAACACCAATCAAGATTGATAGTGAGCGTCTCAATATTCTTCGACGCCCCAGTGAGCGTTGGCAACTCATTGGACGTGTTTTTTACTTGTTCACTCCTGAAGGTTTTGGTGACTCCAAGCTTGCAGCCCAAGTTGAAAAAATTCTCGGCGTCTCTACGACGGCTCGAAATTGGCGTACCGTCTGCGCTCTTCTTCAACTCGCGGAATTAGTCTCGAAATAGGAGAACCGATCATAGACCGGGCGTTAATGAC
>JANXYY010000129.1 GCA_025355805.1 Actinomycetes bacterium
GGGCGCTTTTTTCGGTGGAACTTGATTGGCGGAATACTTTGGACCGAAACCGTAATCATGATCGGCTATGTATTGGGCGAGAGGCTGAAGGGGTCCGTCGACCGTTACCTGCTGCCCTTAATCGCACTGATTATCGCGTTGAGTTTGATCCCGGTTGCCCTCGAGTTACGCGCCGAACGCAAACGAGACCGTGAGTAAGAGTTGTCTGTGAATCGCCTCATGCAAAGTAATCCGGAACTTTTCGTCGTTACGCTTTCGCCATGCTACGTGGCGGTCCACTCGTGGAACCAAGTTCGGACTCTGACGTGGTCGTGAACACCGACCGCCTTGTGATCAGCCGCCTTCAACATCGGTTGGGATTTGGTCCGCGACCCGGCGAATACGCGGCAGCGTTGCAGACTGGAGTGTCAAAGATCCGTGAAATGGCGCTCACGCCACCGATCACGGATGCGGGGCTAGCTAAAGTCGCCGCGCTGCCAATCACAGACTTGGGCCCATATCCGGCACCGAGAAGCGCCGAGCGCCGCGTATTTAACTCGGCAATGCGAGAGATGACGAATTCGCTTCAGCTTTGGGCACTCGACCGCATGGTTAGTGCCGATCACGGACTCACCGAGCGAATGACTTGGTTCTGGCACGGCCACTGGGCAACGGCAATTTCAAAAGTTGAGGCCCCGCTCCCCATGTACAACTATTACGCGACGCTGAATAAATTCGCGCTCGGTAACTTCAAAGAGATGGCGCGCGCGATGGTCGTCGATGGTGCAGTGCTCTACTGGCTGGACGGCGGACAGAACACCGCAAGCGCACCGAATGAAAATCTCGGACGCGAACTAATGGAACTCTTTACTCTCGGCGTGGGAAATTACACAGAGGACGATGTAAAATCGGCAGCCAAGGCATTGACTGGGTACAAAGTTGTTCGTAGCAACGGAATAGTGAGTTTTCGGGCTAAGGATCATTACTCGGATCCGATCAATATTCTTGGTGTAACGCAGAATTTTGATGCAGATTCGCTTGCCATGTTTATCGCCTCACAACGTCAATGTTCGAGATTTCTGGCGGAGCGTTTCTGGTATCGATTCATCTCAAGCAGCACACCGCTTCCAAACAAGTCGAAGATCCCCGATGCGATCGCTGCAAATTTAAGCATCTCCGATGGAGTGCGCGCACTAGCTTTTGATCCTGGATTTTCCGACGTGACCAACTCGCAAGTTAAAGCGCCAGTGGAGTGGTTCGTTTCGGTCTGTCGCGCTCTATCACTCATGCCTAGCGTCGTCTCGAAACACCTTCCAGTATTGGACATTTTGAGAGCGTTCTCGCAAATCCCCTTTGATCCCCCATCCGTAGGTGGTTGGCCGGCGGATGAGGCTTGGCTTTCAACAGCAAGCGCGCAACTGCGAATAACCAATGCCGAAAAATTAGCCAAACTCGGCGATCTAACTCCGATCTCAGCTCTGGCTGTGAGAGACCGCGTGCAAGGATCCGCAGATTGGCTCGGCGTACCAATGTGGAGCACTCGCACGCAATCGGCATTGGAGCAGGTGCGTAGTGATCCCATTACTTTAACAATTCTCGCGATCACGGCCCCTGAATACTTGGTGAGCGCCTAATGGACACCGTCTCCCGCCGTCGCTTCTTACAACTCATGGGAGCAGGTGCCGCTGGGGCGGCCGCAACCCGACTCAGCATCGCAGACATCGCGCGCGCAGCGATTACCAATCCGCTGCCACTCAACACTCCGATTCTCGTAATCGTCACGATGTATGGAGGTAATGATGGCCTCAATACGCTGATTCCTTACAACGATTCCACTTACATCACGAACCGTCCGGACATCGCATATGGTGTTGGAGAAGTTCTTCCGCTTGATGATCAATTGGCGCTCAATAGATCTATGTCGGGTATGAAAACACTTTGGGATCAAAAGAAGTTGGCCATCGTTCGCGGAGTTGGGTATCCACAACCAGATCACTCGCATTTTCGATCTATGGCCATCTGGCAGTCGGCCTCGCCCGTTGGAGCGCAAAGTAGTGGGTGGATCGGTCGTTGGCTCGATGGACGTAAGGCCGACCCGATGCTGGCAATAAATCTCGGTTCAGTTATTCCGCCCCTGCTGACTGGTGCAAAGCGAGTTGGTTCAGCACTCCCGCTCGGTGGACTTGTCGTCCCAACTGGCTCGCTGGCAAGCGAGTGTCAACTGCTGGCAAAACCTTCAATCGAAGACGGGCCGCTGCAGGCTCTAGCGGCTGGGTCTATGAGTGATCTCTTTAAGCTGTCGTCAGAAATTTCATCCGAATTGAAAAAGCCTGCACCAAAAGCATCAGATCTACCAACGATCCAAGGTGGAAATGCAGGTGGAAATTCCAACCTAGCGCAGCAACTCGATGTGGTTGCAAAATTGATCGCAGCAGGAGCTCCGACGCGAGTCTGGTCAGTCTCCCTTGGTGGATTTGACACGCATGCCGACGAGAAAGGTGCTCAATCAATTCTCATCGGAAATGTTTCAGATTCAATCGCCCGCTTTCTTAGCCAAGTTCGGTCCACAAACCGTGGCAAGGATGTCGTTGTACTGGCGTATAGCGAATTCGGTCGCCGAGTAAAGGGAAATGCTTCCCAAGGAACTGATCATGGAACGTCAGGACCCGTATTCGTCATGGGCGAGAAAATTCTGGGCGGTTTCTATGGTGATCAACCCTCGCTCACGCAATTGAACGCCGGAGACCTGGCCGTCACAACAGATTTCCGAGATATCTACGCCTCGTTAATCGAGGGGATGCTAACAACTCCGGCGGACAAGATCCTGGGCAAGTGGGCCGGTCGCACGCCACTACTCAAGGTCTAAATCAGTCAAAGTGTAAGCCGCAAAGTATGGGAGACCCGATTCCTTTATGGCGGGGGCAGCACCACGTTCGACGATCACCGCAACTCCTACGACTTCCGCACCTGCCAAACGCAGTGCCTCCACTGCCGTGAGAACTGACCCACCTGTAGTCGAAGTGTCCTCCACGGCTAGAACTCGCCGCCCTCTTACATCGGGTCCTTCGATTCGACGTTGCAAGCCATGTTGCTTCTCGCTTTTACGAACCACGAAGGCATCGAGTTTGCGCCCCTGCGCCGCAGCAGCGTGCAACATGGCCGTTGCGACCGGATCTGCGCCCAACGTCAAGCCGCCGACGGCGTCGTAATCCAGTTCACTTGTCAACGAGAGCATGACTCGACCAACCAGCGGTGCCGCTTCGGCGTCCAATGTGACTCGGCGCAGATCCACGTAGTAGTTGGCTTCTCGGCCACTGGAAAGCACCACTTTGCCATGCACAATTGCCTTGGATTTGATCTGTTCAAGAAGAAGTTTTTCATCACTCATGCCGAAAGCGTAGAGGTTTCCACTCTACGCTTGGCAACATGAAGCCGAGCCTGGTACCCCATTTAGCTTCATTGGGAACCACCGTCTTCGCTCAATACTCGGCCCTTGCGCTCGCCACCGACTCAATCAATCTTGGACAAGGTTTTCCCGACACCGATGGTCCACTCTGGATTCGGGAAGCGGCATCTCGCGCGATTCTTGAAGGGCGAGGAAATCAATATCCGCCCGGACTCGGAATTCCCGAATTGCGAGAAGCAGTTAGTGGTCACCAAAGGCGTTGGTACCACCTAGATTACGATCCGGACGCAGAGGTTTTAATCACGGCAGGCGCGACCGAGGCACTAACTGCTGCGCTAATCGCGCTTGTCGATACAGACGACGAAGTAATCGCCTTAGAGCCTTTCTACGATTCATATCGAGCGGCGATAACGATGGCACGTGGTCGGGTAGTGCCAGTCACTTTGCAAGGACCTGATTACGCTCTTGATCTAGATGCGCTCTCGCGCGCAGTCACGAAGCGTACAAAAATTCTCCTAATCAATACCCCGCACAACCCAACCGGTGCAGTCCTTTCACGTGCAGAGAGCGATGCGATCGCTCACCTTGCCATCGAACACGATCTCATCGTCATCAGTGATGAAGTGTATGAGCACATGGCTTTCGATCGAGAGCACATTCCACTCGCCTCTTTTCCTGGAATGAAGGAGCGCACCTTAACAATTTCATCAGCTGGAAAACTCTTTTCGCTGACCGGATGGAAGATCGGTTGGGTCACTGGTCCGGCTCACCTTGTATCTGCGGTAAGAACGGTAAAACAATTTTTAACGTTCGTCAGCGGAGGCCCATTCCAGTATGCAATCGCAGCAGCATTAAATGACGGCGATCCGTGGCTCAACGAATTGCACTCAACCCTTAAGAAATCCCGGGATCAATTCTGCGATGGTCTGAGAGCGATCGGAATTGAGGTGCATCAGCCCAA
>JANXYY010000158.1 GCA_025355805.1 Actinomycetes bacterium
CGGTATTTGGAAAGCCGTTTCATTCGACGTGCCCGCCTTATTTGATTAAGTAAATAGTGGTGAAAAGACCGATCCAAACAACATCAACAAAGTGCCAATAATACGAAACGACGATGGCTGTCGTTGCTTCCGAATGACCGAATCGGTGCGCTTTGAATGTGCGTCCGAGCACGATTAGGAAGGCGACCAGACCGCCGACAACGTGTAATCCGTGAAAGCCAGTAGTGATATAAAAAACTGATCCGTAAGAAAGGCTGGAAAGTGTTATGCCGTCCCGCACCAGATTTGCATATTCAAATATTTGACCGCCAACGAAAAATGCGCCCATTAAAAACGTCAACGTGAACCATTCGCGCATCCCCCATTTACGAAAATCAAAAGGACTGCCAGTTCGCCTCAACTGAAAGCGTTCAGCCGCAAAAACTCCAAATTGGCAAGTGACCGAAGAGAGCACAAGGACCGTGGTGTTGAGCGTCGCAAATGGAACGTTCAATAAACCTGTCGACTCGAGCCAAATTTTCGGTCCTTGGACCGAACGGGTGGTGAAGTACATCGCGAACAGGGCCGCGAAGAACATCAACTCGCTCGATAACCAAACAATTGTGCCCACCGCGACCAAGTTTGGGCGGTTGCTCGGCTCGGTCTCCAGATCGCTATGAATAATTGCACTCGTCACAAGCGGAGATTATGGCTTACCCGGAGCGAAAATACGTGCTCTAACCTTGATTGGGCGAGTGGGACCGGTCAGTGGCGGGTGAAATCCGCCCCTGAAGGCCCGATGCGCGGCCGCCCTGGGCGCCAGAGCACTACGATTTGTAACCGTGACAACCACGACCGCTCAGAGCCAGCAGATTCTGGTGTATAGCGATGATGCCCAGACACGCTCCACGATTATCGCCGCCCTAGGTCGACGGGTCAGTGTCGAGGGTCCGCCGATTTCTACCAGGGAAGTAGCAACTGAGCCTGCTCTTCGCGGATATCTCGATGCCTCAGTTCGAGAAATTGCACGCGGCGAGCCGGGAATTTCCCTAATAATCCTGGACGGTGAGGCGACTCCGGCCGGCGGAATGGGAATTGCTCGGACCATTAAGGATGAGATCTTCGACGCTCCAAAAACGCTGCTCATAATCGGGCGAGCCGACGACGCCTGGCTCGCCTCTTGGTCTAGGGCAGATGTCGTCATCAGCCATCCAATCGACCCGTTCGTTCTTGCGGGTGCTGTTGCTCGATTACTTGCCCAAACGGAACCGGTCTGAAAATCGAGGAATCCCGTTCTTGGCCACAGATCCTGCGCCATTTAACCGGTCTTGAGGATCTCGATCGCGGGATGGCCGAATGGGCGCTTGAGGAAGTTATGTCTGGGCGAGCAACCTCGGCTCAAATCGCAGCCCTTTTGATGGGCTTAAAAGTTAAAGGCGAAACCGCGAGCGAAGTAATTGGGTTCGTTGAAGTGATGTATCGCCATGCGAAAACAGTCGACTTTCCTGGACGATCCGTAGATTGCGTAGGAACCGGCGGGGACGGGGCTAACACGATCAATATTTCAACAAGCGCTGCGATAGTCGCGGCAGCAGCAGGTGCCACGGTCATCAAACACGGCTCGCGAGCGGCCTCTTCGCAGAGCGGTTCGGCGGATGTCTTAGTTGCCCTTGGCGTGGCTACCGAACTCGATGGCGCAGGCGTTGCGCGTTGTGCAACCGAATTGGGCATCGGGTTTTGTTTCGCACCCACCTTTCACCCCGCCATGAAAAATGTGGCTCAAACCAGGCGCGAGATGGGAGTTACCACCGTTTTTAACATCGTCGGACCGCTCTCGAATCCAGCAAGACCCAGAGCTCAAGCAATCGGAGTAGCAGATTTACGTTGGCTTCCGGTCGTCGCCGATGTGCTCGCCGCTCGCGGAACTGATGCATTGGTATTTCGCGGCGACGACGGACTCGACGAGCTAACACTTTCGACGACTTCAACTGTCTGTGTCGTGACCAATGGCGACGTCGTGGCAGCCAAGTTTGACCCCAGAGAATTAGGAATTGCCAGGGTCCCCAAATCTGCGCTTGCAGGGGGAGCTGCAAAGGAAAATGCTGCAGCAACCCTGGCGGTATTAACCGGCGACCTGGGTCCACATCGGGATGCGATCTTGCTCAATGCTGCGGCCACCCTTGCCACCTTTCATGCCCCTTCACAGGCAGACTGGTCGCTCAATGAACGAATCCAGGCAGGGTTAGACGCGGGTGCAAAGGCGATTGACTCGGGCGCCGCGAGCGCATTGCTCGGACGATGGGTAGAACTTTCACAATCAATTAACTCGAGCCAGTAAGTCGTCAGTAGTCAAATCACTTTCAAAAAGTTTCGAGCGCGCAACAGGACTGCTCCACTCGCCATCTATTTCGACCAGACAAGTGCCAGAAATTTCGAGCCAGTCCAAGATTCGTTCGCATTCCTCGTGCGAGGAGTGAGGCAAAATCTGGTCCTTGTACACGAGATTTTCGGCTGTCATCGTCAGAGCTTCAATGATCAATTTCGGATCGAAACCTGGTTTACAAACTGCACTTCCTGTGAGGCGCCCATAACGCACACAGAGAAATTCCCAACCACCATCAAAGAGAATTCGTCCCGCCACTAAGTGTGCAACCTTTGTGAGCGCTCGAATTCGGGCACCACGTGATCGTCCTTTTTGCACAGCTATCCCACGATTGCGGATGAGAGCAGCTTCCTCGAATCTTTCAGTTTTAGAAAGTGTGTTCATTTTCAAATCCAAGCGAACCAGAACGGGCGACGGATCAATTTGGAAGAGGTGACGGACTTCGCTTATGAGTGCGGCGTACCCATCTTGAGATTGAACACCGGTACAAGGAGCGCCGCATCTTCCCATTTCAAAAAGTGCACATGCGCTTCCGGTTCTTTGAGATCTCACCGTGATCCGTTGTTTACACACCCTGATCGGATAAGCCTCACAGATAGCCGCGACGACGTCCTCAGCCTCCTGGCGACTCGAAAATGGACCCATCCAGCCTCGCTCATCGCGCAGCGATTCGGATCCGCGAACAATGGATAACCGAGGGAACGCTTCATCCGTGAGGGTCAGCCATACCGCGTGATCTTGACGCCGTGAACGTCGGTTATAGGTTGGTTGGTATTCATTTATAAGGCGTAACTCACGAACCTGAGCTTCAAGTGCGGTCGCGCATGGAATTGCAGTGATTGATTCTGCAAGATTGAGCATGTCCAAGATGCGTTTGCGTTGTTCACTTGCCGTGAAGTACGAACGAACGCGGGCTCGAAGGTTATTCGAAGTGCCGATGTAGAGCGGCATATCGCGTCGGTCCTTGAAAATGTATACGCCTGGTCCGCTCGGAATTCCGTCTGCCAAATAACGTTTTGTACGTTGCGCAGTGGTTGCGCGCATGGAAAAGTCTCGCAAATCCTCAAGCGTAGTGATCTTGATATTTCCCAGGCGTCCGATCAGAGCATGTAACACGTCGACGGTTGCTCGGGCATCATCCAGGGCGCGGTGATTCGGAGTGGTGTCAGCTCGGAAAAGCGCGGCGAGAGTGGAGAGTTTGCAATTGGGAGCTTCGTCTCGAGAGAGTATTTGTCGGGCCAATTTTGCCGTATCGAGATGGGCAAAGTTGGGCCATTCGAGGTCCATGTCTTTGGCAGCAGATTTTAGAAAACCTAAATCAAACGGCGCGTTATGCGCAACTAAAATGGTGGACCTTGGATCGCCGCAAAATTCAACAAAGAACGGTAGTGCCGCGTTGATGTGTGGCGCCTCGCGGACCATTTCATCGGTTATTCCCGTAAGGGCAGTGATAAATGGTGGAATCGAATTTCCCGGATTTACGAAGGTCCGGAATTCACCCAACACCACACCGCCTTGGACTTTGACGGCTCCAATTTCGGTGATGCCTGCGCCAGATTTAGGCGAGCCACCTGTGGTTTCGAGATCTACTACGACAAAAGTGGTGTGTAGAAGTGGAGTGCCCAAATCCTCGAGACTCAGCTGAGTGGACATTCCCGGGATGGCAGACACGCGATCACGTTAGAGCCTCGCGCTGACACGTCCTAGTTCGGCGCGCGGTCCTCAAGTTTGCTCTTGCTTCGGATTTGCAGCAAAACACTTAAGACGGCTGAAATGATTAATGCGGAGATCACCACAATGAGAAACAGGTATACGCGGCGAGGCGCGTGGTTTGCCGAGGCTAGAACGTAGACATCAGGTGCGATGAAAGTGGCTGCGGCGACCCAGGCCCATTTGCGTACTTCATGCCATTGACGCCTCACGGCATTTACGACGATCCGCGCAGTCGATATTCCGTAAGGCCAAGAAGTGACCATGTCGATGATTAGGAAGGCGACGGGATTGACCCCGTACTGACTCAGGGTTTTCCAGACTAAGAAGGCAGCCCCAGTGCTGTAAAGCACCAGAAGACCAGCCCAGATCCGCTCTCCGAGAATTTCGCGCCTGCTTTGCTTGGCGCCATCATCTCGTTTAGCGGCGACCATGTGAGCAGCGTAGCGAGCCCAAAGCCTTGTCGAGAACCTCGGGATTTAGGCTAATCTGGGGCACTCACACCCCTAAGAATTCACTCGAAAATTGAGGATCTGTTGAGCCCTTTAGAACATGACGTATTGCCAGTCGAATTTTTGAGCGAAACCGAATGTCGGCGTCGGCGCCTATTCGGTCTGGCGATCCACGCCATCACTGCCAGCGGCGCGGTAGCTGGATTGCTGGCTTTGCAGGCAGTCATGGATGGCCACGTCCGAGCCGCACTGCTCTGGCTGATCGTCTGCCAAGTGCTTGATGGTATAGATGGTCCGATTGCCCGCAAGATCGACGTGGTAACGCACGCTCCTCACATCGACGGGCACATCCTTGATCTAGTTGTTGATTTTGTTGCTTGCGTTGTCGTTCCCGTTGCTTTTATGAATCGGATGCATCTGGTTCCTGATGGCTGGGGGATTTGGATCGCGGCCCTAATTATTTTCACGTCGGCCCTCTGGTTTGCCCGAACTGACCAAGAGACTTCCGATAATTGGTTCAATGGGTTTCCGGCTGCCTGGAATATCGTCGTCCCTTCGTTTCTCATTCTTGAAACCAGTCGAGGACTTGCAATAGCAATTTCCATCTTTCTTTGCGCCATTCAATTGACTTCGATAAAATTTCCACACGTCATGCGTGTGCAGGCGATGCGCCCAATTACACTCACGGTTTCAATCATTTATCTTGCGGCACTGACTTATCTTTCAGCGACATATCCGAATGGTCCGCGGTGGGCTTATCTTGTTCTGCTCATCGCGCCAATTTATTTTGCCGTCATCGTTGTTTGGCGTACTTGGTTTGCTACACGCCGTTGGTTTGGATTAACCCCGATAGGTTCGCCAGCTCAGAAAGGAAATTGATTTGAGCAGTAGTTAGATGGCTTGGGAGTCGGTTTAACTGTTGGCGACGGGGTTGGCGAAGGCGACGGTGTTGGGCTTACCGATGGGGTGGGCGAAGGTGTTGGAGTGGGCGAAGGTGTTGGTGTGGCAGATGGCGTTATTCCGGGCGCCAAGGTGAAGGTAATTGGCGCCGTGGAAGGCGCGTGAACGCCAGTGGGATCCTTGAAATTGATCGCGGCGCTCCATAAGCCCGCCGACAGTCCGCGAATAGTTAGATTCCAAGTTCCGCTTGCTGTCCTGATCGCGGTTTGAGTGACCAGTAATAGACTGATCGGCATTTGGGTGTCCGGAGGAAGAAACGTCGCAGTCACTCCTCCCGTCACTACCGGCAATCCAGTCGCTCGTACCACATCAATCTTCATGGTCACCGGTAGATCGGTCGTGGTCGAACTCAACTCCCTAACGTTGACCGTAGTAGGTTCGTTCACTGGTAAAAAATCACCCGGTTGGGGGGTCCAAGTTCCTTTGGTCAAGGCGAGAAATGCGTCCGAACTGCCGCGAAAAACATTGAGGTCAAGACGCGAACTTGACACCCCGTATTTGGTGCCGGATCCACACGAGGTAAATTGCCACACGGACCATTGGGCGATGCAATTATTTAGGGTCCAAGGGGTGATGTAACAACCAAGCGTGCGTTGCCCAGGGTTGGCCAACGGATCCTTTGGGTCTACGCCGTAGTGTGCGATCCAAAGAGGGAAACTGCGAAACGCGGGATCACGAGCGATGGAGCCTTCGAGAAAACTTGGGTAGGAGTAGAGAATTGGCGCACGTCCGGTGCGCGCTTGAACCGTCGAGAGCCAGGTTAAAGCGAACAGAGTGGTATCCGCTTTGGATGCGTACTTGGCGCAACCACCACCACTTTTAATGCGGGCACAATTATTTTCCAGATCCAACGTGTAAGGCAGATCGTTTGACGTATATCCGCCGACGCTGGCTAAACGCCAGATGGCCTTCTCTGCTTGGGCCTTCGCGTCGGCAATAATTGCGTTTTGATCGGTTGTGTCTGGCAGGTAGGCGTAGTGATAAAGCCCCGTATAGAGACCCGCGGTCTGAGCGGCGAGTCGATCGGTTAAGAA
The DNA here is from genome assembly GCA_025355805.1 of Actinomycetes bacterium. Taxonomy (GTDB): domain Bacteria; phylum Actinomycetota; class Actinomycetes; order Nanopelagicales; family Nanopelagicaceae; genus JANXYY01. Next base: position 6,519 of record JANXYY010000158.1, read on the forward strand.
GTACTTTGTTGCCGTCAAATCGGCAGCGTCGTGCGTATCTGAAGCCTTAATCACGACGAATCTCGTGCCCACGTTATACATCTTCGTGAAGTTGATCGGAGTGGTTCCAGAATGCTGCCACAGGCTAATATCTGCGCCCAGAATTCGTCCGCCTGGTCCGATTTGCGCGATCGCTAATTGACTTGGGGGCGTCAGAGTTGGGGATGGAGTCGGGGTCGGCGTTGGAGTGGTTGAAGTGGTTGGAGTCGGGGTGGCCGGGCTTTGCACGAAATCGATGGAGGTGGTTGGGGATAGCGTCTTTTTTTGACCCTCGGTAGCGATCGCACGGTAGAAAATCTTTGATACGCCGAGGTCGACCTGTTGTTGGACTGACCATCTTCCTGCCGCGCTAGTTTTTGCTGTGAGTTGTGAATCCACCCACTCTCCGCCGGAGTTAGTTTGAACCGTGACGAGAATTTTATTCTTGGCTGGAGCGAGTGTCCCGTAGAGAGTAACCAGAGTGAAATTATCACCCGGAGATTGCTTGGTGGACAATGTGAGATGGGAGCCGACGACGCCCCAGGTGGTTAGTTTGATTGAACGCACTGGAGAGATTGTCTTTCTACCTGCCACTGTCGCGAATGCTCGATAAGACATCTTCGAAATATTTGTCGAAACGTTCTGAGTTATGGCCCACGTACCGTGGCTCGTTGTTTTCGCAGTGAGTTTCGTATTGACCCACTTGGTCCCGATATTGGACTCGAGTGTTACCAGGATCTTGCTTTTTGCGGGCGTTATCGCTCCGAACAGAGTGACC
>JANXYY010000180.1 GCA_025355805.1 Actinomycetes bacterium
TCGCCAGAGACCGCTTTCTCGAAAACCGGTCCACGTTGAGGGGTACCCCGATTGTCTACAACCAGAACAGCGAATCCTTGATCTGCAAACCACTGCGATTCCGCGTAAGCATTCTTTGCTTGGACGACGCGCTGGGCGTGGGGTCCTCCATATGGGTCAAGTAATAAGGGAAGCGGTCCATCGTTATCTTTATAACCGGTTGGCAGAAGTAGTGCAGCGTGCAGAGCATGATCTGTAAGCACAAGGAGTTCAGGTTGTGCATCGACGATTGGCGCGACAGCAAGTGAATCAAGGATTGTCTCAATACCTTCACGTATGACCTTGAATTGGGCACCATTGTGAGTGAGCGAGCGATTGGAGAGGACGAGGGTGTGATTGGTAGCGCCCCCGGTATTTACGCCGTTGGCAGTTGAAAGTTGTTCGAGTTCTCCGCCGAATCCATACCACCAAAGATGTGATTGAGTCGCGTCGCCCGTGGCTTGAAATGTTATGCCAAAGCGATCGATGTCGACGATGGCCGAAACCTGCAGCCCGACCGGAGTGACAGCATTTCCATTGATTGCTAGATGTCGCGTGTTGGTTTCTAGATCATCTTTTGTCGTTACCAGCAAACCACCCGGCGCCCACTGTGGCGTGCCTGGAATTACTTCTACCCAATGCTTATCTCGTTGCTCGGCAATGACGGTGGTCTTAAGCGATTGGGGATCCACGGCCAGGACCAAGGCTTCACGTTGATCGCGACTCATGGCATGCACGAGCGCTGGTCCGTGGGGATTCCAGCTAACTTCAATTAGGTATTCGTATTTCTGGCGATCCCATTCGATCTCGCGTGCGCTTCCGTCGAGAGTCACTGATTGGAGACGCACCTCAGCGTTTGGCGTACCAACACTCGGATAGCGAATTGCGCGTGGTTCGATGTTCGGGTGCGCTGGATCGGCGATGTGCCAGACATCAATCGGAGATTCATCCACTCGTGAAACGATCAAACTCTTGGAATCGGGTGCCCACCAGAAACCGCGGAATCGATTCATCTCTTCACTAGCGACGAACTCGGCTTGGCCATACAAGATGTTTGAATTTTCTGGATGGAGCAGGATCCAATCATTCGCGCCATCAGTTACGCGGAACTCACCATTCACGCAGGCATAGGCGACGTACTTTCCGTCGGGTGATAGACGCGGATCGAGGACCGGGCCTTGTGCGGCCCACTCACCCGTCATTCCGCTTTTGACGTCGGTAACAAATATTCGTCCAGCCAGGGCGAAGACCGCCCGATTCTGGGCTTGATCGGTGTTGAACGAGGTAATCCCACCTGCAGACTCGCGTAATCGTTCGCGTCTAGCGCTTTCCTCCGCCGAAAGTTTCTCGTTCGAGTTGAGAATCATGGCCGGGTCGGTAAGTAATGAATCGGTAGAGGTTTGGACGTCAAAGGCCCGCAGACACCCAATTCGATCGAAGGGTCCGTTTGAACGTACGTAGAGGATTCGCAACCCATTTGGCGAAATATCGAAATTCCTCGGGGCTCCCAAGGAAAAACGGAGCGACCTGGCGCTTTGACGTGGGTAAGTGAGCGGTTCGGACATGAGAAGAGATTAGCCATTTCTCCTAATACGATTCTCCCATGTACGAAAAGCGCCTCCTCCTGGTCCACGCCCATCCTGATGATGAATCGATCAACAACGGGGCCACGATGGCTAAATATGTGGCAGCGGGCGTCGGAGTCACTCTGATTACCTGTACGAGGGGTGAAGAGGGTGAGGTCTTGCTACCTGGTCTTTCGCACTTAGCCAGCGACAAGGAAGATGCTTTAGGGGATCACCGGATTACTGAGTTGGCCGCTGCTATGAACGAACTTGGGGTGACCGATCATCGGTTTCTTGGTGGTTCAACTAGAAGTTGGCGCGACAGCGGCATGATGGGGATGCCGCAGAACGAGAATGCAAATACGTTCTGGCAGGCGAATCTTGACGAAGCCGCACTCGAATTAGTTAAAGTGATTCTTGAAGTGAAACCGCAAGTCATGATCACATATGACGATTTTGGTGGTTACGGCCACCCCGATCATATTCAGGCGCATCGAGTTGCGATGCGGGCGGCAGAACTTGCAGCAGATCCGAGTGTTGTCGAACATCCCTGGCAGGTATCTAAAATTTACTGGAACACGATGCCAAAGTCAGTGCTTGCGGCCGCCATGGCGGCGATGAAAGCGACGGGTTCGGATTTTTTCGGAATGGAAAGCGTTGACGATGCTCCATTCGCGAAGCCCGATGAATTGGTTACCGCGGTCATCGGGGCGACGGATTTTGGAGATCAGAAAATGGCAGCGCTTGCTGCGCATGCCACCCAAATCACTATGGATGGCCCATTTTTTGCGCTCTCGAATGCTCTTGGACAAAATGTTTGGGGCACCGAGTATTACACGTTGGCTCGAGGCGAAAAGTCAGGGCCATTTGATCTCGAGGGTCGGGAGATTGATCTCTTCGCGGGGGTCTAACACCAAAACTATGAAACGGGCACAAAGCTTATTAACTCGATTTGCGGCAATTGTCTTGGGAGCTTTTTCGGGGGCCATGGCCACCTTTATTCATCATGCGTTCGTGCCTATTGGCTTGATTGTCGCTCTGCTCGGATCGATCGGGGGCGCCATGCTCGTACGCAGTCTTACTAGTTCTCGGGTGAGCATTTCGCTTTTCGCGATTGCCTGGACCGCCGTGATTTTCCGTGCAGGTACATATTCAGGCGAAGAATTGTTGATCATGCCTAACACGGTTGGTTACACGCTTCTCTATCTGGGACCGATCTTGGTCTTCGCTCCGGTGTTCTTGCCCGAGCCGAAGACCCGCGAGATTAAAGTTGTGGAGTTGGTGTGAAGCGCGGAATCGTCATCGGGCTCACTTCACTTGGTTCAGTCTTCCTAATCCTTTGGTTGGCTGCCTGGCTGCTTGCGGGTAGTGGGGTTCCTCGAAATACCAGAGTTCTTAGCATTGAAATTGGCTCACACTCGAAGGCGGGGGCGGCAACAATTTTGCGCGATCGGCTATCGGCCGAGATGGCAAAACCGATTCAATTCGAAACAATCGGACAGCTTCGCAAAGTGAATCCAGAGACGCTAGGCGCCACACTGGATGTGGCGGGCACGCTTTCAGCGATCGGAAGCCGTCCCATAAATCCAATTAGTCTTTTCGCGCGGACTTTTTCAGAAAGAGTTTTGCCGCCGATTATCCGAGTTGATCGGCCACGATTCGATCAGGCGATCAAAAAATTGAACAGTGATCTAGCTGTGCCGATTCACGAAGGAGGAGTCATCTTTAGCGGCCTGACTCCCGTGCCAATATGGCCTTCTGATGGCGAAAAGTTTGATCGCGCGCAGGCGCTCGCACTATTCAAAGATCAGTGGCTTCGCTCTTCGGTCATAAAAATTCCAACCATTGTGGAGCGCGCTCGAGTGAGCGTGGAAGAAATCAAAAAAGTCATTAATGAGATCGCATATCCCGCTGTGAAGGCGCCCGTTACTTTAAATATTGACGGCCAGGATTTAGTGATTGACCCATCCAAATTGGCTTATTCGATGAGCTTTATCCCCAATCTGGATGGGCATCTGGACGTACATTTTTCAAGCCACCTATTAGGGAATTCTCTTGGTGGTCCTTGGTCAAAATTAGTTCCACCCGCTCAGGATGCTGTATTCAAATTCGTCTCGGGTCAAGCACATGTGTATCCCTCGGTACTTGGTCGTACAATATCGGATGAAATTTTGACGCAAGCATTGTCCCCAATCTTGGTCGCGACTGGAACTGATCGTCGCGCGAGCATCACGACCACAGCGTTGCAACCTAGGATCACCACCGAAGACGCTGGGGGTCTTGGAATTCGTGGTCAGGTTGTCAAGTTCACAACGTGGTACCCGCCCGCTGCATATCGGATTCAAAATATTCACCGCGCTGCGGACCTCATGGATGGAACGATCATCAAACCTGGCGATATTTTCAGTCTTAACAAGACGGTCGGTGAACGCACTGCTGCTAACGGGTTTGCTGAGGGCATAGTGATTTATAACGGTCATTTTGCAAAGGATTTTGGCGGTGGCGTTTCACAAGTGGCAACAACCACCTGGAACGCAGCCTGGTTTTCCGGCGTCGAGTTGGTAGCACATATGGCGCATTCGTTCTACATATCTCGCTACCCAGTCGGGCGTGAGGCCACTGTAGCTTGGCCTAATGTGGATTTGCAGTTTCGAAATGACACCGGCAAGTTGCTCTTGATGCATACGACCTATACCAATTCTTCGCTATCTGTCTCCCTTTACGGAACCCGTAAGTACGACGTCGCGAGTATCACGGGTCCACGAAAAAACATTAAGAATTTCGCGATCTATGACGATGACTCACCAACATGTATTCACCAAGATGGGGTTGTCGGTTTTGACATTGACGTCACTCGGATCCTAAAAACCGCTGGAGCCGAAGTCAGGCGGGAGGTCATTCGCACCCATTATGTGCCCGAGGACCGCATCTCTTGCACCAACCCAGAAGCGGTTTTTGGGAATCCGCCGCTGAGGAGATCGGCTAAGCCAAAGGTCACTCCGAGGCCGATGCCAGTCCCCTCGACCACCCCGACACCGACCCCCACCAATTCCATCTCACCGACTCCTCTGACAACGAGTTAGATTAAGACTCTTGACACTTGATCGACCGCAGCGTTCACTGGTGTCGAATCGAGGGGGATCGCGCTGGGAGACTTGTACTCCCATTGCCGCAATCCATAGGCGCAGGGGGAAATTTTCCCCAGAAATTCCTGGAGGCAAATAGATGGTCGTCATCATCGGACTCATAGTCCTGCTTGTTGCGGTTGTTGCCGCCGTAGCGGGTGTTGCGACCAACACGGGTAGCACCCATGCGCTGGGCGACAAGTTTGGAATCTTTGGACAGCACCTGAACAACGCGTCCACCGGACAATTGTTTCTCTACGGCATCATTCTGGGTGTAGCGGGCATGCTCGGGCTCATCATGCTGCTCGGAGCCTTCGGCCGAAAGATGGCCTCATGGGGGTCGCGACGCGAACTGAAGGCATCGCGACGCGAAAATGAGATTCTGCGCTCAGATCGGGATCGCGTCGCCCAGCAACTAGACGATGAGCGGAACCAACGCATTCGTGCCGACGAGGAGCGAACACCACCTCCTAACGCCACCTAACAGACCATGCAACCTATACGTGCGCCTCTTTTGTGACTCGCTAACTTCCGGATAGCATAACCGGGCCCAAGTGGTATGAGACAGAAATCCCAACCGTGAAGGAGACAACATGATCGTCCTCGGAATCGTTCTGATCCTCGTCGCTGTGATCGCCAAGATCGCGATCTTGGAGACTTTAGGCCTCATCTTGCTGATTGTTGGAGTGGTCCTATTACTTCTGGGCAGCATGGGTCGCTCCGTTGGGGGCCGGCGTCACTACTGGTAACCAACCCGGTCATCGCTGCGCCTACGTAATTGAGCGATGGTTGTAGGTGTGATGTTGCCTAAAGCCAAGTTGTCGATAGAGGGCAAGCGCCGGTGCGTTGGCTGCAGAGACTTGCAAGAAGGCTTTCTCTGCGCCAAATGACTGCGCATGCTGTGAGAGTGCACGGATTATCGACGTTGCAAGTCCGTGGTGCTGGAACTGGCTAATTGTGTTTATAGCCGTGATTACGAACCAACCCTCGGATACCGCTCCTCGGCCAATTGCGGCCACGACCTGTTTGTGACTACCCGGGTCAAGTTGATAGATGGTTGCGAAGAAGGCGCCGCCGCCAGTCAATACCGCGAGTCCATCTCGCCCCAGCTGAGGTGGAAACACCTCGATCCATCCGTCGTCAGGCATCGAGGATATTGACACGTCATGCTGTGGTGCGCTGGCAAGCACCGCGAGATCACCAATCTGTACTGAGACGGAGAGGCCGGGTTGCCATCCCTCTTCGTCGAGTACCACATTCAAAGCGCCATAAGAGGGAAGTGGGACTTGGAAGCGCGGCATCAAATTTCGGCTCCGGTAGAAATCGATGACCTGCTTTAGTGCAGCGGCCAAATCCCCGGTTGGTTCGCCGAAGGGTGGGGCGCCAATCGGCAGGACACTATTTGCCCGATGCGAAAAACCGCCACTCGCACGCAACTCCCAGCCACCAAGCCTGACAACCTCAGTCGCCGGCCAGGTTTGGCTGCTTGCTCGCTCGATTTCACGGATTCTTTGACTGGTCGGCTTGCGTACTGGCTGCTCGGGAACTACGCGCCAAGAAATCACAGTGTCAGGGTCGAATTTGACTTCGGTTAGGTCTTTTTTGACGATGGTGCTCGTCGTCAGGAGCTTCCCAAGTAATTCTCGGCGGCTGCCATCCTCGTCGCGTATGAGCATGCTCACACGTAAGCCGATCTTTGCCGTATCGGGACCAGACACGCTTCCCCCAAGTGGATCACAGTGGTGATTAGGGAGATACTAGGCACCGTTGCACTTGCCACACGAACGGAGGATCCGGTGACCTACGTCATTGCCGAGCCATGTGTCGATTTAAAGGACAAGGCTTGCATTGAAGAGTGTCCAGTTGATTGCATCTACGAGGGACAGCGAATGCTGTACATCCAGCCCGACGAGTGTGTCGATTGCGGCGCATGCGAACCGGTCTGTCCCGTAGAAGCCATTTACTACGAAGATGACGTGCCAGTTGAGTGGACTGCTTACACCGCTGCCAATGTTGAATTCTTCGAGGGAATTGGCTCTCCTGGTGGCGCGAGCAAGATTGGGTTGGTAGAGAAAGATCACCCAATCGTCACTGCACTCGGACCGCAGCAGGGCGAAGGTCACTGAACCTTCCAGATTTTCCCTGGGACCTTCTTGCTCCGTTTGCGCAGAAGGCGCGGATGTATCGCGACGGCATCGTCGATCTCTCGGTAGGCACTCCCGTCGATCCGGTTCCGGAGTCAATTCAAAAGGCACTTGGTCTCGCCAGTAATTCGCCTGGATATCCATTGACTGGCGGAACGGAGGAATTGCGTTCGACGATTTCGAATTGGTGTCGCACTCGACTTTCGGCACGTGGCGAATTTGAGGTTTTGCCCACCATCGGATCGAAGGAACTCGTGGCGTGGCTCCCGACACTGCTCGGTTCGCGTCGAGTGTTGTTCCCAGAAATCGCCTACCCCACTTACTCAGTCGGTGCGTTAATTGCTGGCGCCGAAGGAACGCCTGTTGGAGATGACCCGAGTGTTTGGCCATCAGCTGATTTGGTGTGGCTTAATTCTCCGTCTAATCCCACGGGTCGAGTGCTTGACGCAGCCCAGATGCTCGCTGCCCTCGAATGGGCTAGACAAAACAACGCCGTAATTGCATCGGATGAGTGCTACTACGAATTTGGGTGGGATGCAGAACCCGTTTCAATCATGGAAGTGGCGGGTGTAGATCTCTCAAACGTTCTCGCCATTCATTCAATGTCGAAGCGATCGAATTTGGCTGGGTACCGAGCGGCTTTCGTCGCCGGCGATGCATCCATAGTTCAGAGACTTCTGGAGATTCGAAAGCATGCGGGAATGATTATGCCGGCGCCAGTGCAGGCCGCAATGGTCACTGCGCTTACTGAAAGTGACCACGTGCTTGTGCAACGTGAACGCTATTTGCGAAGGCGCGAACTGCTTCGCGAAGCGCTCACTCGCGTCGGATTCACGATCGAACATTCTGAGGCGGGTCTGTATCTTTGGGCCACGCGTGGTGAGGGTGACTTAGTGAGTGTTGACTGGTTTGCCGAACGCGGAATTCTTGTCGTACCAGGATCCTTTTACGGTGCCGCAGGATCACAACATGTGCGCATCACCCTCACCGCTACGGATGAGCGAATCGCAGCCGCCGTTTCGCGGCTCTAACCCACTGTTTCCCGGTGAGCGGCGAGTTGCCTCACTCTTTTTTCGGTGAGCGGCGAGTTGCCTCACCTTGAGCGGCGAGTTGCCTCACCTTGAGCGGCGAGTTGCCTCACCTTGAGGGACCAACAAAAAGACTGGAATGCTTCGCGACGTGCGTTCCGCGTAGTTCCGAAAGAAACGCCAGGTGCTAATCAAATGCTTATAGGCATTCGCTCTCTCGACCTCGTCCAAAATTTCAACGACTCGAACTTCAATTTGCTCTGTGTCCTTTTCGATCCAACAGCTGGCGAGCGAATTGAGAGAGGCGGCTCGGGCATTGAGTGCCCAATTAGGCATTTGTGATTGCCCACCTGCAGAACCGGCGACAATCCAATTCCCGAAGCCATCCTCGGCGCATAGGAGAGGGGTGACTCGTGCCTGGCCGCTGATGCGCCCTGGCGTTGTGAGCCAGAGAATCGGCGCTCCTCCCGGAAACTTTCGTCCAAGGCGCCCGCTCGAAAATCGATGGAGGTTCTTGTGGAAAAGCGTCAACGTTCGAAGCGTCCAGTTCATGATCTGGTCGTAACGACGGGTCGTCAGCGGCAAACGCACATGGAAATATTTGCACATCTCAATCATTTGCGGAACACGCGTGAGGCGACTCGCCGTTCAAGGTGAGGCGACTCGCCGCTCACCGGAGGCAACTACGCGACGACGATGGCTCCAGCGACGATGTGCTCGCCAAACTGGACCTTGGCGCCGGGCTCAATTCGGGCACCGACTCCAATCACCGCTTCGTCTCCGATCGCGGCTTCTTCAAGTCTGGCTTCGGCACCAATCCGGACACCCTTGCCAACGTAAGATTTGACGATCTGAGCCCCGGATCCAACCTCGACGTTATCGAGAAGTACTGAGCCATTGACTTTCGCGTTTGCCTCAATCTTGCAATCGGATCCGATTGTGCTTCCACCGTCGATTTGGGCAGAGGCATCGACGATCGCACCCGGACCGATCAAAGCATGTGCGATAACTGTCGGAACCGCGCCAGAGGCAATGGCGCCTAGCACAAGATCTTGCGAACCGGTAACGAGTGCTTGCGAAGTTCCGAGGTCAATCCAATAGGAAGTGTCAATGAACGCGCGAACACTCGCTCCTGATGCGAGTAATTGAGGGAACGTTTCCCGTTCGACGCTTACAACTCGATCAAGCGGTATCTGGGCAATTATGGACCGACGAAAGACATAACACCCAGCGTTGATTCGATTGGTTATTGGCTTAGGCATTTTCTCTAGGAAGGCAGTCACTCGCCCCTCGGCGTCACTTGGAACGCACCCGTAGGCTCGCGCGTCTTCAACCTCTGTTAGATAAAGCGTCAAATCCGCATCAGTCGTTATGTGTTGACGGATTTGGCCTGCCAGATCATGACCGCTCAGCACATCACCGTTATAGACGATGATTGGAGCATTGTCTTCACTTCGCAGGTAACGGGCAGCGTTCGCGATTGCTCCGCCAGTCCCGAGAGGGGTTTCCTCAATTGCATAAATTAATTCGACGCCGAATTCAGATCCATCCGCAAAATAGGGCTCAAACACTTCGGCTAAATATGAGGTGGCCAGAATGATTCGATCAACTCCCGCGTCCCTTGCCTTTACTACTTGGTGCTCAGTAATTGGTGCACCAGCGATCGAAAGCATTGGCTTAGGAGTGCGCTCTGTCAGGGGGCGGAGGCGGGTACCTTGGCCTCCGACGAGCAAGATCGCCTCAGTCATGGACTGCAGGCTACCGCGACTACTCTTGCCAACGTGGCGTTACGCAGTTCGAATCCTTACAAAGCCTTAACCGCGCGGCTTCGCACGAATGCTCCTTCGCCGGCCGTCACCTTTTACAACGGTGGCGAGCGGATAGAACTCTCTTATAAATCTCTCGACAACTGGGTCGCAAAGACCTCCAACTTTTTGGTCGATGAGCTCGAGGTGAGCAACGCCGAAACTTTCTATCTAGATCTACCCGCACATTGGTTGAAAGTGGTTTGGTTACTGGCTATTTGGGCGACGGGCTGTCGCGTCGTCACCACTCGCAACGACGCGGCTCACACCGTGAGTAGTGACCCGAGGGCGGGCGATGACATTTATTGTTCTTTGCAGGTCATGGGCAAATTTCCAGAAGCTCCAACCGGATTTATTGATTTCATCACTGAGGTCAGAAAATTTGACGACTTTTTTAACCCGACGACGATCGCGACACAAATCGACTTTGCAGAAATCTGGGAGGTTCCCCGACTCTCGCGAATTCTAATCTCTGGTCCTGATTTTTTGCCCGAGCAAATAGCGGCTGCCCTCGACTCGGAATCTTCTCTCGTAATTCTGCTCAATGCCGATGAGGGTTCGAAAGCAAAAATTATGCGTGACGAGAAAGTCACTTGTACGTGGCAATAATCAGAGTTTAATGAAGAAATCATCGATATTTTTCACCGTTCGAGGTTTTGGTGTTGAGGCTGCGTAACCAACTGCGATCGTGCCGAGCGGTTCCCAATCTTGCTCAAGGTTAAGAACTTCCTGCACGACCGGCGCACAAAAAAGTGCTGCGGATACCCAAGCGCTGCCGATGCCTTCAGCGTTGAGAAATAGCAGAAGGTTTTCAATCGCAGCGCCACCGGAAAGCGTGAACATTGCCTCTTCGGATTGGTTTCGCGAGTTATCTGAATATTTATGCTTAGCGGTTTTGATCAAGCACGGGATGATGAGAACTGGAGCAGAGTAAAGAAATGAACCTCGAGCGACGCGCTTCTCGATGGCTTCATGAGAGAACCCGTCTCTTCGAAGGTCTGCAACCCAAGCGCTCGACATGGCGTCAAGCAATTGTTTTCTA
>JANXYY010000139.1 GCA_025355805.1 Actinomycetes bacterium
GCTTCGATGATTTGCAATGCAGCTTCAATCGCATACTCGTCTAGATCGTTGATAACAGCGTCGGTGCTGCTCCGATCAAGAGTGGAGTTCGATTCATTAAGGCGCTTCTGCGCCCATGAGTCAGGTACTTGCTTTAGGCAAACAACAATCTTCAACCCTTTGCTCCCTTTTTGCTCACGCTGATGTTACCCATCGGTAGCTCGCTCGGCATCCTGATCAGCTCGAAGGCACCCTCAGTGACCGACGAATTTAGCTTTCCCCGGACCTTCAGCCCGGAACGAAGCCATCCCAATTTTACGATCATCAGTATCAAAGAGGGCGGCAAAATAGCGAGCTTCGATCTCAAGACCTGACTCAAGCGACGTCTCAAGACCGCGATCGATCGACTCTTTCGCCACAGCTAAGGCCACCTTGGGGCCGGCCACAAATTGCTTCGCCCAAGCCAATGCCGTGGTGTAAACGTCGGACGGAGCAACAAGTTGATTCACCAGACCGATTGCTAACGCTTCCTTTGCATCAACGATCCGACCTGTGTAAATCAAATCCTTGGCAATCGAAGGACCCACCAATCGAGGCAATCGCTGGGTTCCACCGCCGCCCGGGATGATTCCCAGTAAAATTTCAGGCTGCCCCATCCGCACATTATCAGCAGCGATCCGAAGATCAGCACATAAGGCAAGTTCGCACCCTCCACCCAAGGCATAACCGGTTATTGCAGCCACGACTGGCTTTGTGATCCTGGCTACCGAAGTGAACGAATCTTCAATCGCGGCGCCGCGCTCTATCATCTCCGATGCAGAAAGGCCTTCCATCTCCTTGATATCAGCACCAGCCGCGAAAGCTTTCTCACCGCCATAAATCACGACGGCTCGAATGTCATCTCGTCGATCGCAAACTTCGGCCGCGGCTTTAATTTCTGCTTGCATTTGAAAATTAAGCGCATTAACTGGCGGTCTAGCCAACCTGATGGTGGCGACTCCATCTGCAACCTCTAATTGAATGAATTCCATGAACTCAGCGTAGTCAGGCGAATAGCTACTCTTGGCGCGTGAACGACCAGCCATTAGGCCTCACCCCAGATGTTGTATCCGAGTTGATCGCCGCCCAGTTCCCAGATTTCGCTGGTTATGAGGTGTCCAGGTTTGGCTCGGGCGATGATCATTGGCTGTTCTTAATTGGGAACGATTGGGTTGCCCGCTTCCCCCAGCGGCTCGAGCGCGTCACCTGGCTACGACGAGAAATTGAGATTATCTCGATTGCCTCAGAGTCACTAGCGTCGAGCATTCCCCAGTTCGAACGAGTTGGCGAACAAACCCAAAGTTTCCCTTACCCATTCGTTCTCTACCGAAAGTTGCAAGGGGTAAGCGCTGACCGCACCCCCGTCCAAAACCTCCCAGGGTTAGCTAAGGATCTGGGAAGACTCCTTGGAAAACTCCACCGAATAGCTCCACTTCGAATACCACCAACGCCGACGGATTGGGAAGGGCACACGTGGGAACTTCTTCGGACTGAGTTGATCGCTACCGCCGACTTGGCGCGACCACTTCTCCCACCTGCATTGCTAGGACTCGCCGAGCCGTACCTAACCGGGCAGGTGCGCGAGCCGGTTCAGGACGGACCGCGACGGTTCATTCACAATGACATCTGCCCTGATCACCTGATCGTCGATCCTGATACGGGGCGCCTGGTTGGACTTATAGATTTCACCGACGCGCTAATTGGGGATGTCGTGCTCGACTTCGTTGGGCTCATAGGAATAGGCGGATATCCCTTTATCCGCCAGGTTGTCGAAAACTATGACCTAGTCCTCGGCGAAAAATTCGAGGAAGAACTTATTTGGCTGACCCGAACCCTTACTCTTAAATGGCTCGCCCAGGAGGCAACCAAGGATTCGGGCGATATTCCAAAGCACCTCTCCTGGGTGAAACACGCCTTTAATCATTGACTTGCTCTCAATTAGCAATTCAACGCCGAGAGCCAGATAAGACCAATCGAATAGCCATCTAACCAGTGGTTTTATGTGAGACGCCAAGTCCGTCGAATTAGACATCTGATCTGCCTTCTCGGACTCGAAACGGCCCGATTCAGTTCCCGGCAGTCCACTGCATTTTGGCGCCTTCTTTCTAGAGCTCATCAGAAAACCTAGGAGATGTGGCTCTTGTTCCATTTCAAACCCATTCGGATTTGCTCACTCAAATGCTTGAGCCAGCATCCATAATTTTGTAGGTGTTCCCGATCTTCACAATCCTCAGGATAGTGGTGTTGCCGAACTGGTCCATTTTGTGAATAGCCATGATTGCCCAACCGGCGCTTGCTTCTTTAGGTATGAAACCCGTGTAAGCACCGATGGGGAGGCCGATGCCATTTGAGCAAACCCCCATGGCTTCTGCCAGTAGTTGACGATTTGCCTTGCCCAACATAGTGACTTTAACGGGAAGCAGATTTCGTTCTTTGAAATAGTTTTCTGCCAATTGGGTCATTTCGGGGGTAAGGGTGCTCTTGGTATACATCCTTGTATTACAGCTTGGTAAAATAGAATTTAAGTAGGCGTTCCCAGTGACCGTATCGATGTTATGCCAGAAGACGCCTTTAGGAGTTCGCAAGCAGAAGAGTGTTCCGCCGCTGATACCCGGCTTGTTAATCGCTTCATTCTCTTTGGTGCAAGGCGCGCCAATTTGTGTTCCGAGTAGGAGCTGACTGCCAACTCGCTGCGTTTGTGTGAGGTTGTTAAAGTCAGCCTGACTGAAAAGAATGACGGAGAACATGAACGCTAAAGTCACATTGACAATGATTAAAGGTATGAACCACATATTCTCTTTAACTGTTTTGAAGAGATTGCCTAAAACGAATGATCCGGCAATTACAAATGCAAAAAGTAAGAGTCCAAGAGACCTATGCCCTTGCATGGATGGCACAGGGTAATAATGCTTCTCCCAAACTGGATCCACCTGATGTGAGATCAGAATGGCTAAAGTCCAAGCTCGTAGAAACCACCACACAGGTTTTAGTTGTTCTAGGAACCCGAGGAAACCTGAACCGAGGGGTAGTCGGGAGACTAGTTTCCTTAGCCGCACGCTCAAGGTGATGAGCCTTTCCGTCATTAAGCCCCCTAACGCTCTAACCAGAAAGATTACGATGAGAAAGACATACAGGAACAGAAAGAAGAAACCGGAAATTGGAACTCTGCCCAAGCTGTCATACGCGATATTTGAGATGCTAGGCACGAAGCGGAGTGGAATGGCAATGAGAGCAAGCAACAGAAGAACTGCGTAAACGGCGCTCCTTCTCCTGTTTGGTGATTTTCGTGCAGTGTACGGAGTCGAGGCTAAGTATCCAGCAGTGTCAAGTAATCGCACTGCATAAACAGAGGGTTCGCCGAGGACTTGAACTGGATTAAAAGACCCTGTTACGTCTTCCAGTAGTTTCGCATGCAGCACTTCACGAACTTCATCAAGCATCTCTAAGGACTCCTGCGGCTGGACTCCTTCCAGATGAAGCGAAACATTCAAAACGTATTCTTCAATCAACCTCTGGTGGTCATCTGACGAATTCATATCAACTCTCCTGGGTTTTGATTATACGAGCTACAGTCATCATTGCGCCAACAAACCGATCCCATTCGTTGAGACCTTTTGTTAGAGATTTCTTTCCTGCGTCAGTGAAGTTGTAGTACTTACGGTGTGGCCCACCGTCAGATGCAACGTCGTAACTAGAAAGAAGTCCCGCTGAGTAAAGACGACGCAGAGTCCCGTAGACGGATATCTCTGCCACATCTGCTCTTATGTCCCAGAGCTTTGTTTTGTGCC
>JANXYY010000008.1 GCA_025355805.1 Actinomycetes bacterium
TCTCGAACGCGAATCTAAACTCAACCTAATTTCAACTGCGCCGAATGTGGTGTATCGCGTAGTGATGGACGAAGGTAAGGAATCGATCGTCACAAACCCGAGTGAATTTCCAGGTGGGAAAATCTTGCAGGTGTTTGAGCCGGTAGTGAGAGCCACGATTCTTGCACCCAGCGAATTCATTGGTACGGTGATGGAACTATGCCAAAACCGTCGAGGCGCCCTCCTTGGCATGGAGTATCTGTCTGAAGAGCGGGTTGAACTTCGTTATACCCTCCCGCTTGCCGAAATTGTTTTTGATTTCTTCGATCAACTGAAGTCGCGCACTCGCGGCTACGCCTCGCTAGATTACGAACCTATCGGCGAGGAAGAAGGCGATCTGGTCAAAGTAGACATTCTTCTCCAGGGCGAGGCGGTCGACGCGTTCAGTGCCATCGTGCACCGAGATAAGGCCTACGCGTATGGCGTCATGATGACCCAGAAACTTAGGGAATTAATTCCAAGGCAACAATTCGAGGTTCCCATTCAAGCGGCAATCGGAGCGCGTATTATCGCGCGGGAAAGTATCCGAGCGATGCGTAAGGATGTCCTTGCAAAGTGTTACGGCGGGGATATTACGCGTAAGCGAAAACTCCTCGAAAAGCAGAAAGAAGGCAAGAAGCGGATGAAGATGGTTGGGAGAGTAGAAGTTCCGCAAGAGGCATTCATCGCTGCCCTAGCCACAGATTCTTCGAAAGATCAGACGAAGAAATGAGTGCGCATCTTTTCAGCGTCAACGTCACGGCGATCGTTCACGCGAGCAAAGGAGCTGGCGCTTTTGGACGGACCGGGATTGATAAACGTGCGGTCACCTCTGCAAGATTGACTCGAAGCGGAGTGATTGGAGATCAAGTCATACAGACAACCGTGCACGGCGGAGTCGATAAGGCGGTATACGCATATTCAATCGAGGATTTGCATTGGTGGGAAACTCAAATTGCTTCGACGCTAACGCCAGGCTCGTTTGGTGAAAACCTAAGTACAGTTGAAATCGATTTAACTCAATCAGTCATCGGAGAGCGTTGGCAGATCGGTGAGGCGGTACTTGAGGTGGCCCAGCCCCGCCTTCCATGCCGGGTATTTTCTGAATTTTGGAATCGATCCTCATTGATCAAAGAGTTCACGCAGGCCGCTCGCCCCGGGGCGTATCTTCGAGTTATCGAAGACGGTGAGGTTTCTGCAGAGGATTTCATCGCGGTATTGAGCAGACCTGAGCACGGCCTGACACTTGGTGAAGCCTTCAGGGCTAGGAATGGGGAGCGCGAGTTGGTGCCCAAAGTGCTCGACGCCGCTGAGCTACCTGCCGCTTGGCATGAATGGGCGCAGCGGACTCTTAACTCAAAGTAGGGGGCGAAATTGAGTCCAGCATTCTCGGTGTACGTTCATGTACCGTTCTGTGCAATTCGTTGTGGTTACTGTGATTTTAATACTTATACGGCCCAAGAATTGACCCGAGATGGCACAACCGTCACTCAAGAGAATTATGCTTCGGCTCTGGCTACCGAGATAAAAATGGCGGGGAAACAGCTTGGTCCTCGACCGATATCTAGCATCTTTATCGGCGGTGGCACTCCGACGCTCCTCGCACCATCTGCGATTGCGGACTCCCTCAATTTACTCGAGGAACAATTTGGCTTCCTCGACGGCATCGAGATAACGACGGAGGCAAATCCAGAGAGTGTCAACGCTGAGTCGCTCATGCAGTTGAGAGGGATTGGCATCAATCGCATTTCATTTGGCATGCAAAGTGCGGTACCTCATGTTCTCTCCATGCTTGATCGCACACATTCGCCACAACGTTTATTGGCGTCAGTGAATGAGGCCCGTGATGCTGGATTCGAACACATCAGCGTGGACCTCATATATGGAACCCCCGGCGAAAGTATTTCCGATTGGCGTCGAAGTATCGAAGTCGCACTCGAATTACCGATCGATCACATCAGTGCCTATGCCTTGATTGTTGAAGGTGGGACGAAGTTTGCTCGGAAGGTACAAATCGGTGAGGTCGTCATGCCAGATGACGATGCGACGGCAGATAAATATCTGATTGCCGCAGATGAGTTTGAAAGGGCTGGTTTTAACTGGTACGAGGTGAGCAATTGGGCTCATCCTGGTGGCGAGTGCCGCCACAATCTTGCCTATTGGAGCGGCGACGATTGGTGGGGCTTTGGACCGGGTGCGCATTCGCATCTGGGTGGTCAACGATGGTGGAATGTTAAGCATCCAGCAGCCTATGCGCAGCGTCTTGAGTTAGGTGAGC
>JANXYY010000015.1 GCA_025355805.1 Actinomycetes bacterium
GTTTTGGAATTTAGCCGTCGAGTCAAAAGTCTCAGCGAGGGCTTTGAATTCACTGAACTTGGGGTAAACCGACGCCAGGTAATCTCGATCGTACGTGAAAATCTTTCCCCAATGTGGTCGAGCCTGGAAATTCGCAAGCACTTCTTCGATCCGCGAAAGCAGTTGATAAATCTCGTCAGTCTTTTTCCAAGTGAAGTGGATTCCAACAACATCTCTCTGATAACTCGGACTCAACCAGAGGTTGTCTGCTTTTACGGTACGGATCTCGGTTACTTGTAAAAGTTGATTGATTTCCGCGGCGAGCGGTTCAAGTGCTACGAGCGCTTGCGCTGCATGACTTCGTGGAATCAAATATTCACTCTGTAGTTCGTCACCTGCACTCGGGGTGAATTCTAATTTGAAATGTGGCAATCGTTCATGCCAGGCACCTGGTTGATTCAACTGCTCTGTGCAGTGGATCGGATCAATGCCTGGGATGGGATGTTGTTTTGTGGACGCGGTTGGGATGCCAAATAGTTTTAACCCTCGCTCACCCGCAAATGGCGACGTACGCTCTTTTGTCCATACTTGGCCATCATCTTCTGCGCCCCAGGTGGTGAAGAAACTTACGCTGTAGGCAGCGCCGAGAATGTCATTTAGATTCTCGTAAAAAAGTGATCGTGGAAAATTTGGGTACACCACTTGTGATATCTCATACGTGGGTTCGATATCGAGTTCAAGGGTGGACACTATGCCTAAGAGACCCAGTCCGATTATGGCCGCGTTGAAGGTGTCGTCCAGGTCTTCTCGAGTCAGTCGCCGAATGTCGCCATCGGCAAGCACCAGATCGAGGGCGCGAACTTCGGTACTGAGTGAACCATTCTTTACGCCAGAACCATGCGTCCCTGTAGCGATTGCACCGGCGATTGAAATATGCGGCAAGGAAGCCAAGTTGTGGAGAGCAAAACCCTTGGCGTGCAGCGATTGTGCGAGATCGCCGTACCTCAGGCCAGCCGATACGCGCACCACCGAGCGAGCACTATCGACCTCAATCACTCGTGGCATTTCCGATAGGAGGATGCCAACGCCATTGGTATCGGCGATTGAATTGAACGAGTGAGCGGTTCCGCGAGCGCGGACCAAAGAATTGGTGGCTACGATCTCTTGCAACTCTTCAACGCTGGTGGGCGTGAGCGTCTGGGCATCATGAAAGCTAATATTGCCCGCCCAATTACGCATGCTCAACTCCCAATTACCTGACTCCCAGAAATACGTACAACAGAATAGGCGATATTTGCAGTACTTAGAGTAACGTCGATAACGAGCGTCATTGGAATGGTGGCAAGGTTCGCGTGAACTCTGAGAAGCCAAAACTTTCGAGTTTTCTTGCGTGGCCAGTGGTGGGTGCTGCCCTTTCGTTTAGTGTGCTCGCATTAATGACAATCGGAATTTTTATCTTGCCTTTTGCCCTCCTGGGTCTTTTCATATTGTTGAAGTGGGGAGGTGACCGTCGCAGCAGCGTCGGACTCATCTCTGGCCTTGGATTGCCACTTCTGTATGTCGCCTTCCTCAATCGCGACGGTCCTGGGACAATCTGCAGTCCGTATGGAAATGGTGGCCAGCAGTGCATGGACGAGTGGAGTCCGTGGCCGTGGTTTCTAATCGGAGCAGCATTAGTTGCCACCGGTATTGCACTCTTTGTGCGTCTGCGGAGAGCGCTAGGCTGAAAGAATGCGTATGAATTCGGCACGGGCAAAGACTTTGGTGTTCGCAAGCGTCATTGCGAGTCTCACGCTGGCTGGATGCACATCAAACGGCGGTTTTGGTCCAGGAATGATGGGCTCGGATTCGGTGTACCACTCGTCAAGGGTGAACTGCACGCCACCGCCCAACCTGCCAGGTCGCACCATCAATGTGGCTTTAGGCGATATGGGAATGACTCAGATGATGGGTGGGACTGCTCCACTCGGAGGTCGAATGAGACTCTTGGCTGTTCCAGCCACCGTGACTGGCGGACAAGTAACCGTTATTGCCACGAACATGGGTTGGCGCACTCACGAGTTAGTGATCTTGCCGCTGGCTGACGGTCAATCCGCAGGCCAACGCGTTCCAGGATCGAATGGCAAAGTCGATGAGGCCGGAAGTCTCGGTGAGGCTTCTAAAAGTTGTGGCGCCGGCGCGGGTGACGGTGTGGCCTCGGGTTCGGTCACTTGGGTCACGGTGACTTTAAATCCCGGACGATACGAATTCGTCTGCAATCTAAAAAACCATTATGCGAACGGAATGCATCAGGAAGTCGTGATCACTTCCTAATCTTGAAAACGTGTTGAGATTCGTTTTCAAGATTATCGTCAGGTTCAGGAGACAGATTTTGATGCAATTTCTTCCGATAGTGCACTCAATGCCTCTAACCGAGACATCCAATCTTCCACTGATTCACGGTTCGTCGGGTCAGACTCTGGAATTTGTATATGGCTTTATGCCAAATTGGTAAATCGGCCAGCGTCATGATTTATCAAAATAT
>JANXYY010000028.1 GCA_025355805.1 Actinomycetes bacterium
GTGCCGGCAAATCTCGACGATTTAGTTACTCTTCCGGGCGTTGGCAGGAAGACTGCAAATGTCGTGCTTGGTAATGCGTTCGATATTCCTGGCCTCACCGTCGACACGCATTTCGGTCGATTAGTACGACGCTTTGGCTGGACGACTGAATTAGATCCGGTAAAAGTTGAGAGTGCTATCGCAAAATTGATTCCAGAAAGAGAGTGGACAAATTTATCGCACCGATTGATCTGGCATGGACGACGGATTTGCCACTCGCGAAAGCCAGCTTGCGGCGCATGCCCACTAGCCAAACTCTGCCCTGCCTTTGGCGAGGGCGAGACCGATCCGGCGAAGGCGGCCAAACTTGTAAAGACCGACGAGGCGTTTCGATGAAAAGAATTACTGCGCCCATTGGTCTGCTTGCTCTGCTTGCGGTGCTTGGGCTTTTACTGACTAGTTGTTCTGCTTCACCGTCGAGTAGTTCGGCGGTTCCGGCAATCACCGTCATATCGAATTGTGACTTCCAGACTTCAGCCACTCCTAATCAATTGCCTAATCTGGAATTGCCGTGCCTCAATTCGCATGGATACACAAAAAATAAAATTCCGTTGATTTCGCTTAAAGGCCCATTCGTCATTAACCTGTGGGGTTCTTGGTGTCCGCCGTGCAAAGAAGAAATGCCGCTCTTTCACAAGCTTTATCTGGCCACGGCGCCATCAAAAGCGCTTTCAATCGTTGGCGTCGACGTTGAGGAAGCCTCGGCCAAGGACGGCCTCAATTTTATGGTCGATCAAGGCATGGCGTGGCCGCAACTTGCCGATAATAAGAAGGTGACGCGAGCCGATTTTGGCATGGGAGTTCCAGTCACTTGGTTCGTAAATGCCAAGGGTGGAATCACCTATAAAAAAGTAGGCCAGATACATTCTTGGACCCAGATGCGCGGTCTAATTTTGCTCTACCTTGGGATCAACATTCCGTTATGACAGGCCCCGACTGGCTGGCAGCTTTCGCTGAACTGCCCGGACGTGTAAGCCGTGAGGATATTGCGATGATCCCGCACGGTGGTGATGATCAGACTCGATCTAGCGCTGTCTTGATTTTGCTCGGCGATTCACCGGCCGGTCCTGATATTTTGATTACGCAACGCGCATCCACCTTGCGGTCACATCCAGGTCAACCCTCATTTCCAGGCGGGGCGATTGATCCAAGCGACATCAGTGCCAGCGGCGCCGCAGTACGAGAAGCCGTTGAAGAGACCGGAGTTGAGGCCAGTGGCATCGTGGTGCTTGGAGAGTTGCCAACTCTTTGGCTCCCCCCGAGTAACTTTCACGTCACCCCGGTCCTGGCTTGGTGGTCAAAACCATCGCCGGTAACGGCGATGAATTCGGATGAGGTCGAGCGAGTTGAAAGGATTTCACTTGCAGAACTCGCAGCGCCCAGCAACCGTTATCGAATCCAACTGGCGACCGGTTTCATAACTCCCGCATTCGTTGCCGCGGGGTTAACCATCTGGGGCTTCACCGCCGGTGTAATCGATCGGCTCCTTTACTTGACCGGACGCGAAATCCCATGGGAGCGCGATCGTATGTTGTCGCGTCCATGAAGGCGCCCATGATTTTGGATCTCGTGGTCGCGCTTATTCTGGCTTTCACTTTTTTCGCCGGCGCAAGGCGCGGGTTGATCGTGGGCGTCCTTGGATTCATCGGCTATGTGGGTGGTGCGATTGGCGCGATGGCGCTGGCACCTAGTCTTCTCCAGTCGATCGATGGCTCTTTAAAACGAGCGTTGCTAACTGGCCTGCTCGTGATCGTCTTTGCTTCCTTGGGTCAAGCGATTACGACACGAGTGGGCGGAGCATTACGAAAGGTGGTGCTTTGGGGTCCGCTGCGATTTATTGATTCGCTGCTTGGTGGAGTCTTGGCCGTCTTGTCAGTTGTCGTGTTGCTTTGGATATTTGCGACGTTAGCCAATCTCGTTGGCTCAAATAGTGTGACTTCACTGCTGAGTCGTAGTTCGTTGGTGAAGTACCTAGACAACTATCTGCCGCATCAACTTACAAACTGGGCAAAAACTGAAGCTGCTCGTTTAGTGGGCTGATCTCAGGTGAGCGCGATTTCGTATCTGCAGGGCCGCCATTGCCAGCACCGCACTGATGAGTCCAGAGAAAAGAATGCCACTTTCCGCCGCAAGCAGCCGGTTCGGGAAGTTGCCCAATGAAATCAAAGCAACAAGCAAAGAGACCGAAAAGCCAATGCCGGCGAGGATTCCCACTGCGCTGATATCCCACCACGAAAGACTCGGGCTTAACTCGGCACGCGTGATCTTTGCGATTAGCCAGGCGCCGCCAACTATTCCTAAGATTTTGCCGACGAGTCTGGCAAATATGATTCCGTAAGAGATCTTGTCATGCCACACGGTGGCCAGTTCACTGGCTGTAACCGATATCCCAATCGTTACAAACGCAAAAATTGGAACGCTGATGAATGCCGAGATAGGCGCTAAAGAATGTTCAAATCGCTCGACTGCACTTTTTGGATTTCCGTTCCGATGTGGATTCGTGAGTAGGCCGATGAGCACTCCTGCCACGGTGGCGTGGACACCGCTCTGTTCCATTAAAGCCCACGAGCAAACTCCGAGGGGTAGCGCAATCCACCACCACGTAATTCCGCTCCGCTGCAGAAGCGCATATACCGCTAATACGAGTAGCGATGGAATTAAATATCTCCAGTTGATCGCCTGCGAGTAGAAGATCGCGATCAACACAATGGTTGCGATGTCATCTGTTATAGCCAAGGTCAGAAGGAAGGCGCGTAATGCAGAAGGGATTCGTGATCCGGCAATTCCTAGAATCGTCAGTGAGAATGCGAGGTCAGTTGAGGTAGGAATGGCCCAGGCATGCAAAGCCACTGCATCCCCGCGGGTTATCAAGGCATAAATTAACGCAGGCCCCGCCATGCCAGAGAGCGCGGCGATTACCGGCAAAGCAGCGCGCCTCCGGTTTCTCAAATCGCCATGGGTAAGTTCGCGACGAAGCTCGAGTCCGGCCGAGGCGAAAAAGATTGCAAGCAAACCGTCAGCGGCCCACGTCTTTAAATCAAAGCGATAAATCCCGAAGCCGAGTTGAAAGTGTGTGAATGATTCATAGCCGTGGCGAATTGGCGAATTGGCAATCGCCAACGCGCAAACCACAGCGAGAAAGAGAGCGAGTCCTCCCATAAATTCGGTTGACCGCAATTTGCCTAGTCTGGCCATTAATCCTCGCTGCTGGTTTTAATACCTTCGCTGATCAAGTGCATGACTTTCGGATCAGCCAACGTGGTGGCATCGCCCACTGCTCGATTTTCAGCAACATCGCGAAGTAGTCGGCGCATGATTTTTCCGCTCCTAGTTTTGGGCAATTCCTGAACCACCAGAATCTGCTTGGGCCTGGCGATTGGGCCAATTTCTTTACTTACGTGCGCGCGTAATTCTTGCACGAGTTCTTGACCAGTCGCGTGTTCGATACCGCTGCGAAGAATTACGAAGGCGACGATTCCTTGCCCGGTCATTGAATCCGCGGCGCCAACGACTGCGGCCTCAGCCACCGCATGGTGAGAGACAAGTGCAGACTCGACTTCGGTTGTGGAGATGCGGTGGCCAGAAACGTTCATGACGTCATCAACTCGACCCAATAGCCAAATCGCTCCCTCCTCATCCAATTTGGCGCCATCGCCCGCAAAGTAAATACCGTCAAAACGCGACCAATAATTCTCGACGTATCGCTCCGGCTCTCCCCAGATACCCCGCAACATGGCCGGCCAAGGTTCGTCAAGAACGAGGTAGCCACCTTCACCGTTGCCTACCGCGCGTTGCTGTTCGTCTACGACCTTTACGCTAATGCCAGGGAATGCGGCCATCGCGGACCCAGGTTTCGTAATGGTGACACCAGGGATGGGTGAAATCATGATTCCGCCAGTCTCGGTCTGCCACCAAGTGTCAACAATCGGACATCTACTGGCGCCAATTTGCTTTCGATACCACATCCACGCTTCTGGATTAATTGGTTCGCCCACTGATCCAAGGAGTCGAAGCGAAGACAGATCAAATTCCTTTGGGATATCGTCACCCCACTTCATCCAGGTGCGAATAAGCGTTGGCGCTGTATAAAGAATTGACACACGATATTTTTCGATGATTTCCCACATACGACCTTTGTGTGGTGAATCAGGAGTGCCTTCGTACATCACTTGAGTTGCCCCGTTAACGAGTGGACCGTAGACGACGTAAGAGTGGCCAGTGACCCAGCCGATGTCTGCGGTGCACCAAAATACGTCGGTCTCGGGTTTCAAATCGAAAACGACTTTGTGTGTGAAGGCCACCTGAGTTAGGTAGCCGCCCGTTGTATGAAAAATACCTTTAGGTTTAGCTGTTGTACCAGAGGTATAAAGAATGAAAAGTGGGTGCTCGCTGTCATGTGCAAGGGGCACGTGTTCTTCACTCTGACGGTCAACGAAATCGTGCCACCAAATATCGCGACCTTCCTTCCACGCCACGTCCTGTCCGGTACGTCGGACGACTAGAACTCGCTCGACATTCGTCTTACCTTTGAGTGCCTCATCAACTGCCGGCTTTAATGCGGTAGCCGTGCCTCGACGGTATCCGCCGTCTGCGGTGATCACCAGCTTGGCATCTGCATCTCGAATGCGCGCGAGGAGTGCTTCCGCAGAAAATCCGCCAAAGACAACCGAGTGGAGCGCACCGATACGCGCACATGCCAACATGGCGATGGTGGCTTCCGGGATCATCGGCATATAAATCGCGACGCGATCGCCCTTTCCAATGCCAAGTTCGATCAGGGCATTCGAAGCTTTCTTAACCTCGCTGTGCAATTGGGCGTAAGTGATCGTGCGCGTGTCTCCAGGCTCACCTTCGAAGTAGAAGGCAACCCGATCTCCACGCCCAGCGGCAACGTGCACATCGAGGCAGTTTTCGGCGACATTAAGTTCCCCACCGACGAACCACTTTGCATAAGGGGGATTCCACTCGAGCACGGTATGCCATGGCTTGCGCCAGGCAAGAGCCTCTGCTTGCCGTTCCCAGAAAGCCAAACGATCCGTTGCCGCCTCATCATAGATCGAGGCCTTTGTTGTTGAGTCTGCCGCGAATTCAGCAGAGGGCGGAAAATGACGTTCCTCGTGCAAGAGGTTTTCGAGCGGGTGTTCGGGCTCCTGACTCAATCGCTTTCCCTTCAAGCAAAGTTGGAGCAAGGCTAGCCTCCTTTGGTGCGCGGATGAATCACAGATGGTTCAGTAACCTTTCCTTCGTGACGATCGCGCAAGTAGTCGAACTTCCGGGAGTGCGTGAGGCCGTCGAGGATGCCCGAGCTGCGATGGATTTGCTTCGGAAGCAGAGAATTCTTCGAACCAAGGGGATTGAAGTACGAGCCTTGGCGCTCAGCGAATCAGCGCGGGCCGCCGCTGAATTGGGGGGAATCGAACTTCCAGTGGCGGTTGCCCTGCTGCAATCGTCAATTTCAACCGCGTCAGCCGTTGCAACTGCTCCGATGCAATCGCTGGCCCGCTTTCACGCGATTGCCCTGGCCAATGGAGCCACCGATGAGCGGGGGAGACCACGAGATCTTACGAGCGAGGAAAGCGCCAGACTCTTCGCCATTAATGAATTACTTGCGTCAGATTCGCAAATCCCCGCTTTGGTCGTCGCTGCTTTAGTGATGGGCGAAATTATGGATCTGGCGCCGTTTGAGATGGCGAATCAAGTTGTCGCCCGGACGTTTTTCAGATCCCTTCTGATTGGGCGTGGCTTTGACCCGGATGCACTTGGCCTCCCCGAAGTTGGAATGCTGGCGCTCGGAGCCAGTTCATTTGCGCCAGCGTTAACTGCTTACAAAAGCGGCACTGCTGGGGGAGTCGCAGCTTGGCTCAGGCACCTGGCCAGTGCCGTGCAATTTGGCGCGCGGCGTGGGATTGAGATCTGCGACGAGTTTGGTGACGCTCCGACGACTTAAGCGAGATTTTGGTTATGACGCGTGACGTTTGCGTTTGCGTACGATCGCAACTGCGAGCAAGCCGATTGCAGTCACACCAAGGGCGGTTGCCGCCGTGACGATTTCCGGTTTTTCGAATTGATATCGATCACGAAGTGGAACGGTTCGCCGAAAGGCGCAAATACCCCAACCGCGTGCAACCGCGAACTTTCGTAGTGAAAGATCAGGATTGACTACGAAGGGGAAGCCCACCGTTTCAAGCATCGGAATATCCGTAGCTGAATCCGAATAGGCAAAGCATTGGGTCAAGTCGTAGCCTTTGACTTCGGCTAGTTCGCGAATAGCCGTTGCTTTCGTCTCCGCATACGCGTAGTACTCGATTTCACCCGTGTAATGGCCGTCGATGCTTTTCAAACGGGTCGCGATTATTTCTTCTACGCCCAGCATTCGTCCGATCGGTTCAACAATCTCCGATGCTGACGATGAGACGATCACTACGTCTCGACCATTGCGGTGGTGTTCATCGATCAGATCGGCCGCCTCGGCGTAGATGATCGGCTCAATAAATTGGTGGAGTGTCTCCTGAACGATCTCGCTTACCTGTTCAGTTGACCACCCTGCGACCATTTTCGACAATTGCAGACGTAGACGTTCGGTTCTTTCGTGGTCTGCGCCACCGAGCGTAAAGAGAATTTGCGCAAGTAGGCCCCGAAGTAATGATCGCTTGGTCAGTAGCCCGGCCTTAGCGAAGGGCGTGGTGAAGGCCAGGGCTGAAGAACGCGCAATGATTGTCTTATCGAGATCAAAGAATGCTGCGGTTCTCACTTTGTCATGGTAATCCCCAAGTGCTGGCTATACCCATAAGTCATAATTCACGGTGCGTCGATCATTCCTGAGTAGGGACGCTAACCGACGTGAGAGAGTGCACACTTTTCAGCGCAGATGCACGCACGAGTCATTTGGTGGCAACGGCTGGTGCGGCCCTAGGTTTAGCCATTTCCCGCGAAGTGCAGTTACCTCGGAACTTTCCCGAGCACGGTCTACTCCTTATTGCAACAGACCTGCTGCCCGTCTCGATTCCAGCCAGATCGGGTGTTCTGCTCCTCGACCTTGAGACCGACGTTGGTGCCAGTTCTGGCGCCCTTGTTGGCATGGCGGGCAGCGATCAGGAGGTAGTTAGGCAACTAGCAGGTCGGCTGGGGATCCTGATCGGCGATCAAAGCCCAGGCCGACTCGTCTCAATCGTCTCGGCCAATGGCGGTCTTGGTCTTACAACGCTTGTGGCGTTGCTCGGTCTGGTTTCGGTGGCAACAAATCAGCGCGCTGTGTTGATTGATCGGTCCGAACAATTGCATCGCGTCATTGGATCGAAAGCCTTTGCCGTTGATCATGAGTTACAAACCGCTCCACCAAACAAAGTGGGCGTGCTCAACTCCGATGTGATCGTGACTCCCGCACTTCTTTTCGATTTGCGAGCACGATTTGATGTGGTGATTTTCGGTACCGGAGAGCTCGCAGCGAAATTGCAGCGTCCGGCTGACTTACTTCTTTTAACTGCGAATACAGCACTCTCAGTTGAGAAAGGCGCAGTGGTGCTGGCTAGTGCGAATTACGAATCGGTACAGATAATTCTTCGACGGCCAACGTATGGTTCTCTCTCGACGCATCAGGTTGCCGCTGCCTTGCGCTCAAGGATCGTTGAATGGCCAACTGATCCAAAATTGGCGTTAGCTGCAGACTTTGGTGATCTAACCCAGGCCAAGGCGGCGCTTAAGTGGGCCAACCAAATCTGGCTAAATCTGATTGGTACTCGTCGTGCAGATTGATCTCGATGGTCTCGTGCGACGAAACCTCGCGCAATCAAACCAGGCACCATCCCTTTCAAATATTTCGGCGATCATTAAAGACCACTCGCCTTGGCTCACTCCAGCCGAAGTTATTAGTGCCGCCATCATTTCGACGGCAAATTTGGTCGAATTTGGTCCACTAACGCCATTGGTTGCGGATCTACGCAGTACAGACATTCTGGTTAAGAGCAAAGATGAAGTCTGGATCGACGTTGGCGAAGGGCTAGAACTTTCGCAGGTACGTTTTGAGTCCGAAATTGAAGTTCGTAACCTGGCCCAGAGACTCGCCACCAACACCGGACGCAGACTCGATGAAGCCCATCCATACGTCGATGTCCCAGTAGGCGATGGCATCAGAATGCACGCCATAATTCCGCCGATCGCGCGTGGTACGACCCAAATTGCGTTCCGTCTTATTCGAAGCCAGCACCGATCATTAGCGGACTTGGTTGGGGTGCAAATTGAACCGCTCTTGATTGACCTCATCCGTGCGCGACGTTCGATTCTTATCACTGGTGGAACTGGAGCTGGTAAAACCACACTACTGACCGCGCTTTTGAGCGAAGTGTCACCAGTGGAACGAATTTTGATCATCGAAGATACTTCCGAATTATTTCCGAAGCATCCGCATGTTGTGCATCTTCAGGCGCGTGAAACAAATGTCGAGGGTGCAGGAGGGGTGACCATGCGCGATCTGGTGCGGCAAGCGTTGAGGATGCGTCCAGATCGACTCGTGATTGGCGAGGTTCGAGGTGCTGAAATCGTTGACCTTCTCGCGGCTCTCAACTCGGGTCACGATGGAGCCTTCGCCACGATCCACGCAAATAGTGCGACCGCGATTCCAGCGAGGATCGAAGCGTTGGGTGTGGCCGCGGGGTTGGATCGGCGAGCGGTTCATTCACAATTAGCGAGCGCAATCGAAATTATCGTGCATTTGCGTCGCGATGGAACCCGACGTTTCGTGAGCGAGATAGCCGAGATTCAAGTAAGCGATGATGGACTTTGCTTCGTCAAAACGCTCGGACGATGGGCGTGATAATTTTCGCATATTTTTTAATCGCTCTCGCGGCCGCCCTTATTAGTTCTCCGATTTCGCCGATTCCACGGATAAGCCACCGGGCACAGAAAGTGGTGCAGGGAGCGAGCAAGCGGCGTGCCTTAACACTCGAATTCATCACCACGCTAGCGGACCAGCTTCGGGTTGGCGGTTCCCCGCAGCAAGCTCTAATTCACGCCGCAGCGCTACATCCCCTGTTGGCCATAAAGATTGAAGCTCGGGATTCCCATGACGAGAACCTCAAAATCTTGCGAATTAACGCGATCAATGGCGCTGAGGCGTTGCTTAAGGTGGCTCTCTTTGTGGATCTTTCGAATCAACGCGGAACGCCAATCATTCCTGCGCTCGAGGCAATTGTTGAAAGTATCGAAAGCGAATTGTCCCTTGAGGAAGAGTTGCTTAGCGAAATCGCCGGTGCTAAAGCGACCGCTGTTTTGATGAGCCTCTTGCCTGTACTAATCCTCTTAGCGCTCCATCCTTTTCACTTTCTATTCGGAACCATGATTGGACGCATAGCATTCATAGCTTCAGTGTTTCTCAATCTGCTAGGAAGATTTTGGCTTGCCCGAATCACGAAAAACGCTTTGGCAGTCACTTCATGAAAAGACGAGCTAACCTCGCAGCATTTTCGGTGGCTTTCTTTTTCATTCTCGAATTCCAAGCACCCTTAAGTTTTCTACTTGCGTTAATTGGCGGTTGGCTGACCAAGCGGTCCTTGGCACTTCTCGAACCGGCGGCGATCAGAGCCGAGCGCCTGCGATTGATCTATCTGGCACCTGAATTTGCTGAGTTAATCGCGCTTTGTCTGGATAGCGGGCTCCCACTTATTGATTCAATCAAGGCCGCGGGTGAAGTCGTCGGACTTCCGGTCAAACGCTTTTCTGATGAAACAACGACTCTGATGCAGTTAGGGGCAGATGCCGAACAGGCTCTTAGATCTTGGCGACAGGTTCCGGCACTAACGCCGATTGCCAGCACCGTCGAAAGTATTGCTAGCACTGGAACGGCAGGGGCTAATGCACTCCGTCGATCAGCAGTCAGATTGAAACGAGCGCGGACAAGCCAAGTAAAACGTCAAGTGCGTTCGGTCGGTGTGCGTGCAACGCTTCCAATTGGGTTGTGCTTCCTTCCATCTTTTATTTTTGGCGCAGTCTTTCCAATTGCGGCGCAGGTGTTTTTTTCGCTCCTTGGCTCACTACCGCCAGCATTTTTAAATTTCACGCACTGATGTCGGAAATCCACAACCCCTCTAGATCCAGAGAGCGCGTCATTCGGGTATCGCCTTAGCTCTCCAAGTCACCAGGATTACGTCATTCCATCCACCGACATCTGAAAGGAGCAGCCTTGGTACTTGTAATGAAGTTCCTTCGCTCTTCGTTTGATCGCCTTGGGAGCCAAGCAGGACTGGCTACCGCCGAATATGCAGTGACGACGGTCGCTGCTTGTGGTTTCGCGGGAGTGCTATACAAAGTTCTCTCATCCAATCAAGTTCTCAACATGCTCACGCAATTGTTTTCCAAAGCCCTTACCTGGGTCTTCGGATAATAGTGAGCCCGCAAATACAGCGTGGCCATCGCATTCGTGCGGTGGTCACGCTGTATTCCATTAAGGAACGTGGAAGCGTTACAGCTGAACTTGCAACTGTGCTTCCTTCAATCGTTTTAATCGGCTCAGCTCTGCTTAATCTCTTTGCTTCGATGGGGATCTATCTGCATACGAGTCAAATCGCTCAACGGGCAGCCGAGGCGATTACCCGTCACGAAGATTTGACCAGCGTGGAACAGATGGTCGCGCATGCTCTTCCAACTTCCCACTTTGAGATTGTGACTCAGGGCGATTACTCCATTGTGAAAATCGGTACTGCGGCACCCTGGCCTAAGACGATAAAGATCAATGTCTCGGCGATTGCCCACAACTGATGTCGCGAAAATCAAGACGGCAAAAGGGCAGCGCCACAATCTGGTTACTAATCGTGACTTCGTCACTTCTACCGGTCCTGGTGTTAATTACGAGTTTTGTGATCGTCAGCGCCGCCGAGCAGCGTCTGCGCCAAATTGCCAACGTTGCTGCCCTCGCAGGGGCTCAATCACTCACGGTCCCTGGGGTCGGCTGCGCCACAGCTCGGGAGACGGTCCAGGCCACAGTCCTGGCCACGGTCCAGTCCACGGTGAGTGCTTGGCGCACGGAGGTCACCGAGTGTCGAATAGAGACCAGCGGCGCAGGTTCACTACTTCTGACCTTGAGGGCAGCCCCGCCTTCAACGCTTCCAACTTGGGTTCGACGTCTCCTGCCAGGCGTGATCACCGCCTCGGCCAGGGCTGGGTGGGTCGCTTAGTCCGGTCTGACCGCCGTAGACTCTCGCCCGACAAGGGGCCCCCTGGGGGGCCAATGCCCGGAACCAACTTCAAACCTGGAGGATGTATGTCCACGACCCGCCTCAACGCCGAGGGGGCCGCGATCCATCTCTCGGGGAGCAACCTCACTTACGCGTACGCCGTATTGGTTATCTCCCTGGCTGCCCTTGGAGTCGCGTATTTCTTACGCAAGGAAGTTCTCGCAGCACCTGATGGCACCCCAAAGATGAAAGAGATTGCCGCTGCCATTCAAGAGGGTGCTTCGGCCTATCTTTCTCGCCAATTCAAAACGCTCTCCGTTTTTGTGGTTCTCGTGTTTTTCATCCTCTTCGCGCTGCCTGGAAGCGGTGAAATCAGGATCGGCCGCTCCCTCTTCTTCCTGATCGGAGCTATTTTTTCAGCGCTGGTGGGATACAACGGAATGTGGCTGGCAGTTCGAGCCAACGTTCGCGTGGCTGCTGCTGCAAAAGATCGCGGGGCTGCCCCCGCGGTGAAGATTGCCTTCCGAACCGGTGGCGTGGTTGGCATGCTCACGGTTGGACTTGGCCTACTTGGCGCCTCAACGGTCGTCATCATTTACAAAGGTAACGCCCCTTCGGTGCTTGAAGGTTTTGGCTTCGGCGCTGCGATGCTCGCCATGTTTATGCGTGTCGGTGGCGGGATCTTTACCAAGGCCGCTGATGTCGGCGCTGATCTAGTTGGCAAAGTCGAGCAGGGGATACCTGAGGACGACCCTCGAAATGCGGCCACTATTGCTGACAACGTCGGTGACAACGTCGGCGATTGCGCCGGGATGGCCGCGGACCTTTTCGAGTCCTACGCAGTCACGCTGGTTGCCGCATTGATTCTTGGCAAGGCCGCCTTTGGTTCGGTTGGCCTAATCTTTCCGCTGATTGTTCCTGCGCTAGGAGTTCTCACTGCAGTTATTGGAATCTTCATCACCAAACTTCGTGAAAGCGATAAGAGCGCTATGGCTGCGATCAATCGCTCGTTCTTCATCTCGGCGACGATTAGTGCCGTATTGGTTGGCGTTGCCACCTTTGCGTATTTGCCCACTTCATTTGCTGAATTAACAGGTGGCCACATTGATTCAACTGCCAATCCTCGCGTCGTTGCCTTTGCCTCGGTAATAATCGGCATTGCGTTAGCAGCTGCGATTCAAGCGCTGACCGCCCACTTCACTGAGATTGGGAAGCGACCAGTAAACGATGTCGCGGCATCTTCCCAAACCGGTGCGGCAACGGTTCTTCTTGCTGGAATTGCAGTGGGATTTGAATCAGCCGTGTATTCAGCCCTTCTGATCGCCTCTGCGGTATTCGGCGCATTCTTGCTAGGGACTGGAAATGTGGTGCTCTCGCTCTTTGCAGTATCTCTGGCCGGTTGTGGCCTGCTCACCACGGTCGGAGTCATCGTGGCCATGGATACTTTCGGACCAATTTCAGATAATGCACAAGGCATTGCTGAAATGTCAGGGGATGTCCACGGCGAAGGCGCAAAGGTGCTCAGCTCACTAGATGCTGTTGGAAACACCACGAAGGCAATCACCAAGGGCATTGCAATTGCGACCGCGGTGCTTGCGGCGACCGCTCTCTTTGGTGCGTTTACGGATGCAATCAAGAACGCCGTAACTAGCAGTGGCGTTAAGACGACACTTCTGGAATTTCAAGGCGTTCTCGACGTAGCCAACCCACGCAACCTGGTGGGTGCCATTATCGGCGCCGCCGTCGTCTTCCTCTTCTCGGGCCTAGCAATCAACGCCGTATCTCGCGCTGCTGGTGCCGTAGTTGTAGAGGTGCGAAACCAATTTCGACTACACCCAGGCATCATGGCTGGAACCGAAAAGCCTGAGTATGGACGGGTCGTCGACATCTGCACGCAAGATTCGCTCCGAGAACTTGCAACACCAGGTCTGCTTGCCGTACTTGCGCCGATCGCAGTTGGCTTTGGACTTGGCGTTGGTGCCCTCGGTGCCTACCTGGCTGGCGCAATCGCTACTGGCACGCTCATGGCGGTTTTCTTGGCCAACTCTGGTGGCGCTTGGGATAACGCCAAGAAGATGATCGAAGACGGCCACTACGGCGGCAAGGGCTCGGCTGCTCATGCTGCCACCGTCATTGGTGACACTGTCGGCGATCCGTTCAAAGACACTGCAGGTCCAGCAATTAACCCACTAATCAAGGTGATGAACCTTGTTGCCCTGCTGATCACGCCGGCGATCATCAGCATGACGCTAGGCAGCGGCGGTAACGCGGGCCTTCGGACCGCGATCTCCCTCGGTGCTGTGGTGATAATTATTGGTGCGATGATCAACACCAAACGGAAATCGACTCAGATCGGTTAAAATTTTTTCTGACCCCTCTGACCTGCAGATATAACACATTATCCACAGGTAAGTAGGATCGGGCCGTTTGACAGAGGCGGGATGGTTGCCGTCACACTCTTGACCCATACGGGCTCGCCGCTGATCAAACGCTGGTCAGAGGGGCGGGTTCATCCGCGTGTTGAGCATTGGAGAAATCACTTGGCGCTGCGCCACCTGGTCATCGTGGAATCACCCGCGAAGGCCAAGAAAATAGGCGAATTTCTCGGCCCCGACTATGTAGTCGAGGCGAGTGTTGGCCATATTCGCGATCTTCCGCAGCGCGCATCCGAAATTCCAGCGGAGTATAAGAAGGTGCCTTGGGCCAAGGAGGGCGTCGATGTGGATCACGGCTTTGAGCCCCTCTATGTCGTAAATGCCGATAAAAAGCGAAAGATCAGCGAATTGAAAGCGCTTTTAAAAGGGTGCGATGAACTTCTCCTAGCCACAGATGAGGACCGCGAAGGGGAAGCGATTGCCTGGCACCTTTTAGAAGTACTCAAGCCGAAAGTGCCAGTGAAACGAATGGTTTTTCACGAAATCACGCGAGAGGCGATTAGAGCTGCAGCCAACGAAACGCGAGATCTCGACTTGCGTTTGGTTGATGCCCAAGAGACCAGACGAATTCTTGATCGTCTTTTCGGATATCGACTTTCGCCAGTACTTTGGAAAAAGATCAAAGTCGGCCTTTCGGCTGGTCGCGTGCAATCAGTTGCCTTGCGCTTGGTCGTGGAGCGCGAACGCGAACGGATGGCTTTCACTTCTTCAGAGTGGTGGAACGTTACGGCCACTTGCGGTGCAGGATTTCAGGCGAGATTGCTCTCGATCGAGGGCAAACGGATAGCGGTTGGCAAAGATTTTGATAGTACGGGCCAACTAAGCGAAAAAATGCGGAAAGAAATCGAACTACTAAATCAAGTCGGCGCCGAAGCGTTAGTTGCATCGCTTGCGGGCAAGCATTTCGTGGTGAGCAGCGTCGAAGAATCTCCCCGAATCGAAAAACCTAAAGCACCATTCACAACATCGACGTTGCAACAAGATGCCGGACGGCGACTCGGGTGGGGCGCGCAACTTACGATGCGAGTGGCGCAAAGACTTTATGAAAATGGATACATCACTTACATGCGAACGGATTCGCCCACGCTTTCGCAGACGGCGATCAATGCTGCGCGAGAATCGGCACGAGCGCTATACGGTGCCGATCACGTCGCAAGTGCTCCGCGTCAATACACAGGGAAAGCAAAAAATGCCCAAGAGGCACATGAGGCTATTCGCCCGGCTGGGGAAAGTTTTCGTACCCCAGGAGAAGTTGCTGGCGAAATATCGCGCGACGAATTAGCCCTCTACGATCTGATTTGGAAGCGAACAGTTGCCTCGCAAATGGCGGACGCCAGAAAACTTCAGGTGCGAGTCGATCTTGAAACTACAACTGGAGATGGGAAGCGTTTAACCTTTCGAGCGAGTGGAACCGTGCTCACGTTTGCCGGGTGCCTTGCCGCCTATGAAGAGGCTCAGGACGATAAGGACGACGAAGATTTGCGTCGTCTGCCGCCGCTGAACAAGGGCGAAGTAGTAGATGTGGACTCCTACTCGGCCGATGGGCATGAAACGAAACCGCCCGCCCGTTATACCGAGCCGAGCTTGGTGGCCAGGTTGGAAGAATTGGGGATTGGACGGCCCTCAACTTTCGCAGCAACACTCCAGACGATTCAAGACCGCGGTTACGTTGGGAAGCGGGGACGCGCACTCGTACCTTCGTTCATTGGATTTGCCGTGTGCAGTCTGCTCGAGGCCCACTTCGCGCGTTTGGTCGACTATGACTTTACGGCTGGGATGGAAGAAGATCTCGATCGGATTGCCGCAGGGGATGAAGAGCGAGTTGCGTGGTTGACGAAGTTTTATTTTGGGCATGATGGCATCCCAGGGCTTCACGAGTTAACGACCGATATTACGAATATCGATGCGCGAGAGGTAAACAGTTTTGCCCTTGGCGAAGGAATAACAGTACGGGTCGGAAAATTCGGCACTTTCCTTGAACAAGGCGAAGGTGAAGAGCGTCGTACCACCAGCGTGCCTGAGACGCTTGCACCAGATGAATTAACTTTGGCTAAAGCCAAAGAACTTTTCGATCGACCAAGCGGTGAACGCCTGCTTGGAGTTAATCCAGCAACTGGTCGAGCCATCTATTCGAAAGTTGGACGATTCGGCCCTTACGTAACCGAGGTACTCGAAGAGAATGCAGTGAAAGGCGCTAAGCCAAAGAACGCTTCGATCTTCGCGTCGATGGATGTAGAAAATATTTCTTTAGAAACTGCACTCACCTTGCTTGCCTTGCCCCGGATCGTTGGCAGCACAGGCAGCGACGACGTGATTGCCAGCAACGGGCCCTTCGGTCCTTACATCAAGCGAGGCGCTGATACCCGAAGTATCTCCTCTGAAGAGGAGATACTAACGATCACTCTTGACGAGGCCCTAGCCCTGTTGGCTCAGCCCAAGATTCGCGGTAGAGGCGCACCAAAGCCGCCGTTGAAAGAACTTGGAATCGACCCGGCGAGTGGCCGGAATGTGGTTGTCAAAGACGGTCGCTTCGGGGCGTATGTGACCGATGGGGAGAGCAACGCTTCCATGCGCAAGGGTGAGATTCTTGAACTGCTCACTCTCGACCGGGGACTCGAGTTATTGGCCGAACGCCGTGCCTATGATGCAGAGAATGGCGGGGCCAAGAAAACACCGCGCCGACGAACGGCCACCCCGAAGAAGACCTCTGCCAAGAAAGCCACTACGAAAAAAGCTCCCGCGAAAAAGACAGCTGCTCGAAAGGGCACTAAAAAAACCGTAAAGAAAGTCGCCGCGGAAGTCAGCGCCTAGCGCGGATAGGCTGACGTCATGTCAAATGTGTTGCCAACACCGGCGGCCCCGGCGCAGGGGGACCTGCGTGGGGTATTGGCCATTCCGGCCTTTCGCAAATTATGGCGGGCACTCGCATTTGGCAGTCTCGGAGATTGGCTAGGGCTGCTGGCTACGACTGCGTTGGCGAAGCAACTTTCCGGCAATAACTATGCCAAGGCAAGTTATGCCATCGCAGGTGTATTTATTGTTCGCTTGATTCCCGCGGTCCTGCTTGGACCTTTGGCCGGCGTGATAGCCGACCGTTTTGATCGTCGTCGCTTGATGGTCACCTGCGATGTTTTGCGGTTCTTTCTATTCGCCTCGATCCCATTGGTACGTACCTATTGGTGGTTGTACACCGCAACTATTTTGATCGAGTCGGTCACACTCTTCTGGGCTCCAGCAAAAGAGGCTACGGTCCCAAACCTGGTTCCGCGCGATCGACTTGAAGCGGCCAATCAAGTCAGCCTGCTTGCCGCATATGGATCCGCACCCGTGGCGGCCGCACTCTTTTCTCTGATGGCTTTGATCAA
The DNA here is from genome assembly GCA_025355805.1 of Actinomycetes bacterium. Classification (GTDB taxonomy): domain Bacteria; phylum Actinomycetota; class Actinomycetes; order Nanopelagicales; family Nanopelagicaceae; genus JANXYY01. The sequence goes on from JANXYY010000028.1 coordinate 17,005, forward strand.
TTCTGCACTCGCAGCCAAATTTGGATTCTTCAAAGGTAAGCCGGTAGATATCGCGCTCTATGTTGATGCATTAAGTTTTGGATTTAGCGCGATAACGATTTATCTGCTTCGTGAGATTCCAAAGAGCAGCGATAGAGTCGCGACCGCCGCCACCAACATCGCCAGATCGTTTCTCGACGGATGGCAATTTGTTTGGTCCACGAAATTGATTCGTGGGCTTGTTGTTGGAATGCTCGGCGCTTTCGCCGCCGGCGGTGCCGTAGTCGGATTAGCGCGCACCTATGTAGGTGATCTCGGCGGTGGCGATGCCGCCTACGGAATGCTCTTTGGTGCCGTCTTCACTGGCCTCGCGGCTGGGATGGCTTTAGGGCCAAAGACTTTTGCCGGGTTCTCCAGACGCCGGCTGTTTGGTCTTTCATTGTCGCTCGCAGGATTTTCCCTAGTGCTCCTTGCGGCGATTCCGAACTTGGTCATGGCAGTGTTAATCGCCTTGATGCTGGGTAGTTTTGCCGGCATCGCGTGGGTCTCGGGCTTCACCATGCTAGGACTTGAAGTGAAGGACGAAGTACGGGGACGAACGTTTGCCTTCGTCAATTCACTGATACGAATAACTTTGGTTTTGGTTCTTGCGCTTGCGCCAACTATTGCGGCGGTTATCGGAAGGCATTCGATCAATTTCGCCCATGTGACTCTGCACTACAACGGTGCCGCATTCACGATGTTACTCGGTGGACTTGTGGCGATCGGAGTTGGAGTCGTTTCATACATTCAGATGGATGATCGAAAAGGCGTACCCCTGTTCAAGGATTTGGCAGAGGCACTGAGAGGCGACGTCGGCGTTGCGACGCTCTTTGAAAAGCAAGGAATTTTTATCGCCTTTGAAGGTGGAGAAGGTTCAGGCAAGTCAACTCAGGCAATTAGATTGCGCGATTGGTTTCTAAAACGTGACTTCGAAGTTGTTTTGACGCGTGAACCTGGCGGCACTGAATTGGGGGTGCAATTGCGCCGCGTTCTGCTCGACAACGGAACAGGTGCGCTGGCTCCGCGCGCTGAAGCCTTACTCTATGCAGCAGATCGAGCTGAGCATGTGTTCTCAGTCGTTCGCCCGGCTCTCAGTAGGGGATCGGTGGTGATTACCGATCGTTATGTTGATTCTTCGATCGCATACCAGGGCAGCGGCCGGATCCTTCCCAGTGAGGATGTATTGCGAGTGTCGCGTTGGGCCACAGAGGGTTTGATTCCTGACTTGACCATTTTGCTTGACGTTCCATCGGATATCGGTTTGGCCCGGTGTGCAACTCTTGATCGACTTGAAAGCGAGCCGCAGGAATTCCACGAACGGGTGCGAAGATCGTTTCTGCAGTTGGCCACCGTCGAACCTGATCGCTATTTCGTGGTCGATGCCACGGGTACTCCCGACCATGTTGCCATGTTGATTCACGCGCGCTTCGAGGAACTCTTAGCGAAAGGTAAGAAGGCGAAATAATTATGGTTGCCCGTGTCTTTCGAGAGTTGATCGGCCAAGACGAAGTGGTCGCAATCCTTGAGCGCGCTGTCGCTGCGGCCAGCAACTCTGAAGAAGATTCGGACACCCAGGGGGCGATGACGCACGCGTGGCTTTTTACCGGGCCGCCAGGTTCTGGCCGTTCGAATGCCGCAATCGCGTTCGCGGCGGCGTTGATTTGTCCAGAGAATGGTTGCGGCGAATGCAATAGTTGCCGAACGAGTTTGCGAGGCTCCCACCCCGATGTCGAATTAATCCGAACCGAGGGACTTTCGATCAAGGTTGATGAAATAAGAGAATTGATCGTGCGCTCGGCCTGGGCACCGAGTAGCGGGCGCCACCGAGTCGTCGTAATCGAAGATGCCGACCGACTCACCGAAACAGCAGCTAATGCGCTCTTGCGGGGGATTGAAGAACCAGGTTCTTACACAGTCTGGCTCCTCTGCGCCCCAAGCCTTGGCGATTTATTACCGACGATTCGCTCACGCTGTCGTCATCTCCAACTGCGCACGCCGCCGACCAGTGCGCTGACCCGAATGCTCGTGGAGATTGATGGCATCGACGAAGTCATGGCCAACCACGCGGCCAAAGCCAGCCAGGGCCATGTTGGGCGGGCTCGTCGAATCGCCACCGATGAGCAGGCTCGGCGCTTTCGGCACCAAGTCCTGCAACTCCCGCTGAGGCTCACTGATGTCGGTGGTTGTATGGCAGCTGCCGCCGAATTAATCGCTGCCTCGCAGCAAGAGTCCGCGAGAGAGATTGCCCCCAAAGATGAAGCCGAATTAGTGGCTCTCCAGGATGCCTGGGGTGCGGGAGCGACTGGCCGTGGCTTGGCAAGTGGCGCTTCGAAGGCGATTAAGGAACTTGAAAAGGATCAAAAGTCGCGAGCGACCGCGTTAAACCGCGCCTTTCTAGATCGTTCCTTGCTTGACCTTGCTTCGTTCTATCGTGACGTGCTCCTTCTGCAGAGTGGAGCCACTGTTCCGTTGGTAAACGATGATATGGAAGATGAAGTGTTACAACTGGCTGAGCGCACCACCGCCGAGGCTACAATCGGAAGGCTTGATGCGATCATGGCGGCTCGTCGCGCGCTTAACTTCAATGTTGCGCCATTATTAGCTCTTGAATCAATGATGCTTTCTATAAGAGTCGGGTAATTAATTGCGATCTAAATCCAAGATCAGTGGCGCGCTCGCGCTCATACTCGTTCTTAGCATTGGGCTGGGATTCGCATTGTCGACCAATAGCCGAAGTGACGGCAAGGGGTCGGTAAAAGTCGCAAAGTTGATTGATCAGCAATCATTAACGAAGTTTGTCACGCAACAAGTGGCGTGGGCTTCTTGCTATGGCACTTTTCAGTGCGCGAAGGTCACAGTCCCGTTGGATTACACCCGTCCGAACTCCCGCACGATCACGCTTGCAGTAGTCCGCCTGTTGGCTAAAGACCAACTGCATCGTCTTGGCTCGTTGCTTGTTAATCCGGGCGGTCCCGGCGGCTCGGGTTTTGATTATGCCCTTGCCGCGGAGTTCATCGTGACCAAGGAAGTGTTGGCAAGATATGACCTGGTTGGCTTTGACCCGAGAGGAGTTGGGCGAAGTACCCCCATTCACTGTCTAACGGATCAAGAGACCGACAAAGCCATTGCCCTCGATGGGTCGCCTTCGACGCCGGCGCAAATCCAAGCTCTGATGGACGAGGCAAAAATTATCGCCGATCGCTGCAAGGTTAGAGCTGGTGCAATGCTCCCATTTCTCGGAAGCACCAACGTTGCAAGAGATATGGATTTGCTACGTGCGATCTTGGGAGATTCCAAACTTAGCTACCTTGGTAAGTCCTACGGCACGGTGTTCGGGACAATTTACGCGGACCTTTTCCCTAAGCGAGTTGGGCATCTGGTATTGGACGGGGCACTCGATCCAACCGTGCCCAATCGTGAAACTAACATTGATCAGGCGCGCGGATTTGAGATCGCGCTTGGCGATTACATCACCGAATGTCTAAAGCACCAGCTCTGTCCCGGCGGCAAGACGAGGGCTCAAGTGCTCGCCCGGATCGCCAAACTCGTGGCCGATACCCAGACGAAACCGTTGCCCGGCAAATCAGGTCGGGTTGTTACCCAATCCTTAGTCTTGCTCGGCATTGTCAGCACGTTGTATGACTCTGTTGGCGGGTGGCCATCGCTAACGATGGCATTGAATCAGGCATATGCAGGAGACGGCAGCGGATTACTCGATCTAACGGATTACTACGTCGACCGTGATACGAACGGCCATTATTCAACGAATTCCAATGACATCGCCTACGCGGTTAACTGTATCGATAAAGACAGCCGTGCCTCGGTGGCGCAAATGGCGGCAGACGCCAAAGTGATGGCCAAGGTTTCGCCAAACTTTGGCGCCTATCTGGCCTGGGGCCTGGCTCCTTGTGATTTCTGGCCAACACCGCCAGCGCCTTACCCGGCTCCCGTTTCTGCCAAGGGTGCGGCTCCAATCCTCGTCGTTGGAACGACCCACGATCCGGCTACGCCTTATCGCTGGGCGCAAGGGCTGGCCAGGCAACTCAAATCTGGAGTCCTCCTCACCTATGAAGGAGAGGGTCACACGGCCTATATGCGCGGCAGCGCCTGCATTGACAGGGCCATCGACGCCTATTTTTTACGGGGTCAGCCTCCGGCTCCTGGGACCACTTGCAAGTAGTAATGTACTTTGGTAATTAGCACCCCTTCGGATAGGGCAGGATTCCCTTGTGCGCCTCGATCACCTTGCATATGTCTCAGATCACGATCATGTAATTGACGTCGTACAACGGCTTGGCTCGAGCCTTGGTGCGGCCTTCAGTGACGGTGGCATCCATCCCCGTTTTGGCACTCGCAATTTCATTCTTCCACTTGAAGGTGGAACTTATTTGGAAGTTGTTTGTGCACTCGATCATCCTGCTGGCGATCAACTTCCATTCGGTCGCGCGGTAAGACGTTGCGCCGCTGCAGGTGGTGGTTGGCTTGGTTGGGTCGTTGGCGTTGACGACATCACGGTTGCCGAAAAACGCATCGGTCGTGAAAGCGCACCTGGCCATCGTCGTCGTCCAGATGGTGTTGATCTTTCTTGGAAGCAACTCGGAATCAATAACATGATCGAAGATCCACAACTCCCTTTCTTCATCGAATGGAATGTTGAACCTACTGATCATCCGTCCGTCGGCGCCAAGCCTGGAGTGCGCGTCGAACGTCTTGAAATTTCGGGCAGCCGAGAGACGGTCTGTGATTGGCTTGGGGAACCACTTGAACATCCTCTTGATGACATCGAAGTCACCTGGATCGACCCGCGCGAAAATGACGACGCAACCGGGTTAATCGCCGTGGAGATTCGAACGCCCAAGGGCCTTGTCCGAATCGACTAGTTTCATCGGTGGCCCCATCGCCAGGTACCCTATTTTCCGGCAGTACTGCCGCCTTAGCTCAGGGGTAGAGCAACGCACTCGTAATGCGTAGGTCCGGGGTTCAAATCCCCGAGGCGGCTCCACTTCAATTTTTTTCTCGGTGAGCGGCGAGTCCCCTCACCTTGAGCGGCGAGTCCCCTCACCTCGAGCGGCGGCTTCGCTCATGCTGAGCAACTCAAATCTTTGCTACGGTTCTACCGCAGTTAAGATCGGAATGTTATAGAAACTTACAACAAGATACGCCCGCTGTTGGAAGTTGACGGAGCGTCTGACTCGTAGCACAACATCCCACATGCTTAGGTTCGGGGTTCAAATCCCCGAGGCGGCTCTGCTTCGTCAACCGTCGTTCAACTGCTTGCCCGGCTACCGTTAATAAATGCAAAAGTTCGACGTGGTAGTTCTTGGAGCTGGTTCTTCCGGCGAGGTCATCGCATCATTACTTGCAAAATCTGGCAAATCTGTTGCGCTCATAGAACAGCACCGCGTCGGTGGCGAGTGTCCCTATGTTGCCTGCATTCCGAGTAAGGCGATGTTGCATAGTTCGCAATCGCGGCAAAATGTGAAGAATGTGCAGAAGAGCGGCGGCTCGTCAATTTCTCTGGCACTCGATGATGATGAGACAGCTTTTGCCTTTGCCGCCGCACGACGAGATGAAATTGCTGAACATCGAAGTGATGATCGGGCGACTAAAAAACTTCTCGAAGAAAATGTTGTCATAGTGCGCGGACGAGGGCGAGTTCTGCGATCAGGGGTTGTGGGGGTAGGGGAAGAAGAATTTGGATTCTCAGACTTAATTCTTTCGACCGGCTCTTCATCGAATAGCCCTTCAATCGACGGCATAAGCGAGATTGAAACATGGACAAGTGATGAGGCTTTATCGACGCCCACTCGGCCATCATCCCTTCTAATAATTGGCGGAGGTCCGGTAGGTTGTGAATTGGCGCAAATGTTTGCTCGATTCGGCACGCGCATATTTCTAGTTGAAGCAAGTGCTCAGCTAGCGGGCAAGGAACACCCTGAAGTCGCCCAGCGGCTGGCCGAAGTCTTAATTCGTGACGGCGTTCAAGTAAAATTGAATACGAGCGTTGTAAAACTCTCATCAACCACTGAACGAAGAGCTTTTGCAGAACTCTCTGATGGATCTCGCATTGAAGTCGAACGAGTAGTCATTGCTGTTGGTCGTCATCCAAATTCAGCAGATTTGGGACTCGAATTGATCGACGTGCCCCTAACCGAAAATGGTTCGATCAGTGTGGATGAACATTGCCGGGTTATTAATACGGAAAACATCTGGGCCGCCGGCGATGTGACGGGTGTAGCTCCGTTCACTCATACCGCTAATTACCAAGCACGGATCGTAACTGACAATATTCTTGGCATTACCAGGGAGGCGAATTATGTTGCAATCCCAAGGGCAATTTATACCGATCCGCCCGTCGCTAGCGTTGGTCGAATAATGAGCAACGAGGACCATGCTGATTTAATCACTGCGCGATACGAACTCAATGAAACTGCGCGATCCTTCACCGATAGCGGCGATGGCGGTTTACTTATTCTGACGGCGGATAGAGAGCGAAAGGTTCTTGTCGGCGCCGCAGCTATTGGCGCAAAAGCAGATGAGTGGCTGGCCGAGGCCACACTTGCGATCCGTGCTGAAGTATCACTGCACATTTTACGAGACGTCGTTCATGCCTTTCCAACTTATGGAGAGTGTTTTGAACCGGCAATCAGAGATTTGATAAATCAAGTT
>JANXYY010000036.1 GCA_025355805.1 Actinomycetes bacterium
GGTTCAAGTCGCGGTTCTTCCACTACGCTAGTAACTTTTGATTTCGCGCCATGGTGGTCGTTGGGGAATTTTTTTGGAATCTCCCGCCGATCCAGTAGTTTTACCCCGACCCGAAAGTTTGGGGTTGCACACCAAACAGATGAACAGCGGGAGATTCCTAAAAAATTCCCCAACGACCACCATGGCGCGAAATCAAAAGTTACTAGCGTAGTGGAAGAACCGCGACTTGAACCCGTTATTATGAGAAAATTAACAGGATATGGGCATAAAACTTCTGCGAATAGGCTCCGGCACGCTCAACCTCGCACGCCGTGAACCACTAAACGTTGAAGCGGAACTCCACGACGTCGCCGTCGGCCATTACGTATTCTTTCCCCTCAATTCGAACTTTTCCGGCCGCTTTAGCCGCGGCCATTGAGCCAGCAGCAACTAAATCCACGTAGGAAACAACTTCAGCTTTTATGAAGCCTTTTTGAAAATCTGTATGAATCACGCCAGCCGCGGCGGGGGCAGTGTCACCCTTTGAAATCGTCCAGGCGCGCGATTCTTTCGGCCCCGCAGTGAGATAAGTCTGCAATCCAAGAGTGTTGAAGCCGACGCGAGCAAGTGTTGCAAGTCCCGGTTCATGCAATCCAATACTTTCGAGCAATTCAAGAGCATCAGCATCATCAAGTTCAGAGAGTTCAGCCTCGGTTTTAGCGTCAAGCAAAATTGCCTCAGAAGGTGCGACGAGCGATGCCAAAGTGTTCCGCAATTCTGGATCCGCCAACTCCACCGCATCTACGTTGAAGACATAAATGAATGGCTTAGCCGTCAACAAGTGCAATTCGCGAACTGAGTCGACGTCAAATCCCATCGCAAACAACGTCTTGCCAGTTTCGATAATCGCCTTGGCAGCCTTAACCGCTGCAAGTAACTCGACCTTCTCTTTAGATAATCGAGCCTCTTTTTCGATTCGAGGCAAAGCTTTTTCGATCGTCTGTAGATCAGCCATCGCGAGTTCGGTATTAATCGTTTCAATATCGCTACGTGGATCAATTCGCCCATCTACATGCACTACGTCGGGGTCGGTAAAAACGCGAATCACCTGGCAGATCGCGTCCGATTCACGGATGTTGGCCAAGAACTTATTTCCCAGTCCTGCGCCTTCACTTGCTCCTTTAACGATGCCAGCGATGTCCACAAACGAGACCACTGCAGGCAGTTGCTTCTCCGAATTGAAGATCTTCGCTAGGACATCAAGGCGCGCATCGGGCACCCCTACTACCCCGACGTTGGGCTCAATGGTGGCAAATGGATAGTTCGCCGCAAGCACGTTGTTTTTAGTAAGGGCGTTAAAAAGAGTGGATTTGCCCACGTTGGGGAGACCGACGATTCCGATACTTAGGCTCACGAGAGGGTAAGCCTACGGCCTAAGTGCAAGTTGTCGGTTCACCGTGCGACGATATACGAGTGAGTACCTCAACCAGCAGCTCTCAACGCTCCTACCAGCCCCGTCGAAACGCGCCTCACCTGACGGCGCCCGGGCTAATAATTCTGCAGACCCTACTCATTGGTTTGGGATTGGCAGCCGAGCTTTTGGTGCGACAGAAAGTGGCCTTTTTTTCCGGAGCTGTCCTGCTTGCGACATTTGCTGGAGGGGTGCTATTTGCCCGACCCAAGATTGTGCGCCTGGCGGCCGTGGTGCCCCCGTTGGCGACCTTCCTTGCCTTGATTCTCTTACTTCCTACCATCGGCTCATCATCATTTTCGCCGACTCGTTTGACACTCGATGTCAGCGCATCGCTTGCCAATATTGCCCCTTACTTAATTTTTGGCGCGATCGGCGCCTGGGGTATCGCTTATTATCGCAAATCATGATTGCGTAAGTCGCGACGCAATTCAGGTGGCAGGGCAAAAAGTAGACTCTCTTGGCTTGAGGTAATTATTTTAACGTCTTCAAAACCATGACTTTTTAAGACGGCCAAGAGATCATCGACGAGTATTTCTGGTACCGATGCGCCACTAGTGACGCCGATGGTATTCACGCCTTCCAACCAAACATCTTGTACCTCGGCTGCGTAATCAATGAGATGGGCCGCTCGCGCACCCTCTTCAAGTGCAACTTCGACTAGGCGTACGGAGTTGGATGAGTTGGCAGAGCCCACTACCAGTACAAGATCACATTCGCCGGCGATTTGTTTAATCGCTCCCTGCCGATTTTGAGTTGCGTAGCAGATGTCATCGCTTGGTGGGTCGATCAGTTTTGGAAAGCGTTTGCGTAATGCGGCAACCGTGGCGAGTGTTTCATCAACGCTAAGCGTTGTCTGACTCAGCCAAGCCAATTTTTCCTCGTTACGCACGTTAACTCGTCCAACATCATCGGCTCCGTCAACAACGTGTACGTGATTCGGGGCTTCCCCCGCTGTCCCAATAACTTCTTCGTGACCTTCATGACCGATCAAAAGGATGTCGTAATCTTCGGCAGCAAAACGACGCGCTTCGTAATGCACCTTCGTTACAAGCGGACACGTCGCATCAATAGTTTTGAGTGAGCGCGCCTTTGCCTCTTCGTGGACTACCGGGGCGACACCATGTGCTGAGAAGATGACGATAGCTCCTTCGGGCACTTCATCGGTCTCCTCGACAAATATGGCACCCCGCTTTTCCAGGGTATCGACAACGAACTTATTGTGAACGATCTGCTTACGTACGTACACGGGGGCGCCATAGACATCAAGGGCTTTCTCGACCGTCTGCACCGCCCGATCGACACCCGCGCAATAGCCACGTGGGGCCGCCAGCAATACGCGTTTTGACACGGCGTAAGTCTATTGGCTCTATCCCGTTTCCTTTGTCTCGAACTTCTCAGGACACATCTACGCTGGTCGTATGGAAACGAGCGAGGAGAACCCTGCTCCGGTTCGCGTTATTTCGGCGGCGATCGGTGAATATGTTGGACGGCTCGGACCGGTCTGGGTTGAAGGCGAAATCGCCGAGATGACTGCGCGACCAGGAACGATCATGGCCTTTATGAGGTTGAAAGACCCTTCAGTTGATATGTCGATTTCAGTCTCAATTCCGAAGGCCATTATAAAATCGGTTAGCGTCGAACCGCTACCTCCAAACGCCTTGATCAAAGTTTTCGGACGCATCTCTTGGTATGCACCACGAGGGTCGATTTCGCTCATGGCCAAATCCATCGCGTTGGTTGGTCAAGGCGAACTATTGGCTCGGATTGAAGCGCTGCGAAATCTACTCGCTGCCGAGGGGCTCTTTGCCGATTCCAGGAAGCGTCCCCTGCCATTCTTACCACGCAAGATAGGACTAATTTGCGGCAGAGCCAGCGCCGCCGAACATGACGTCGTTGAAAATGCCAAGCGTCGTTGGCCGGCCGTCGAATTCGAGATTAGAGAAGTCGCGGTACAGGGCATAAATGCGGTCATTGAAGTAAGCGCAGCGATTAGAGAACTGGATGGAATTTCAGACGTTGATGTAATTATCATCACTCGCGGCGGCGGCTCTTTCGAAGATTTGCTCCCATTCAGCGATGAAGGTTTGATTCGCCTAGTCGCAAAATGTGTCACGCCGATTGTTAGCGCCATCGGTCACGAGCAGGATGCTCCCCTGTTGGATTTGGTCGCCGATCTAAGAGCCTCTACACCAACTGATGCAGCGAAACGCGTTGTACCCGATGTGCAAGAGCAATCTGCTCTGATCCAGGCCCTGAAAGACCGCTCACGCCGCAAACTTGTTTCGCTGCTGGATCATGAAAAGGCAAAACTGTCGTCGCTTTTGTCGAGGCCAGTCATTGCAGACCCTGGCACCATCGTTACCACACGCTACGAAGTAATCGCCTCGCTTGTAGCCCGAGCACGTGCCATGTCACCACAGGCAACTCTCGATCGCGGTTACGCAGTTGTTCAATCGGAGATGGGGGTCGTCATCAGGAGCGCCAAGTCTGTGCATCAGGGACAACGGTTACGATTGCGACTAGCCGAGGGTATCGCCATAGCGGTAGCAGAAGGAGAGAATCCATGAGCCAAGAGAGTATTTCGTACGAAGCCGCTCGCGATGAATTGATCTCGGTCGTCACTCGACTAGAGGCCGGTGGTACCACGCTAGAAGAGTCGCTGACACTTTGGGAACGCGGTGAAGAGTTGGCGAAAATCTGCCAATCATGGTTGGACGGGGCGCGCACTCGACTTGAATCAGCGCGCTCGCTCCTCGGCGATTGAGTTGCCACCATCGATGATCAGACACTGTCCAGTTAGATAGCCGGCAGCAGGACTGGCGATAAAGGCGACGGCAGAAGCAATTTCATCCACTCGCCCACTTCTACCCATCGGGCTCAAGTCACCCTCCACTCGCTCGCCCTCAGTTTGCGACAAACTGGCAATCCAGCCAGGGGCAATTGCATTCACCGTAATTCCATATTGCGCATAATCCAGAGCCATCGATCGAGTGAGTCCGACTAGTCCAGCTTTAGCCGACGCATATGCGGCCTCGCCGCGCATCGCCATCGCGGGACCCGTAACACTCGCAATATTGATAATCCGACCGAAGCCTTCATCCATCATGTCCGAGAGGGCCGCGCGCGAAACAAGGAATGCACTTTCAAGATTTCTCGAAAGGCTCTCACGGAACGCCGTGGGGCTCAGTAAATGAGCCATGCCACTCTCAGGACTTCCCACTTTCGCTTTACTCGTCATTCCTGCGTTATTAACCAGAATGTCGATCGAACCATGAGCAGCACGACTAGTTTCAACCAATTCTTCGACGCATTCAGCATCGGTCAGATCGCCGATGAAACCAATTACGTCGATTCCATGGTCGCGCAACTCTCTTACCCGATCGTGAATACGTGGGGTCGTTGAAGCGATGGTGATTCGAGCCCCGAGGTCACCGAGAAAACGGGCACTCGCAAATCCGATCCCGACGTCACTGCCAGCGCCAGTCACTAATGCGGAGCGGCCGCTGAGGCTTAATTGTTCGTAGATCGTCATGCGAACACCCTATTAGGACTTGATCAGGGCGCCAGCCCACCTGCCGCGTAATCCAATGACAATGAAAACACTTAAAAGGACCAAGCAAATGCTCAATGCGATCGCACCCGCGGGATCGGTTTCAAGAGCCAGGTATACCTCGAGCGGCAGAGTTCGCGTTGTGCCAGGAAATGACCCAGCGAAGGTGATCGTGGCACCGAATTCACCGAGTGCTCTAGCCCAGCAGAGCAAAACTCCCGCTGCGATACCAGGAAGTGCACTCGGTATCAAAACTTTACGGAATATTTGAAAATTATTAGCCCCATCGACGCGCGCCGCTTCTTCCAAGGCGATTGGCACCTGGACAAAGGCACTTTCGACCGCGAGAACTAGAAATGGCATCGCGACAAAGGCTTCTGCAATCACGACCGCGACCGTCGTGAAGGGAATTGAATAACCGGTTATTCGATAGAGCGGTCCACCAATAACTCCGCGCCGACCTAGTAGTTGAAGGAGGGCCACGCCACCGACCACCGGTGGCATCACCAATGGCATTAGAACCAACGACCGCATCAAGCTGACTAATTTTTTCGAACCACGCGCCAGCCACCAAGCCAGAGGGACGCCAAGCACCAATGCAAGAGCGGTTGCTGCTGTACTCGTGATTAGTGAAAGCACCAACGCCTGACGCACTTCGACTTGCATGATTATCGAACCCAAGCGATGCCAGGGAGTTCGGATCGCGAGCGCTAGTGCAGGGAAGACTAAAAGCGCGAATCCGAAGGAGGCAGGAACCAATAAAATTGCGCTATACCTCCGTGCCTTCACTTAACGACTTTCAACAATGACATTCGTGGCCTTAATTACGGCCGTCGCTCGATCACCGGGTTGCAACCCAAGTTCATCCACTGCCTCGGCAGTGAGCAAACTTACGACGCGATGCCCACCAGATTGAATCTCGACGACGGCCACCAGACCATCGACTTCAACTCGCGTGACGATCCCCGGAAACCGATTGCGGGCAGAGACGGTGCCAGAGCGCGCGTCAACGATCGAGAGCGCACCATCGCGGGCCAGGGTCGCCAACTCCGTTCCATCGACGCTCTGACGACCTGAGCCGTCTTTAGCAACGGTAAGTCGTCCAGCCTCTATCCAACGACGCACGGTATCGTCAGATACGCCGAGTAACTCTGCCGCTTCACTAATCCGATATCTCCGATTTTGCGTCATAAGGGTGAGAATACGACCGCAGATGCGCCCTTGTCACGCTTGACTACCCTTTGACTATGAACCCATTGTCAGATGTAACGAGTCGTAACCTGGCCCTCGAGCTGGTCAGAGTCACCGAATCGGCTGCCATTGCAGCGGGCCGCTTTGTTGGCCGAGGCGATAAAAATATCGCCGACGGCGCCGCAGTGGATGCGATGCGACGAATGATCAGCACCGTTGCAATGAAGGGCGTAGTTGTTATCGGCGAAGGCGAAAAGGATCAGGCGCCCATGCTCTTCAACGGCGAATTGGTGGGCGATGGAACCGGACCAGCATGTGATGTCGCCGTTGATCCGATCGACGGTACGACGCTGGCAGCGAAAGGTATGGCAAATGCTATTGCCGTTATCGCTCTCTCGAATCGAGGGTCGATGTTTGATCCCTCGGCAGTTTTTTATATGGATAAATTAGTAACTGGTCCGGAAGCAGCCGATCTCGTCGATATCACGATTCCGGTCGGTGAAAATATTCGAAGAGTGGCGCGCGCTAAGAAGGAGCCAACCTCGTCGGTCACTGTCGTGATTCTCGATCGGCCTCGTCACGAGAAATTGGCACAGGAGATTCGAGAGGCAGGAGCGCGCATCAAATACATTACCGATGGCGATGTAGCGGGTGCTGTTATGGCCGCGCGAGATGACACCGGAATAGATCTACTTATGGGAATTGGTGGCACACCTGAAGGAATTATCGCCGCTTGCGCGATGAAATGCCTGGGCGGGGTGATTCAGGCGCGACTGTATCCGCGCAATGACGAAGAACGACAGAAAGCAATCCAGGCCGGGCACGATCTCGATCGAGTACTCAGCACGAATGACCTCGTGAAAGGCGACGACGTTTTCTTTGCTGCCACCGGGATCACCGACGGCGAATTGCTCCGCGGGGTTCGCTATTCGGGCCGCGGCATGACCTCTAATTCGATCGTAATGCGAGGAAGATCACGGACCATCCGACTCATCTCGAGCGAGCATCCACCGGAGTAGCGAGAGTCGGTCTTCAAATCTCGGCGTAGGCTGGCGGCATGCCCGAATTCAGTTATTCAGACCTATTACCTATCGGTCCAGATTCGACCAAGTACCGGTTAATCAGCACCAACGGAGTCAAATTAGTTGAAGGTGCAGGGCGCCAGTTCTTGCAAGTGGAGCCTGAAGCGATTCGCCTACTCACTGAAACGGCGATGCACGACATTTCGCACTACCTACGTCCGGCGCATCTGTCTCAGTTGAGACGAATCATTGATGACCCAGAGGCGTCAGCAAATGATCGCTTCGTCGCTCTCGATCTCTTGAAGAACGCGAACATCGCGGCCGGGGGTGTTCTGCCGATGTGTCAGGACACCGGGACCGCGATCATTTCCGCCAAACGTGGACGACAAGTTCTCACTCCGGGCAACGATGAAGAATTTATTGCTCGCGGTGTTTACGACGCATTCACAACACTCAACCTGCGCTACTCGCAGATGGCGCCAATAAACATGTGGGAGGAGCGAAACACTGGAAATAATTTGCCTGCGCAGATCGAAATCTATTCCGACACTAAGCCAGGGCACGAAAACGAGTACTCATTTCTGTTCGTGGCAAAGGGCGGTGGGAGCGCTAACAAGTCTTTCCTCTACCAAGAAACCAAAGCCGTCTTGAACCCTAAATCACTGATGTCTTTTCTTGATGAGAAATTGCGTTCACTCGGCACCGCCGCATGCCCCCCCTATCACCTAGCTATTGTTATCGGTGGAACGACGGCGGAGTACGCAGTTAAGACCGCGAAACTGGCTAGTACGAAGTACTTAGATTCGCTGCCGCTTTCTGGTGATGGAAAAACCGGACATGGTTTTCGCGATGTTGAAATGGAAGGCGAGGTCTTAAAGCTTACCCAGGGCTTTGGAATCGGCGCGCAGTTCGGTGGCAAATACTTCTGCCACGATGTCCGCGTGATTCGGCTGCCAAGGCATGGGGCGTCTCTGCCGATCGCGATCGCAGTCTCCTGCTCGGCCGATCGCCAGGCTCTTGGAAAGATCACCGCTGAGGGCATTTTCATCGAACAGTTGGAAGTTGAGCCCGCCCATTTCTTGCCGGAAACTACAGATGAACATCTTGATGACAACGTCGTGCGCATAGATCTGAATCAACCAATGAATAAAATCCGCGAGGAACTTTCAAAGTGGCCTGTTAAAACTCGTTTGTCACTCAACGGATCATTGGTTGTCGCCCGCGATCTTGCACACGCAAAGATCAAAGAGCAGTTGGACGCTGGCAATCCAATGCCTGATTACCTACGCGATCACGCCGTTTATTACGCAGGTCCAGCGAAGACGCCAGTTGGTTATGCGTCTGGATCCTTCGGCCCCACTACGGCGGGACGAATGGATTCTTATGTCGAACAATTCCAAGCTGCGGGCGGATCATTAGTGATGCTCGCGAAAGGAAATCGATCCAAGCAAGTTACCGACGCCTGCAAAAAATACGGGGGGTTTTACCTTGGGTCAATCGGCGGCCCAGCGGCGCGCCTTGCTCAGGATTGTATTAAACAAGTTGAAGTTCTCGAGTATGCAGAACTTGGTATGGAAGCCATCTGGCGAATCGAAGTCGAAGATTTTCCGGCATTCATTGTTGTCGATGACAAAGGAAATGATTTCTTTGCTGAGACCAGCAAACCACTAACGATTGGCCCTCGCACGATTTAGGTCTAGTACCAACCGGAGGAGCTCGATTTCGCCAAGGCCCGACACGGGTTGCCGTAGCGCGCGTTAACGTAAGACATCCCCCACTTCAGTTGAGTTATTGGGTTGCTTCGCCAATCGCTCCCGGCCGAGGACATCTTCGATCCCGGATTAGCCTGCGGAATACCGTAAGCGCCGCTTCGCGAATTCTGGGATTTGAAGTTCCAATGACTCTCACGCGACCAGAGAGTTGTAAGGCAATTCAGTTGCGAATCGCTCCAGTGATACGTAACTGAATTTAGTTTTGATGCCACAGTTCTGGCCCCGGTTGGAGTGCGCGCTAGAACTACATCTTGATCAGTAAGAACGCTTCTCGAAAGCGACCGACCCACTAATTGGACTCGCAGATCTGCAGACACCAAGGGAGCTGCTACAGCGGGCGACTGATCCAAAGTCGACTGCGAAATTGTTTGAGGCGATAGGCTCAGCGTCGACGTTGTGTTTATTGGTTGCTCTGGCGCAACGCTCACTGGTTGATCTATCGTCGCGGGATCAACTAGAGCTTCAGATGCGTATGCGGCCGTGGAGACAGAACTAATCGCGATGATAACTGCGGCGGAAATTCTCACGTATCGGGCGAGCATCTAGTTCTCCGTTCGCATGAATTCCGCTCAAGGGAAGTTCACGCAACTCAAATGTCACGTGACGTTGGCGCGTCGGGGGTGCGCGTTTGATCTTCAACGGATCAAACCATGCCGGTAGCGCATACATACGTGTCAAATCGATTCTCACAAGAGTGCACCAAATACCATTGAATTTGGTTGTGAGGCTATTGCATTTATGCTGGTCAAGAAGGCTTTTTAGTGAGATGTAACAAGAAATATTTAGATCTTTGTTTCCGTCTCAAAATCACCACAAAAGGAAAAGAGTTTCGTGTCAACTTTTAAATGCGTATTCAAATCTGCAATGGCTCTTCAAGCATTTCAGTTACCAAAGCTGCGATTGCAGAACGCTCACTTCTAATAAGAGTTACATGTGCGAAGAGTGGATGGCCTTTCAATGCTTCGACCACTGCCGCGACTCCGTCGTGGCGACCAACGCGCAAATTGTCCCGCTGCGCAATATCGTGAGTGAGCACGACGCGCGATCCTTGTCCGATTCGGGAAAGCACTGTCAATAGAACGCCGCGTTCCAACGATTGGGCTTCGTCCACAATCACAAACGAATCGTGAAGTGAGCGACCGCGAATATGTGTTAGCGGAAGAACTTCGAGTAATCCACGTTCTAAAATCTCATCAATTACATGTTGACTGACGATGGCGCCTAACGTGTCGAATACGGCCTGTGCCCATGGTGACATTTTCTCACCTTCAGAGCCCGGTAAGTAGCCAAGTTCTTGACCACCAACCGCGTAAAGCGGCCGAAATACGATGACCTTTCGATGCAGGCGTCGCTCCATTACTGCTTCTAACCCGGCACATAGTGCCAGTGCGCTTTTGCCCGTCCCGGCGCGCCCGCCGAGGGAGACAATGCCTACCTCAGGATCGGTTAGGAGATCAAGGGCCACGCGTTGCTCAGCGCTACGGCCATGGATCCCAAAGACGTCTCGTTCGGCACGAATTAGCCTCACCTGTTTATCCGAAGTAATTCGTCCAAGCGCACTTCCGCGTTCGCTGATCAACACCACACCCGTGTGGCAAGGAAGATCGCGAGCCTCCGCGACATCTGTTCTCTCTTGCTCGTAAAGCGCATCGACTACTTTCCCCGAGACTTCAACTTCAGCCATGCCGGTCCAGCCGCTACTCGGCGCAAGCTCGGCGCGGTACTCCTCGGCCGTCAAACCAATTGCTGCCGCTTTTACCCGCAGCGGAAGATCTTTGCTCACTAACACAACGCTTCGACCTTCGTTCGCCAGGTTGGCTGCCACTGCCAAAATCCGCGAATCAGTGCTGCCATCTCTAACGAAACCAGGAGGCAACGATGACAAGTCCGCGTGGTTCAGTTCCACATGCATAGTTCCACCGAGCTCATTCATTTTCATCGGCGCATCAAGGCGACCGAATTCAATTCGTAGATCATCAAGGGCGCGTAATGCGGTTCGCGCGAAATAACCAAGTTCCGGGTGGTCTCGTTTGCCCTCGAGTTCACCAACCATCGAGAGCGGGAGAACGATCTCATGTTCGGCGAAGCGGTATATCGCGCGCGGATCGGCGAGTAAGACGCTGGTGTCCAAAACATATGTGATTCGACCGTCTGCGATTTGACGGTCAACTAGCACAAGAAAAAGGTAGGGCGATCGACTCGTTAATCCAGTGCGACACGCCCGAGTGCTTGGGCAGAACCGTCAGGCGCCAAACCTACGATGACGCGCTGCATAGGAGCGCAAGGCGCGCAAGAAATCGACGCGCCGAAAATCTGGCCAATAAGCATCACAGAAATAGAACTCTGAGTGCACACTCTGCCAGAGCAAAAATCCAGAAAGGCGCTGCTCACCCGAGGTTCTGATCACCAAATCCGGATCGGGCTGACCCGCCGTATACAGATGCTCCGCAATCTTCTCGGGGCTTAACAACTCAGTAACCTCAACAAGCGAGCGACCCTCCGCTGCATGCTCTTTGAGGAGCGACCGGACAGCGTCCGATATCTCGCGTCGACCGCCATAGCCAACGGCGATATTTAAATTGATACCTCCGAGATCTTTTGTGATGTCCTCCGCGTGATGCAGCATTGCAGCGAGATCGTTTGGTAGGAGATCCAGCGCACCAACGGCATGGATCCGCCACCGCCTTTTTTCGGCAAGTGCCCATACGGTCTCTTTGATAATTTCAAGAAGCGGCTCCAATTCGCTCGGTGGTCGATCGAGATTATCGGTTGACAAGAGCCACAGAGTGACGTGCTTGACTCGTGCACTCTCACACCATCCGAGAAGATCAATAATCTTTCTAGCTCCTGCGCGATGTCCTTCGACACTCGGACTTCCCGACGAGCGAGCCCATCGCCGATTCCCATCAAGGATCACTCCGACGTGCTGTGGTGCAACTACGTCGGCGAGTTGGCGGACCAAACGTCGTTCATAAACTGGGTAGATCACGGCCTTGAGGACGTGCTTGACCTGCCGTCGGAGTGAATTATTCAGGTCGGACATGGAAGGCGTTTATCATCCAATCAAATTGCGCGCACGCTTTTCGGCGACGAATGACGCGAACGGAATCGTGCCGGCTAACAGATATAAAACTGTACGACCCAATGACCAATGGGCTCTACGGGTCAAATCAAATGCTACGACGACATAAACGGCATACAAGAACCCGTGAATGGGGCCCACGATCGCCGAAAGAAGTGGATGATGCCAGATGTGATTGAGTGGCACGGCAATAAACGTGAGGATTAAAAGCATGGTGCCCGTGAGTATCGCCATGAACCGAAAACGCTTGAAGGCTCCGATGAGCTCAGGGGTGTTGGACATGGTTAGGAACGTATCACTAAGTCTTCGGGCGAGAGCCCACGCCAAGCCAGATCAAGACAACCATGACGGCAAAGAACCACCAAAGAACCATGTATGCCAAATGCTGCCAATAGAAACCTGGAACGTGCGGTTTGGCCAATGCAATTGGCACTCGGGTAGGCAGCGGCATCGGCCTCGGAAATTCGGCACTAGCGATCACGTAACCGTCGTAGTAGTCATAAGCCGTGGAAGACAAGAGCAGAGCGCTATCAATGCGCGTCAGGGTGAGAGGATTGTCACTAAAACCCGAAACATCTTGAAATTGGCTCGGTTTATACCGTCCAATCAACCGGATCTCGCCACTCGGTAGAGTTGGATTACCGGTGCCCCGAACGACGAGTACTGCACTACCTCCAGACAATCGTAGAGCAGCCACCTGCCACGTTCCTGCCTTGCCTTTGGAATCCACTTGCGAAGGCGCTTGGTAACTTTTTACATAAACTCCCGAGACTTCAACCAATCTGTTAATAGCTGCAGCCGAAATTGTGACTCGAGGTTTCTCTAGATTGGTGAGCGCGACGATTGATTTTTCCGCGATCGGCTTTGCTGATTCCTTCAACGCAGTCGCACGATCTAACTGCCAGACTCCAAGTCTGATTGCGGCCAAAAAAACTAACAGAAAAAGGAGATGGCGAAAGATCTTTTCCGGACTAATCTTCAAACTTCATCCTTGGGTAACTTGCGCAAATGCTTCAATAAACCGCGCAGTACGAAGTAGGTGGCGACGATCAGCCCAAGCACAACTAACGAACCTACGGTTCCGGGATTGACGATGCTCGGATCTGGATCCGCAATCAATACAGCAACCACTGCTTCTCCTATTGGGTTACGTGCTCGGATCTGCTTGCACGCTTGCAAATAGATCGGTTTCTACAACGTTAACGGTACCAACCTTTGATCTCGCCAATTCAAATTCCTCAGTCGGCCAAGCACTCTGTTGGATCGCAACGGGACAGGCAAACCAGGGCCCATCGAAGTCGACTTGGGTAGCATGCGCCCGCAATGCTTCCTCTCTCTGCTTGAAAAATTCGGAGCAACGAACTCGGGTCGTAATTCGCGTGGGGCGAGACTCTTCAAATTGCGCGATCCGATCGCCATATGGACTAGCTAAACCTTGAGCACTCATCGCCGCGTCCAAGGCGAGCATCCGCTCCATTGAAAACTGCTGGTTGTAATAAAGTTTCGATGGCTGCCAAGGCGCGCCAGCATTGGGATAACTACCCGGGTCTGCGGCCATCTCAAAGGCGTGCAGCGCGACTTCGTGAGTACGGACGTGATCTGGGTGTGGATAGCCACCCAATTCGTCATAGGTGGTCATCACATGTGGTCGAAAGTCACGCACAATGGCAACCAGGGCTTCACCCGACACCTCAAGCGGAGTAGCGGCGAATGACCCTTCGGGTAGATCGGGAAGCTCACCGGTTGCCTCATCCACTTGGGGAAAACCCGAATCAATAAAGCCCAGCCAACGATGCTCGATCCCAAGAATTTCCGCGGCCCGTAACATCTCGTCGATTCGGATTTGGTGAATTCGGTCGGCGATACCCTCTTGGAGCTTCAAAACGGGATTTATCACATCTCCCCGCTCCCCGCCGGTGCAAGTGACAACGAGGACCCGAACGCCCGCTGCCGCATAATGAGCAAGCGTTGCAGCCCCTTTACTCGACTCGTCGTCAGGATGGGCATGGACGGCAAGTAATCGCATCGATTGCAGGTCTGGAGTCGTCATAAGTAAGAATCCTTCCATGTCCATGGACGAGCGCTACGGGCGCAGGCCCCGCAAGATTCGCCCCGTAGTGACGGTAGCCGTGTTAGTGAGCGCCATATTCGTAATCTGGCTCCTCGTCGTGGCGCTACAGCACGCTCGTCCGCTGGCATCCACAACTCTGATCTCCTTTCAGGTCCGCTCAGATCGTGAAGTTTCAATCCGCTACGAAATCGGTCGTCGCGACCCCAAAACCGCGCTCATTTGCACCCTGATCGCCCGGGATTTCCAGACTTCGATCGTCGGAGAAGTGCGCGATCAAATTGGCTCAGGTGGGGCGAACCAGGTTCCCCGCGAAGTATCAATTCCGACGCGAGCGCGGGCGGCTACCGTAATGATTGCCCGCTGCACACCAATTACGAGATAACCTCTCCTCTCATGACCGGCACTTGGCTCTCACAGGCGGCCTTCGATCGACTAACAATTGAGTTGGCCGATTTACAGGGTCCGCGTCGCGTTGAAATAGTTCAGAAAATCGCCGCGGCTCGGGAAGAGGGCGACCTGAAAGAAAATGGCGGTTACCACGCTGCCAAGGATGAGCAGGGCAAACTAGAAGCGAGAATCCGACAACTTCGCCAAATGTTAGAAAGCGCGCAGGTGGGACAGGCTCCCACTGATGATCTCGAGACCGTGGGTTTGGGCTGGGTTGTTTCCGTAGATATCGCTGGGGAGAGACTGACATTTCTTCTCGGTTCGCGCGAAGGTTCTGGTGAGGAGTACACGACCTACAGCGAAAAATCCCCGCTAGGCGGCGCGGTCTTTGGAGCCAAAATTGGGACGACGGTCTCCTACACCGCGCCGAGCGGACGACAAATAGCGGTAGCGATATTGGAGGCGGCCCCGCATTCGGGGTGAGGCAACTCGCCGCTCACGGTGAGGCAACTCGCCGCTCACCGGAAAGCTGAGTGAGGCAATTCGCCGTTCACGGTGACGATAAGCGATCTATAGGTTATACTTGCATGGTGCAAGCAAATAAGCCTGATCTGAATGAAGTGCTCTTGAATAGCCTCAGGATTTTCCACCAAGCCGTTCATGCAAACGAGCATGGCGACGATCACGCCGAAAAAGGGTCGCTCAAACTTCTGTCCTATATAAGCGCCTGCGGAGTCCAACGCTTGAGTGATCTGCCCAAAGAAATCCCGCTTGACCTTTCAACAATATCTCGCCACTGCGCCGCGCTTACGCGCGATGGGCTCTTAGCCCGCACCGATGATCCAAGCGATCGACGAGCCGTCCTAATCAACGTAACTGAGGCTGGCCACAAGCAACTTGCCCGATTACGCGCGGAGAAATCAGCCCTGTTAAAAGAGGCAACCTCCCATTGGAGTGACGGAGATATCGAGAACTTCACGCGGCTGCTGGACCGTATGTCGAAAGACCTCGAAAAATTTGCAAAATCAGGACGTTCAAGCCAAAGACCGGAGCCAAAATTATGAGTAATCAAAACGAACAGGTCACAAGCGACCCGAGTGCGGCCCCAGGTGCGGCCCCAGGTGCGGCACTGACGCACCGGCAGATATTGATCGTGCTATCGGGACTTATGACTGGAATGTTGCTTGCAGCACTTGACCAGACCATCGTTTCCACTGCGTTGAAACGGATCGTCGAGGATTTCAACGGACTTGATCACTACACCTGGGTGGTAACGGCCTACTTACTCACCTCCACTGCTTCAACGCCTCTTTACGGAAAAATTTCTGACCTATTTGGAAGACGAAAAGTATTTCAGTTTGCGATCGTCACATTTTTGGTTGGTTCGCTACTCGCTGGTGCCTCGCAGAATATGGCGGAATTGATCGCGACTCGTGCACTGCAAGGTCTGGGCGCCGGTGGACTCATGGCACTCACTTTCGTCATCATCGGTGACATCATTCCGCCGCGCGAACGAGGTCGATACCAAGGTTATTTTGGCGCGGTTTGGGGCCTCTCCTCGGTTGCTGGACCTCTTCTCGGTGGCTTTTTCTCTGATCATGCAAAGATTTTGGGAATCACAGGGTGGCGATGGATTTTCTACATCAACTTGCCATTTGGGATTATCGCGTTGATCATCACCTCTGCGGTATTACACCTGCCCAAGGTACGACGTGAACACAAAATTGATTATTTGGGCGCGCTCCTAATGGTTTCAGGCGTTACCTCAATCTTGTTGGGGATCGCTTACGCGGGCCCGGCCTATGGGTGGAAAGACACTCTCACCGTTCTCTACTTTGTCGCCGGCCTGATCCTCGCCGTTCTCTTCTTACTGCAGGAAAGACGAGCGAGCGAGCCAATTCTTCCACTCGAACTCTTTAAGAATCGGGTCTTCTCAACCGCTGCTGGTATCGCCTTCATCATCGGTGCCGGGATGTTCGGCGCGATTATCATGATTCCGTTATTCCTGCAGGTCGTTCAAGGATCAACCGCTATGACCGCAGGTTTGAAATTGATCCCCTTCATGCTCGGAATCCTGACGGCTTCCATCACTAGCGGTAGATGGATTTCTAAATATGGGAAATACAAAAAATATCCAATCATTGGAACCGGTTTGATGACGATCGGGATCATCTTGATGAGACGTCTCGGCATCGGCACTTCCTTCTGGGAGTTGGCGGGCTACGAACTTCTGATTGGCCTCGGTCTTGGCCTCTCGATGCAGACCCTGGTCATCGCGGTTCAGAATTCGATCGACTTCAAACACATGGGTATCGCCACTAGTGCCCACACCTTCTTCCGTTCTCTGGGATCGGCCTTTGGGGTGGCAATTTTCGGGTCAGTTCTTGCCAGCCGCCTCACGATCCACCTCAAGGATGGTTTCGCCAATCTCGCCATCCACAATCCAACCGCACTCGCTGGTTTTGATCCGGCGAAAGTGGCAAAAGTCCAGAACAACACTGCAGTGTTAAAGACGTTTTCGCCCGTAATTCGCCACACCGTTCTTCAAGGCTTTGTGAACTCGTTCGCGGACGTCTTCTTGGTGGCTGCCCCGATAACCGCGCTGGCTTTTTTCTTAGCCTTCACACTTAAGGAATTGAAGTTGAAATCTAACGATGATCATGCCGCCGATCGGAGCGAAGCGCTACTCAATTGAAACTGATTCGCTGGCGAGGCAACTTTGACCAATTGCCGCGCGAGGTAGCGGTATTAACTGCCGTTTCCTTCTCCGTTGCAATCGGTTTTGGCGTCGTTGTTCCCGCTATCCCGCTATTCGCCCGATCTTTTGGCGTTAGTCACGCAGCAGCGGGCGCAGTGATAAGCACCTTTGCTTTTATGCGTCTTGCTACCGGGCTCTTTGGCGGACGTTTGGTGGATAAATTTGGCGAACGACTGGTACTCGCAGTCGGTGTCTCAATTGTCGCCGCCTCGAGCGCACTTGCTGGTCTGGCACAGACATATCCGCAGTTATTACTATTTCGTTCTCTCGGCGGAATCGGTTCGTCGATGTTCACCATCTCCGCGGCCTCACTACTACTCCGAATCGTCCCCGACGACCAACGCGGGCGAGCTCAATCAATTTATCAAAGCGGATTCTTGATCGGTGGGATTACCGGTCCCGCCATAGGCGGAGTTCTCGCGACCATTTCGCTCAGGGCGCCTTTCTTCGTCTATGCCTTGAGTCTCACTGTTGCTGGGTTAATCGCGGCGGTGTTTCTCTCGCACTCTCGCCTTTCGGCCAAAAGTGGTGTTGATATCGCCGCACGTGAGCAGGTCACCCACACGAGCCTGCGCGAGGCACTCAAGATGGAGTCCTACCTAACTGCGCTGGTCTGTTCGTTCGCGCTTGGTTGGACGATATTTGGAATGCGTGCCTCGCTCATTCCGCTTTTTATCACCGAACACCTGAAGGTTTCTACGGCTTGGACTGGGATCGGATTCACGGTGGCCTCTATCGCCGGGGCGATAACACTTTTACCCGCTGGGCAGTATTCAGATTCTAAGGGACGCAGGCCAGCGCTCCTCTTTGGCATAGTCACCGCAATCGTTGCGTTTCTGCTGCTCACGTGGTCGCCAAATATCGCGCTTGTCGTTGTGGCAATGGGTCTTACGGGTGTTGCAGGTTCCTTCTTTGGCACGACGCCTGCAGCAGTGGTAGGCGACATTCTGCATGGGCGTGGCGGCCAGGTAATTGCCCTTTTCCAGATGTCTAGCGATTTCGGCAGCATCCTCGGGCCACTGGTTGCCGGTTGGTTAGCTGACCGCCTCTCCTACCAAGCAGCCTTTGCCACTGCGCCGCTAATTCTGATCCCAGCATTGATTATGGCGTTGCGCCTTCGCGAGACTCGGAAATCACATCTGCGCTAGGTGAAATTAATCTTGACGCAAGATCGACAACAATCTCAAGATCTCAAGATATAGCCAGACAAGTGTTACTAGCAGCCCAAAAGATGCTCGCCAGGATTCGCGTTCTGGCACACCGGCTTGGACGCCTTTTTGAATCTGATCAAAATCGAGAACGAAGAAGAAACTCGCGAGTGCAACGCCGCCAACTGCAAGAAGCAGTCCAATCCCGTGCACACCGTAGAAACCCATTCCATTGCCGACTCCGGCAAAACTGGCGATCAGACTTGCAATGCCGAGAATGAGGTACCCAATCGCAGCCCCCATAAGCATTTTTGTAAAACGGGGAGTTGCTCGCAATTTCCCACTTGAATATAAGAAAAGTATCCCGCCAAAAGCGGCAACGGTTCCAATAATTGCTTGGCTCACGATGCCGTTGTAAAGATTGTTGTAGAGATGACTGATAACCCCAACGACCAGACCCTCGCAGATCGCATAGGCAATTACGAGCACCGGCTGTACTGATTTGCTGAAGGTGTTGACCATCGCCAAGATGAAGCCAACGATCAATCCGGCCATGAGGATGCCGCCGCTCAGGTTCAACTTCCATGCCAAACCAGCGGTGACGACGAGAACGGCCAGAAGCAGTGCGGTCTTCGTTACAACATCGTCAATCGTCATCCGACCGGTCTCAAGCGGGGTTGCGCTCGGACCAGCGTAGGTATCTTCGAACTTGGCGAAGCCCTCTTTACTAAAGGCTCTGCCTAGGACTGGGTTGGAACTTTCCATCTTGACTCCTTCACTCCGCTTTACTTTGGCCGTACCCCCGGTGGGATTCGAACCCACGCTGGAGCGATTTTAAGTCGCTTGTCTCTACCGCTGGACTACAGGGGCTCACCGGTAAATCTACCCGGTGATAAGGCTCGCCGCGGCACCTAGCACATCATCGAGCATTTCTTCAGTCAATCTGCCGGTGAAAGTGTTCTGTTGACTCGGGTGATAAGAGGCTAATAAAAAGCGTCCGTCCCCTAAATCCACTCTCGCGCCGTGCGCAAATTTCGGCTTTGGTTTAGGAATTTGTTCAAGAGTCGCCAGAAGCGAAGCCCACGCGAAACCACCGAGTGCCACGTAAACTTTCGCCTCGGTGAGTAACGCTAACTCTCTCGCAAGCCAAGGACGGCACGTATCGCGTTCCAGAGTCGTTGGCGCGTTATCCGGAGGCGCACAGCGCACCGCCGCAAGTAGCCGAGTGTTTATTAGAGCCTGGCCGTCGAACACGCTGGTGCTTGTACCCGTTCTCGCTAACCCGAGGCGATTGAGCGAAGCGAATAACCAGTTTCCCGATTCGTCACCCGTGAAAATGCGTCCGGTTCTGTTTCCACCGTGCGCAGCGGGCGCTAATCCTACGATCACAACGCGAGCATCAATGGGACCAAATCCAAAAATTGGTCTCCCCCAGTATTCGTCGTCAATAAAGGCACGTCGCTTCTGCACTGCCACTTCCTCGCGCCACGCCACCAAACGCGGGCACGCCCGACAAACGCTGATACGGGCATCCAGAATCCTGAGTGTTTGCGTTCCGGCAGCCAGCTCTCGAACTTCAAGCGCACTCGTCGCGATCGGCGTCGCTGAGGTTGCCGGATCGTGTGGCCAGGAAAAAGTTTCTGGGCTCACACCAAGTTTTTCCGAAGGAATTCAACAGTACGATCCCACGCTAAGTCCGCGCTTTTTGGATCGAACACATCTGGCCGATCACTGTTAAAAAAAGCATGATGAGTTCCAGGATAATCAAAAAGTTCTACTTGCCCACCAGCGGCTTCGATGGAAGTTCGCGCTAATTGAATTCCTGGAGCCATTGAAGTCCCGTCCGATTCGCTGCAGTGGATGATCGCATTTTTCCCTTGGTAATTCTGCCATTTTGGAGCCATCCGTTCCCACGGAATCCCCGGATAAAAGGCGACGCTGGCGACAATTTGAGGTGCGAGCGTGGCGCTCCATAGCGCCAGCGAACCACCCATGCAGAAACCGACTGCGCCTATGTGGTCGCTAGCGCTGCTGGGCAGGGAAGTCAGGTATTGCGCAGCGCCTGAAATATCGGCGGCAGCCGTATCCATTGCCATTCCCATCAAAAGCCGACGCGCTTGGTCAGGCTCGGTCGTTGCGGCACCGTGATACAAATCTGGTGCTAGGGCCACAAACCCAGAAGCGGCAAGGCGATCGACTATCTCGGTGATGTGCCCGACCAAACCCCACCATTCCTGAATCACAATAACCCCAGGACCTGATCCGCCCTCTGGAATCGCTAAGTATCCAGCGCATTCCCCACCATTACTCGGGAAGTGAACGTTAGCTTCCATGATGCATTTCTCCTTCTGCTAGGCCCCACGCTATTCCATCCAGAATGTCGTGTTCACTTGCCACGAATTCGCAAGCTCCGGTGACTTCGAGCACGCGAGATAAAACGAGCGCACCGGCCGCGATCACATCCACTCGGCCGGGATGGAGATATGGAAGTAGCGATCGCTGTGCGTGATCAAGTCGCGCGAACGTACTTGCAACCGCTTGGGTTTGGGCCATGGTAGTTCGGCTCAAATGTAATAATGCCGGGTCGTAGTTGGGAAGATTAAGAGCGGCTGCGGCAACAGTTGTGGCGGTACCAGCCACTGCCACGAGCGTTTTCGCCTCTGTAATTGGCACGGTAACCCGCGCCCGCGCGATTGCTTCGTCGATGTCAGCTCTCGCTTCGTTCAATTCACTCTGGCTCGGCGGATCGGTGTGAAAATGTCGTTCGGCCATTCGTACGCAACCAATATTTACGCTGACAGCAGCTTCGACGTCGCGTGTTCCGTAAACAAACTCAGTCGACCCGCCACCGATATCGACGACGAGAAAAGGTGCCTGGTCGAGGGAAAGTTCTCTCGTGGCACCAATAAAAGTTAAATGCGCTTCCTCGATTCCGCTGATGACTTCAGCGGAGGTTCCCAAGATCGACTCGACCCCGTCAAAAAATACGCCCACATTGCTCGCATCTCGGGAGGCGCTGGTCGCACAGAATCGCAGAGCACTCGGCCGGTAGTGAGCGATTTCTGATGCGTACTGTTCCACAACTTCAAGAGTTCGATCGATTGCCACCGACGCGAATTTGCCCGTTCGATCTACTCCTTCTCCAAGGCGAACAATGCGCATCTGCCTTGTGACTTCAACAAAAGTTCGATCCTGTACATCTATATCGGCAATTAGCAGCCGTATGGAGTTCGTGCCACAGTCGATAGCGGCTACCCGCATACTCTGGGTCGCCACCAATCAGGAAGAAGTGCCAAAGCCCGATCGCCCAAAGGATTGACACCAGGCCCGGCCGCTAGCGAATGCGCGACCAAAACATGCAGACATTTGACTCGGTTTGGCATCCCACCCGCTGAAATTTCCTCAATTTCCGGTACCGATATTTGCAGAGCGGCCCTGGCGGCAAGGTAATCATCATGTGCCGCGTGGTAGGCACCGGCAAGTTCTGGCTCAGACTCAAGTGCGGCATTCATTTCAGCCATCAACCCACTTGATTCGAGTGTCGAAATTTCCCCCGTCAACTTTGGACAAGTTGCATAATAAAAAGTGGGAAACGGGGTGCCATCAGCAAGGCGTGGCACCGTCTCGACCACGTCGGGCTTGCCACATTTACAACGATGGGCAATCGCGTGGACGCCGCGAGGGGGGCGTCCTAGTTGGCGTCGAATTGACTCGGTATCTTCAGCAGTAACGGGAGATGTTTCGCGATTCATCGGGATGCAGTTCCAACATTTGCCACCAACTGAACCGAAGAGATCAATCGCTCGTACCAAGACGCTTGGGCAGGAAGGTTCGTCGCGATCGCCGCGCTAGATGAGGCCACCATGGCAGGCTTACTTGAATCAATCACTATGTATTGAGTCTCACCTGGCATGACGAAATGGAGCCGGGCTCTTGCCTGCGTCTTGATGTAAGCGGGGTCGCGCCAGCGTCCGAGATCAATTGTGGCTTGCGCAACTCGACGTTCACTTGCCGTCAATTGATGTTGCAGTGCCGAAATCTGCGCTCGCTGGGCAAAATAACGTTGAGCTGGCGCGGCTAACACAAGGGCAAGCACAAAGAACACCACCGCCAGCGCGACCGCTCTGGCGTTCAGGCCGTTAAGGCCGTTAACGCGTCCTTTCACGCCTTGAAGCGCGGGAATGCGCCCCAACCTGCATAGCGTGCGGCGTCGCCCAATTCCTCTTCAATTCGAAGAAGTTGGTTGTACTTTGCTACTCGTTCGCTGCGCGAGGGGGCACCACTCTTGATCTGGCCACAATCAGTGGCTACCACCAGGTCGGCAATCGTTACATCTTCAGTTTCGCCAGAGCGGTGACTCATCATGCAGCGAAGACCGCTTCGATGGGCAAGGGTGACTGCATCAAGGGTTTCAGTAAGCGTTCCAATCTGATTTACCTTTACAAGTAAGGCATTTGCGGCACCTAACTCAATTCCCTTAACGATCCGCTTCGGATTGGTGACAAAGAGATCATCGCCAACAATTTGCACCCGAGCTCCGAGCGCAGCGTTGCATTGCACCCAGCCGTTCCAATCATCTTCTGCAAGTGGATCTTCGATCGAAACGAGAGGGTATTGGTCAACCAGCGACGTGTAGTACTCGATCATCTGATCGCTGGTTCGCTTCTGCCCTTCGAAGGTGTATTTGCCGTCGTTGAAGAATTCAGTCGCCGCCACATCCAAGGCCAATGCAATATCTGTGCCCGGCTTGAAGCCAGCGAGGGTAATTGCCTCAAGAATGAGATCGAGCGCCGCACGATTATTCTCAAGATTCGGAGCAAATCCACCTTCATCGCCGACGCTAGTAGCTAGTCCACGCTTTTTGAGCACTGACTTGAGCGCGTGATAGACCTCGGCACCCCAGCGCAGTCCTTCGCGGAATGTTGCGGCGCCAATTGGGGCAGCCATGAACTCTTGAATATCAACATTCGTATCTGCATGCGCGCCACCGTTGAGTATGTTGAACATGGGAACGGGAAGTGTGTGTGCATTTGGTCCGCCGATGTAGCGGAAGAAAGAAAGGCCAGCGCTATCGGCGGCGGCCTTTGCTACTGCGAGTGAAACACCAAGGATTGCGTTAGCTCCAAGTTTTGATTTATTCGGAGTGCCATCGAGATCAATCATCTCCTGATCTATCAATCGTTGATCGTCGGCTTCGTACCCGATCAAGGCAGGCGCGATCTCCTCCTCGATGACTTCGACCGCGCGCAGAACTCCTTTGCCGCCATAGCGGGATTTATCCTCATCGCGCAGTTCCACCGCCTCGAAGGCGCCGGTTGAAGCTCCACTCGGAACGGCAGCACGAGCGAGCGTGCCATCGTCCAGGATTATTTCCACCTCGACGGTTGGGTTTCCACGTGAGTCAAGAATCTCGCGCGCGATAATGGCTTCAATGCTCGCCACAACTGCTCCTAAGTTCGGGTTCCCCCTAGTTTACGGTCTGCCTTAAGTCTGCTCGACCGCCTTTACCTCCTCCGCGTACCTGCGCGCCGCACTTCGCAGTGCCGCCTCGGCATCAATTCCATTCCGATCGGCCAGCGCGACCACGCGTAGCAAGAGTTCCCCCACGCTCTCCGCGGTGATTTCCTTCCCGATTGTGATCTCGTCAGAAACTGGAATTTCAACACCATGGCGACTTGCCCGGTGCATCAACTTGGCAGCCAAAAGAAGTGCAGGCTGTCCCATCGGTACGCCATCAACAGCCGAAGTTCTACCTTTTTCAGCGGCCTTTAGCCGCTCCCAATTCTGGGCGACGTCTTCGGAGGTCTCGGCGTGTACATCCCCAAAAACGTGTGGATGGCGCGCGATTAACTTGATGATCAAACCATCTGCGACCGCGTCGATGTCAAATGGTGCACGTTTGTCTTCACTTGCAATCCGAGCATGAAAAACGACCTGGAGAAGTACATCCCCCAACTCTTCTTTAAAACTCGCGCGATCATTGCCTTCGATCGCCTCGACCAACTCATGGGCCTCTTCTAACAAGTATGTAAGCAGCGATTGGTGAGTCTGTTCTGCATCCCAGGGACAGCCGCCTGGCGATCGCAGTCGATCCATAACTGCGACTAATTCGAGAAGGCGTTCTCCAGTAGGCATATGCAGGTTCGCTATTTCTTGACCGTGCCACCAGTTGTATCCACGGCGACAATGTTCGCTTTCGAAGCATCCCAAGTTCCGTAGCGCGGATTGACGCTCACCTTTGACCTGCGACCAGCCTCAAGCACGGATGCTTGGACTGCCGCTCCGCGTTGTTGATCACCCGCGGCACCACCTGGTGCGCCAGGAGCGGCGTCGGCTCCAATTTTTTCTTCGAAGGCCACATCGCGCAAATAAAGAGCAAAGTCGCCCTGTGCGATTCCAGCATTGGCGAGCGCGTTCGGAAGTTTTGATTCGCCACCCAATTGATCGACGATGGCTTTACGCCTTGCATCTATGTCACTTTGCGAAATCTTGATGCCTTTTTTCGTCGCCGCTTCTTTTAGCAAAGCGCTCAGCAGAAGAAATCGGAGTTGGTTGCGGGGCAAATCGGCAGCCTTTGGGTCAGGAGGTAGCGCCGCGGCCTTGCGGGCCGCGTTAATCGAATTGACGCTGGCCTGTACTTGATCGATGGTGATTTTCTGATCCCCAACGGTCGCGGCCACGCCTACCGATGAAGAACACGCACTGAGTCCAAGAGCCATCAAGGCGAACACACTGACGATCCCGGAGGCGCGCCCACGGCGACTCCATCCAAAAATCTTCACGATCTCTCCTCGCCGTTGGCTGGCTCGTAAATCACTTTATGGCTGCGATTACTCTGCTCGCCCAACTCAAGATGTCCCCTTCGGGGGTCCCACGAGCGCCAAGAGGAGATTTACCTCTCGGGACTAGCAGGATCTTGGCGGTCGTCTTCATAACCGATCCTGGGTACAGCCTACCCAAGCGCAACGATGCCGATTCCGCCAAGACCACGGGCGAGAAGCGGACGGTGGCACCTTGGGCGATGACTTCACGAAGTCCAGCGGCCTTAGCAACCAGTCTGAATTCCGCCACCGCGAACAAATTGGTAACAGGCTCAGGGATGTTTCCAAAACGATCGATTAACTCAGTACGAAGATCGGCTATCTCGGCACTATCAACGGCCGCGGCCAGGCGTCGGTAGGCCTCAAGACGGAGCCGTTCAACTGGGATGTACTCATGCGGAAGGTGAGCCTCAATTGGCAGGTCGATCTTGCATTCAGGCGTTTGACTCGGCTCACCCTTGTACTCAGAAACAGCTTCTCCAACCATTCGCATATAAAGATCAAATCCAACGTCAGCGATATGACCGGATTGTTCGCCACCGAGAAGATTGCCGGCTCCGCGGATCTCCAGATCTTTCATGGCAATTTGCATGCCGGCGCCCAGGTCGGTGTTGGCTGCGATCGTTGAAAGACGATCGTGTGCCAATTGAGTCAGCGGTTGTTCTCCGGGGTAGAGGAAATATGCATAGGCGCGTTCGCGACCACGCCCCACTCGCCCTCTGATCTGATGAAGTTGTGAAAGCCCAAATCGATCAGCTCTTTCAACAATCAAGGTGTTCGCATTTGCAATATCGATGCCACTTTCAATGATCGTCGTCGATACCAAAACATCAAATTCCTTCTCCCAAAATGCGACGATCACCTTTTCGAGTGCGTCTTCATTCATCTGCCCATGTGCAACCCGAATCCGTGCCTCGGGAATCTGATCTTGCAATCTGATTGCAGTTTTCTCGATGGATTCAACCCGATTGTGAATGTAGAAGACCTGGCCATCGCGCAGTAACTCGCGACGAATGGCAGCGCCGATCTGCTTTTCTTGGTAGGGCCCAACGTATGTGAGGACTGGATGACGTTCTTCTGGCGGGGTGGTGATCGTGGACATCTCTCTGATGCCGCTAACCGCCATTTCCAAAGTTCTCGGAATCGGCGTTGCTGACATTGATAGCACATCGACATGGACTCGCAGATGCTTTAGTGCCTCCTTGTGCTCGACTCCGAATCGTTGCTCCTCATCAACCACAACAAGCCCAAGATCTTTGAATTTCACATCCTTAGACAGCAATCGGTGCGTTCCGATGACTACATCGACTCGACCGGATTCTAAATTCGCCAAAATTTCGGCAGACTCTTTCGCACTTTGAAAACGAGAAAGTCCCGCCACCTTCACGGGAAAACCCGAATATCTTTCCGTGAAAGTATTTAAATGCTGCTGCACGAGCAATGTCGTTGGCACCAAGATCGCGACTTGTTTACTGTCTTGAACCGCCTTGAACGCGGCGCGAACGGCGATCTCAGTCTTGCCATATCCAACGTCGCCACAGACGATGCGATCCATCGGATATGGCTTTTCCATATCCGCTTTCACTTCTTCAATCGTCCCCAGTTGGTCCGGTGTTTCGACAAAGGCAAAAGCGTCTTCCAGTTCACGTTGCCAAGGTGTATCTGGGGAGAATGCAAAACCGGGGGCGCTAGTGCGAGCCGCGTAAAGCCTGATTAGTTCGCCCGCAATTTCACGAACTGCCTTCTTTGCTCGTCCCTTGGCCTTCTGCCAATCCGCACCGCCCATATGGTGCAGGGTTGGCGCTTCGCCACCGACGTATCGGGTGATCAGATCAAGCGAATCAGTGGGCGCAAAAAGTCGATCGGCTGGGTGCCCCCGTTTACTTGGCGCATACTCGATCACCAAATACTCGCGCATTGCCCCCGCGACTGTGCGTTGAACCATTTCGACGAATCGTCCAACACCATGCTGTTCATGAACCACATAATCACCCGGCCGCAGTTGCAGTGGGTCTACAACATTTCGTCTGCGCGAAGGCATCTTTCGTAAATCCTTAGTTGACCCACGTTGAGTCGCGATATCAGATTCGGTGATCACAGCCAATTTCAAAAGGGGCGCAACCAGCCCGGATTCGAGCGATGCTGTCGTAACAACCACGACGCCAGGCTCGAGATTCAATTCGTTTGACGTCGCAAGGCGTGCTGGAATCTCGTTTGCTTTAAAAAGTTCAACCAACCGCTGGGCCGGACCGTGTCCTTGCGTGAGAACAAGAGTTAGCCATTGGTTGCTGGCGTAATTCTTAATATCTAACAACGCTTTGTCTACATTGCCCCGATACGGCTCAACCGGTTGGAGGGTGCTGTGGACATTCCCTTCACCCGCATCGCCCGCGTCAAATGGAGTCAACGTCCACCAGGGAATACCACGTAATGCTGCATGCTCACTCAACTCAGCCAGAGATCGATATGAACTTGCCCCCAGATCAATGGGAGTCGAGTTGCCGGCCGCCGCATTGGCCCACGACGCATCTAGGAACTCTTCGCCGGTAGCGACGAGATCCGCCGCCCTAGTGCGAATTCGTTCAGGATCGCAGAGCAGCAGGTGCGTACCCTTTGGCATCACGTCGAAGAGCAACTCCATTTCATCTACCAGCACCGGTGTTAACGATTCCATCCCTTCAACGGCAATGCCTTCGCTGACCCGGCCAAGCACATCGACGAGAAATGGATAAGTGTTGAGCAACGCTTTGGCGCGCGCCTTAACCTGATCCGTGAGAAGCAACTCTCGGCACGGCGGTGCGATCAATCCGTCCTGAGCGACCTCTAGTGATCGTTGATCGGCAACTTTGAAATAACGAATCTCTTCAATCCGATCACCCCAAAACTCAAGGCGCAACGGATGCTCTTCGGTGGGTGG
Source organism: Actinomycetes bacterium (assembly GCA_025355805.1). Classification (GTDB taxonomy): domain Bacteria; phylum Actinomycetota; class Actinomycetes; order Nanopelagicales; family Nanopelagicaceae; genus JANXYY01. The sequence goes on from JANXYY010000036.1 coordinate 28,173, forward strand.
AAAGACATCGACAATGCCACCGCGAACTGCAAATTCACCGCGTCGTTCGACCAATTCGCTCCGAACATAGGCAGCAGCAGCCAACTCACGCACCAATGCATCGAGTGGTATCTCGTCACCGGCCGAAACTCTCACTTGTGGTAAATCGCCGAGCCCGCGTACGAAAGGCTGCAGAATCGCCCGGATGGGTGCGACTACGACTCGAATCCGGCCTTCTTGAGGATGTGTGAGCCGACGTAAGACGCTCAAACGCTCACCTACGGTGTCGCTGCGCGGGCTCAAGCGCTCGTGCGGCAAAGTCTCCCAGGCAGGAAATACGACAACTTCACTTGGCGAGATAAAGGCGCGCAAGGCAATCGCAAGATCGGTGGCCTCCCGACCGGTCGCGGTAGCCAGTAGCAATGGAGTCCTGCTTGCAACGGCAGCCGCGATGAACGGATAGACCGAAGGTGCGGCGGTAATTTCATACTTTTCGGCTCGCCCGATCTCCGACATTGCCTCAAACAAACCCGGTTCCTTGATTAGTATCGGAACGAGGGCGGCCAGGTTCGCAGAAACCAACTCTGACCCGGGGAAAGCGCTCATTTTTCCTTCCTAGACAAGCCAAAAATCCCCAAATTCAGTTCCGGTGCGACCAGAAAGTGAGGTTCGTCGTCAATTCTAGGCGTCTAGGCGATGAGTGAGGTATCTGGGAGACTATTCCCGGACAGCGCCGTCCGGGCCAAAGGGAATCCGAACTGGATATGGAGCGATGAGTGTCCGCCACAAAGGATCAAGCGCCACTAGTGCCGCTACTGACTGGTGAAGACGGCGATTCAACACTCAGGGTCGACGTACGTCAGCTTGGCGATCTTCTCGGTGAGACCCTCGTGCGCCAGGGAGGAGCAGCCTTACTGGAGCTAGTCGAAAAAGTTCGTAAGATCACGCGCGAAAGCAAGGCGATCGGCGATGGCGCCCAATTGCTTAGCAAAATAGACATTGAAACCAGCATTACTCTTGCGCGCGCCTTTAGTAACTACTTTCAGTTGGCCAATATCGCCGAGCAAGTACACCGTGCGCGAACACTTTCTTTCGAACGTGCGCAAAAAGGATCTTGGTTGGCCCAAACCATCGACCGCATCCAAGAATCAGGAGCTAGTACCGAAGAAGTTCAAGCCTGGGTGGAAGTTCTGGCAATAAGGCCAGTCTTCACCGCGCATCCGACGGAGGCTGCACGACGGTCGGTCTTAAGCAAGTTAGCGACCATTGCTCGATTGCTCGACAAGCCACACTCCTCGACCCGCGCAAAGCGACTTGCCGAAGCGGTGGATCTCCTATGGCAGACCGATGAATTGCGTTTAGGCCGTCCTGAGCCACTCGACGAGGCCATGAACGCTATCTATTACCTCGACGATCTCTATCGCGAAACCGTGCCAGAGGTTCTCGACGCATTTGCCGCCGAACTGGGTCGCCTTGGAGTAAATCTTTCACCGACTGCCAGGCCACTTACCTTCGGCTCGTGGATTGGCGGCGATCGCGATGGCAACCCAAACGTGACCGCGAAGGTAACCTCAGACACCATCGTCCTACAGGTGGGGCACGCAATCCGAGTCGCCGTGGAAGCCATTGACGAATTGCGTCAGGCAATTTCGGTATCCACCCGAATCTCGGGAGTTTCTAAGGAACTCATTGCCTCACTGACGCTGGACCTGGAAAACCTGCCCGAAGTCGAGCCGCGTTATCGCAGACTTAACGTCGAAGAACCTTATCGATTGAAAGCGACCTGTATCAGGCACCGACTTTTATTAACTCGTGATCGACATGCGCGACGTCTGCCGCATTCCCCAGGGCGAGATTATGCGGACTCGGCCGAATTTTTGGCTGATCTCATTTTGATGCGTGAGTCGCTCCTTGCTCATAAGGGAGGATTGGTTGCAACTGGTTCGCTCGAGCGACTCGTGCGTACTGTGAGTGCCTTCGGTTTGCACCACGCAACGCTAGACATTCGAGAGCACGCCGATGCTCACCATCATGCGCTTTCACAGTTAATTGATCACACCGGCGAATCTTCAACGCCTTACAAATTGCTCACGCGTGAAGAGCGATTTGCACTTTTGAAACATGAACTCGGTGGACGACGACCGCTAGCAACTCAGCCCATTCGACTCGATCAAAGAGGAATGAATACTTTTGACACGTTCGTGACAATCACGGATGCGCTAGCCCGATTTGGTCCCAATGTAATCGAGTCATACATCATTTCTATGACGCGCGGCGCCGACGATTTACTCGCTGCCGTAATTCTCGGCAGAGAAGCTGGGTTAATCGACCTGCATGGGCAGCAACCTTTCGCGCATATTGGTTTTGTTCCACTTCTTGAAACCATCGCAGAGCTGCGATCGGCCGATGATATTCTTGACGCCCTCCTAGCAGATCCGTCGTATCGCAAACTTGTACACCTCCGTGGTGACGTACAAGAAGTAATGCTTGGATATTCTGATTCCAATAAAGACGCCGGCATCACCAGTAGCCAGTGGGAGATTCACCGAGCCCAGCGGCGACTTCGAGATGTCGCAATGCGCTATGGCGTTCGCTTGCGGCTCTTTCATGGTCGTGGAGGCAGTGTGGGGCGAGGTGGCGGCCCAACCTACGACGCGCTCCTCGCCCTTCCTTGGGGCTCCCTCGATGGCGAAATAAAATTAACTGAACAAGGAGAAGTAATCAGCGATAAATATTCGCTGCCCATTCTTGCTCGCGAAAATGTCGAACTAGTTTTGGCAGCTGCACTTGAAGCAACGGTCTTACACCGAGCGCCAAGACAGAGCGCAGATGCGCTTTCCCGCTGGGATTCATGCATGGATTTGATTAGCGATTCTTCCTTTTCTGCCTATCGAAAATTGATTAATCAGCCGAGTCTGCCTGAGTACTTCATGAGTTCAACGCCAGTCGAGCAGTTGGGTGATCTGCATCTGGGATCGCGACCCACACATCGACCTGGCTCTGATGATGACCTATCCGGTTTACGCGCAATTCCTTGGGTTTTTGGTTGGACACAGTCAAGACAGATCGTCCCAGGCTGGTACGGCGTGGGAACTGGCTTGGCTGCTGCGCGAGCGGCTGGACTTCAACCAATTATGAATCAAATGCTTGACGAGTGGCACTTCTTTCGCACCTTCATAAGTAATGTTGAAATGACCGCTGCAAAAACCGACCTAAAAATCGCAAAGCACTACGTCGAATCTTTGGTGGACCCGGCTTTACATGGAATTTTCGAGATGATCGAAGCCGAATTTGAATTGACCGTCTCCGAGGTCCTGCGCCTTACAAATCAGTCGAGCATCCTGGCCGCCCAACCGATTCTCGCTCGTACCTTGGGCGTCAGGGACGCCTACCTGACGCCATTGCACTTGCTGCAAGTTTCATTGCTTAAGCGAATTCGCGATAGAGAAAAAACTAGCCTCCCTGTCGACCCACAATTGAGCAGGGCACATTTGCTTACAATCAATGGCATCGTTGCAGGGCTACGAAACACTGGCTGAGTTTAGTTAAAGCGTTGCTGAGTCTCATCAAGTCCAAGACGCAACAACGCCTCTACCGCGTCGGCGGCACGATCAATCGTCAGCGGAAGTATTTTGCGCTCGACGCTACTGAAAGGCTTCAGCACAAAATCTGCGGGATCTTGAGACCCAAGGGGCCGACCGATCCCGATCCGAACACGCAGGTAGTTCGCCGAACCCAATGATTTAGTAAGGCTTTTTAAGCCATTGTGGCCATTGTCGCCGCCACCATCTTTGATCCTCAGGGTCTCGAATGGGAGATCAAGTTCATCGTGAATCACAATTAAATGATCAAGAGAAATTTTGAAAAAGGAGACCAGTGCGCTCGCGGGGCCACCCGATTCATTCATGTAGGTCCTCGATTTTGCCAGGATAACCGCCGGCGCATCGTGGCCAACGCCCACTCGTCCTTCAAGAACATCGGCGCGGGACTTGTGCGAGGAAAATTTGCCACCAACTCTTAAGGCAAGTTCGTCGACGACCATATATCCAGAATTGTGACGTGTCGCGGCATATTCAAGACCAGGATTACCAAGACCTATGACGAGCCAACGCGCATCATCAGCCATATTGGGTCAGATTGGGTCAGGATGCGTCGACGGGTTCGGCCACTTCGGCAGCCGCTTCAGTTTCTGCAACCACTTCAGTGCCATCGCTAGTTGGTCGATGGCCGACGTGAACCACAACCAGATCAGCAGGCGAAACCAAGGTAACTCCGGCCGGCAGAACCACCTCTCCTGCGGTCGCGGAGTTTCCAGAGGCAAGGCCTGTAATGTCCAAAAGTAATTCCGATGGGATCTTGCTGGCATCGGCTTCAACTTGGATCGTGTTGTTTACGTGCTCAAGAATGCCGTCGCGGTCGAATTCACCTGAAGCATGCACGAAAACATCAACAATTACTTTTTCGCCTCGGGTTACAACAACGAGGTCGAGGTGCTCAAGATTTCCTTTGATTGCATTGCGAACAACAGCCTTGGGAAGAGCGAGCTGTGTCTCTGCACCAATCTGAAGATCGAGAAGTACGTTTGAGTTTTTGAGCGCGAGCATCAACTCATGGGCAGGGAGTGTGATGTGACGAGGGGTCGAACCGTGACCGTAGATAACGGCCGGGACCTGTCCAGCAACCCGAGTGCGTCGAGAAGCGCCCTTGCCGAATTCGGTGCGCGTTGTAGCGGTGATCTTTACCTCAGCCATTTGCTTGCTCTCATTCGGTTCGCGGATCTGGACGATGCGCCAGCGAAGGGCGCAATTAGCGTCCACCGCGTCGATAACGGAGGGCTAGCCCTCCCTCGCCGGAGCAGGTCGTAAAGGTACCGCACGCGAGCCCGGTCCGGAAAATCGCCCTAGCCGTGAGCGGCGGGACGCCTCACCTTGAACGGCGAGTCCGCTCAGGATTGGCCATCAAAAAGACTCGTAACTGAGCCATCGCCGAATACCTCAGTGATGGCTCTGGCTATCAATGGGGCAATCGAAAGAACGGTGAGCTTTTCGAATCGACGCTCGGCCGGGATCGGTAGCGTGTTGGTTATCACAACTTCGCTTACTCGCGATTTGCTTAGGCGTTCCACCGCTGGGCCTGAAAGCACACCATGAGTGGCGGCAACCATCACTTCCGTGGCTCCTCCTTCGATCAGCGCATCTACAGCCTTGCTGATTGTGCCTGCCGTATCGATCATGTCGTCAATTACCACACAAGTTCGCCCAGCCACATCACCAACGACGCGACCGACGGTGGATTCATTTGGTACCAGCGGATCACGAGTCTTGTGAATGAAGGCGATCGGACAGCCACCTAGCAAATCGCTCCAGCGTTCAGCGACGCGCACGCGACCAGAGTCAGGCGAAACGATGGTCAAGCGCGAACGATCCACCTTACTGCCAACGTAATTCGCTAATAATGGCAAGGCAAACAAGTGGTCGACGGGGCCGTCAAAAAAACCTTGAATCTGCGCCGTGTGCAGGTCAACCGTCATCAAGCGATCAGCGCCAGCTGTCTTAAATAGATCCGCTACCAATCGGGCTGAAATTGGCTCGCGCCCACGGTGCTTCTTGTCTTGGCGCGCGTAACCGTAAAATGGAATTACGACGGTAATTCGCTTAGCAGAAGCACGCTTCAATGCATCCACCATGATCAGTTGTTCCATGATCTGCTTATTGAGCGGAGAGGTGTGGCTCTGGATTACGAATGCGTCACATCCACGCACACTCTCTTCGAAGCGAACGAATATTTCTCCATTCGCAAAGTCATAACACGCAGTGGGCGTTAATTCGATACCGAGTTCGTCGACGACCTCCTGGGCTAGTTCTGGATAGCCACGACCCGAAAAAACTCGAAGTCGCTTTTCAGGTGTCAACCTGATTTCACTCATGCATCTCCCAATTGCTCGCTGGTTATATTGACCGTACCGGTTGATTTCTCTGCCGCGTGTGCAGCCGCGCTCCCGGCGCGTTTGCGAACCACCCAGCCGAGGATGTTCCGCTGTCGCGCACGGCCAACTCCCATTGCTCCCGCCGGAACATCCTCAGTAATTACCGAGCCAGCAGCCGTATAGGCGCCATCCCCGATCGTCACCGGAGCCACCAGCATGGTGTCGCTACCGATCCGCACATGATCACCAACGATCGTCTCGTGTTTGGCGACCCCGTCGTAATTCACAAAAATTGTGGCTGCTCCGATGTTGCTGCCCACTCCGATTCGCGCATCCCCCACGTATGACAGATGAGGCACCTTCGCACCCTCGCCAAGTTTGGCATTCTTCATCTCCACGAAAGCACCCGCTTTCGCGCCCCGGCCAATATCGGTTCCAGGACGCAAGAATGAATAAGGGCCAACTCTTGCGTCGGCGCCAATGTGAGCACCTCGGCAGGTCGACTCCACAACTTCGGCACCTTCGCCGACTGTGCAATCGATAAGCGTCGTACGTGGCCCGATAATGGCACCTTTATCAACGCGAGTATTTCCGAATAGAGCAGACCCCGGGAGAAGTGTGACATCGGGAGCGACCTCGACGGTGACATCAATCCAAGTGGTGGTGGGGTCCATCATCGTGACCCCGTATTGCATGAGCGCATCATTGATTCGATCTCGCAAGACGGCACCGCATTCAGCAAGTTGGGCTCGATCATTGACGCCTAGAATCTCGACAAAATCATCGCTGATCACCGCGGCAACTCGCCCGCCGTTGCGACGAATCAGATCGATCGCCTCAGTCAAATACTCTTCTCCCTGAGAGTTATCGGTCGATAGGGTTTTCAACGCTTCGCGAAGTGCTTTGACATCAAAAGCGTAGATACCAGAATTTACTTCCTCAATCTCGATGACCTGTTCGTCGGCATCGCGCTCTTCGACGATGCGAAGTAGCGAGCCATCCAGGTCACGCACGATTCGGCCATAACCAAAAGGGTCTGGCAACTCTGCGGTGAGCACTGCCGCTGCCGAGCCGGCCCCCTCAACAAGTAATTTCCGAAGGGTCGAGCCAGTAAGCAATGGCGTATCTCCACCGACGACGATCACAATTCCGGATAGTTCGCCATGCAACTTTTCTAGTGCTTCAAGCGCGGTTCGAGTCGCATGTCCCGTGCCCCCGCGCCGGCTTTGAAAAACAGCGAGCGCAGAGGGAACCAGGGTCGCGAGGTGAGCTTCGACCTCTTCACGCCCAGCGCCCACCACGACCGCTAGGTGGGTCGGCGCGAGATCAAGGGCGGCATGAACCACGTGGCCAAGAAGGGTGCGACCGGCGATCGAATGGAGCACTTTCGGTGTTCCGGAGCGCATTCTGGTGCCCTCGCCAGCGGCAAGGACGATCACAGCGGTGGGGGTCATCGCGGGCTCCCAAGGTCAGGTGCACTAACGCTCTAACGATATGCCATCACACTCGCTCCGCAGAACCCCCTAGTCGGCTCCGCCGATCTCCCCGCTGGCTCCGCAGATCTCCCCCGCTGGCTCCGCAGATCTCCCCCGCTGGCTCCGCAGATCCCCCCGCTGGCTCCGCCACCAGGTATCGATCCTGGACTTACGGCTTCAAAGGCCGTCGTGCTAGCCACTACACAATGGCGGAACCTGAATTGTGGCGTATTTAGGCGCTGACTCAAATTTGACGTTCAATAGGGGGGTGAGCACTCCAAGTCCAAGAACCCGGATGAGTGGTTCCCAGCGACGAGCTCAATTGATCGACGTTGGCCGGGGTCTTTTTGCCGAGAAGGGGCTCGAAGGTACGACGGTCGAGGAAATTGCAGCTGCTGCCGGCGTCTCGAAACCAGTGGTCTATGAACACTTCGGGGGCAAGGAAGGCCTCTACGCCGTCGTTGTTGATCGTGAAATGAGTGCCCTCCTTGATCTCATCACCTCGAGTCTTTCAACTGGCGGCCCCCGCGATCTAGCTGAAGGCGCCGCTCGCGCTTTCCTGACTTATATCGACACCCGTAGCGATGGCTTTCGAATCTTGGTGCGCGAATCTCCACTCGGCACACAGACGGGTTCGTTCGCCACACTCATCAGCGATGTTGCATCTCAGGTTGAGCACATCTTTGTGCGCGAATTTTCCAAACGTGGATTTGATCCGGCAATTGCTCCGCTTTACGCCAACATGTTGGTCGGGATGGTGGCGCAGACCGGAATGTGGTGGCTGGAGGCTCGCTCACCGTCCATTGAAGAGGTGGCGATCCATCTTGTTAACCTCGCCTGGAATGGTTTGCACGACTTACAGCATCTTCCGCTACATCACAGCTCATCGCCAATAGATATCCCGACGAACGAGGGCGATGAAATCTTTGCGTGATGAAGTAGATCGCATCGTTGCCGAGTGGCGGAAAGAGCGCCCAGAACTCGACGTTTCTGCTCTTGAAGTTCTCTCGCGAGTGACTCGTCTCGCCCGTCATTTAGATCGTGCACGCAAGCGCGCCTTCGCTAAACATGGTTTAGAAATATGGGGTTTCGACGTTCTTGCGGGATTGCGTAGAAATGGCGTCCCTTACGAATTGTCGCCAGGTCAGTTATTGCCACAAACTCTGGTGACCAGTGGAACCATGACGAATCGAATCGATCGACTCGAAAAACTTGGCTTCGTCGAACGCCGGCCTGAACCCAATGATGGTCGTGGCATTCTCGTTCGGTTAACTCCTACGGGTAAGGAAGTAGTTGATGCCGCTCTCGATGATCTGTTAACGAGCGAAGAGGGGCTGCTCGCCGAACTCCCCAAGGCCGAACGAATTCAACTTGCTCAGATGCTTTGCACGGTGCTCGCCCCGTTCGACTCGGCAAATCAACCTTCGACTTGAGCCACAGCTTCTAGCCACGCCGCTTCGAGTTCTTCCTTCGTCGCTATCAAATCAGTCAATTGCGCATCCAATTCGGCCGCCCTCGCAAAGTCAGTAGCAGCGGTAGTTAACTTTTCGTGCAAGGCTCGCTCCTTCTCATCCACCTTCTCCATAGCTCGTTCGAGGCGCGTGATCTCCTTACGTAGCAGACGTAAATCTGCGGCCGAAGACACCCTGGTAGATGTGCCCATCCCACCCACCGGTTGAAATGGGGATGCGGCTCTGAGTTCTAGATACTCATCCACTCCGCGTGGCAAATCTCGAACTGAGCCGTCACCGAGCATTCCCACGAAGCGATCACAGACCCGCTCAAGAAAATAACGATCGTGCGAAACGACTAGGAGAGTGCCGATGAAATCATCAAGCAAATCTTCGAGTGCGCCAAGGGTCTCTACGTCGAAGTCATTAGTGGGTTCATCAAGAAGAAGCACGTTTGGCCCTCGCATGAAGATCCGAGTCAGTTGTAATCGCCGACGCTCCCCGCCCGAAAGGTCCCCAACGGGAGTCCACTGCGCGTCGGATCCAAAGCCGAGGCGTTCGCAAAGTTGCGAAGCAGATAACTCCCGACCCTTGCCCAAATCCACGCGCAGCGCAATGTCTTCCACGGCTTCTAGCAACCGCCATTTTGGATCCAACTCATCAAGATGTTGTGAGAGGTAGCCAATTTGAACAGTAATGCCGGTAACGATTCGACCCGCGACTGGCTTGACGTCTCCCATAAGCAACCGGAGCAGCGAGGTCTTGCCGGATCCATTTATTCCGACGATTCCAATCCGATCACCGGGACCCACATTCCAAGTTAAATGATCAATGAGGTCTCGACCGCCTAAATTCAAGGTTGCATCGTGTGTCTCATAAACCGTTCTTCCTAGCCGAGCGCCCGCAAAACTCAGAAGTTCGGTTTCATTCCGCGGTGGCGGCTCATCACTAATGAGTTGGTTCGCCGCATCGATCCGGAATTTTGGTTTCGTGGTTCGCGCTGGCGGTCCCCGTCGAAGCCAGGCCAACTCTTTACGAATAAGGTTCTTCCGTCGCGCGTCTTCGGTTGCGGCTTGTCGCATGCGCTCCGCTTTAGCCAACACGTAGGCCGAGTAACCACCGTCATATTCTTCGATGCCACCGCGGATCACTTCCCAGGTGCGCTCACTCACCTCGTCCAAGAACCAGCGATCGTGGGTAATCACGGCGACGGCCAGGCTCCGCCGACTGCGAAGATGAGAAGCCAGCCAGGCCACCGCTTCTACATCTAAATGGTTTGTAGGCTCATCAAGTAAAAGTAGGTCAAGGTCAGCAATTAACAATCTTGCCAAACTTGCTCGACGTTTTTCCCCACCCGACAACGGTGCAATCTTCCGATCAAAAATGGATTGGTCATGACTACCAAAAAGAGCCGTGAAAACTTCTCTGATACGCGCATCCGTTGCCCACTCGTGCGTTGCCCGATCACCAAGTACGAAATCACGTACCGTCTCGTACTGGCCGCTCTGGTCCTCCTGCGCCAGAATTCCGATTCGCACATTTCCACCACTAGTGACTCGTCCAGTATCGGCAAATTCCACACCTGCGATCACTCGGAGCAATGTGCTTTTGCCGCCGCCGTTTCGTCCGACAATTCCAATTCGTTCGCCTTCGCCGATACCCAGTGAGATGCCTTGAAGTACCGGATCTTTGCCGTACGACTTAGAGACCGATTCAAGATTGATCAGATTGCGAGGAGCCACATCAACGACTTTCGATAATTCGGGCACCAGGCATTGGACCCATAGCCCGTAAGATTTGGCCAGCCACTCCGCTAGCACTTAATGCAACAGTGAGATCGAGAGCATGTTCGGCATCTCTGGCAAGAAATGCAACTGTAGGCCCAGAACCAGAAATGATGCTGCCCAAAGCTCCGTACTCCTCGCCGACGTCAAGCAGAAGTCGAAGCGCGGGCCGTAGCGAACAGGCAGCAGATTGAAGATCGTTCATCAATGCCTTGCCGAGGGCTGGCGCATCACCACTCCGCAACGCATGCATAAGTGCATCGGTGATCCGCGGCGCAGAAATTTCGCGACCCTGACGGAGCCGGTCACATTCAGCGTAAACCGCAGGTGTGGAGAGACCTTGGTTTGAGATCACTAATACCCAGTGGTATTCACCGCTAGCCAGAGCTGGAGATAACCTCTCTCCTCGGCCAGAACCGATTGCGGTTCCACCAGTAAGGGCGAACGGCACGTCACTTCCGATATCGGCGGCAAATTCGGATAGCCGGGCTCGTCCAAGGTCTGCACCCAGCAATTGGTCGACCGCGACCAACGCCGCGGCCGCATCAGCGCTACCGCCGGCCAGCCCCGCCGCAACAGGAATGGATTTATTAATGTGCAACGAAATGTCAGGAGTAAGTCGCATCTCATTCGCGATCATCTCGGCAGCACGATAGGCCAAATTGCGCTCATCAGTTGGAACACCTTGAATATAATCGCCGGTCAGCGCGACGGTGATACCGCTTTCCGGTGCCCCGAAATGTGCGATCACCTCATCGTAAAGTGATATCGCTTGATACACGGTGGCGATGTCGTGGTAACCGTCTTTACGTTGTGGCCCCACTGAAAGATTGAGGTTGATCTTCGCCGGAACTCTGACGACGACGCGTACTGACTTCATAGCACTCACCCTATGCGAGCCTTGGCTGATGCAATGGCGATGAAGTCGCTGAGTGCTAGTTCCTCACCGCGAACGGTAGGTGCCACCCCTGCAGCGAGAAGTAACGCTTCGGATTGACCTGGCGAACCGGCCCAATTAGATAGTGCAGACCTCAGCATCTTTCTTCTCGTCGCAAAGGCAGCATCGATCACGGCGAAGACCTCTTGCCGAGATACTGAACAAACAGGAGGAGTCTGACGAGTAAAAGCGACTAAGCCAGAATCCACATTAGGCATCGGCCAAAAAACGCTCCTGCTCACGGAACCCGCTCGGTGCAATTTCGCCCACCATGCCGCCTTAACGCTGGGGATGCCGTATGCCTTATCTCCTGGCTTCGCCGCCAAGCGCTCGGCAACCTCGGCTTGCACCATCACCAATCCAGAGCGAAGAGAGTCAAATCTTTCAAGAACATTCAACAAAACCGGAACTGAAATGTTATAGGGCAGATTCGCGACGAGGACAGTTGGTAATTTTCCAGGAAACGCCTCTATTTGCAGCGCATCTGCGTTCAGCACAGTGAGTCGTTTACTCTCTTCCGGGAGTCGCTTAATCATCGTTTGTTCGAGTGCCTGGGCAAGCGCCGTATCAATTTCTACAGCTACAACTTCGCTCCCTGTCTGAAGCAACACGATCGTGAGGGAGCCAAGCCCTGGTCCGATTTCGAGAACGACATCCTCTTTCTCTACTCCCGCGATTCGAACGATTTTCCGACACACGTTGGCATCAATAACAAAATTCTGACCAAGCCGTTTGGTCGGTCGAATGCCAAGAGTGGCGGCAAGCGCACGAATTTCACTTGCTCCAAGCGCTACTTGCGATGGCCCTTCCATGCACAACAGCGTAGGTGATCAGGGCTAAAAGAGTTTGCCACAAACTGGCCAAGCGCGCCAACCTCGAATTTGGTAGAGGCGTTTGGCTCGCATCAATTGCTCAGCCGCAGAATAATCCATTGGGTTTCCAGATCCACCCGCAGTCTTCCACGCCGTTACACTAAATTGGAACATCCCGTAATAACCATTTGCACTATTGCTCGATCTTGGATTTCCACGCGATTCGCACTGGGCAACGGCCGCCCAATTCAAATCATTGACCGTTCGGGGTCGAGTTCCAACGATGACCCGCGCATCATGGGCCGGCTTAATCGTTAACTTACTCACGATCGTCGTCTTGACAATTTTACCGTCGGCCAAAATTTTAATCGAACGTACTTCAGCCAGGCCAGATACACCTCGAGACTTGAGAATACGCGTTCCTACAAGCACTTTTCGACTCAGGATCCGCCGTACTGTGTAAGGAATTTTGATCTGCTTGGAGAAACGCACTTCTGTTATTCGTGTGATTCGAATTTGGAGTCCGCCAAAGATGCGAGTGGGTAGCGGAGCATTTATCAGGTCACGGGCACCCATTGAAATTTTGGCCTCTTTGACTACATCAGAAACCGTGATCCCCATTGTGTTAAGTGTGCGGACGCGACCATCTACAAATATACGCACCTGCTCGGGAAGTCGAATCTGCATCGGAAGAATGGATCGCAGACTCGAACGCGCTGCGGGGACGCTCGACGAACCCTTTGATTCAGATCCCTTTGATCCCGTTTCATTAGCGGAAACCGCTGGGGCGGTTAGCGAGATTGCCACCGGCAATAGAAGCGCCAGAATGACAGGCCGCACAAGGCCCGCGAGCCTACAAGCATCCACGCTAGGAACCTATCTACAGAATAGTGAATGAGCCAATCGCTCTAAGCGTGAGGTGGCAAACAATATGTAAAGAATCACGGTGCAAAAAGGTCAGAACGGGCCAAATGCCCGCGTCGCATTCTCGCTAACAGCCGCAGCAATTATTTCTGGATCTTCGCCGCGAATCTCAGCGATCGCACGAATAGTGATCGGCACGAGATAAGGCGCGTTTGGTCGGCCGCGGTAAGGAGACGGAGTGAGAAACGGTGCATCGGTCTCGACCAGTAGTTGATCTAGTGGAACTTGTAACAAGGCAGCTCGCAATTTCGGCGCATTAGAAAATGTAACCGTGCCGGCAAAGGAAAGAATGAAGCCCAAGGCGACACATTCTTTTGCCATGACTTCATCGCCTGAAAAACAATGGAGGATTACTTGATCGGGCGCACCCTCCTCGCGTAGCACTTTAAGAACATCATCGTGTGCGTCGCGGTCGTGAATCATAAGGGTTTTGTTATGGCGTTTGGCAATCGCGATGTGTTCCCTAAAAGAAAGAGTCTGTTGATCGCGTCCTGACTCAGGAGTCCTGAAGTAATCGAGCCCAGTCTCACCGATTGCTCGTACTCGAGTCTCCGCGGCTAATTCGTCAATGAATTCAAGGGCCGTCGCTAAATCTTCAAGTCGGGCAGCGTCATTTGGGTGGATGGCAATCGCGGCCAGAACCCGGCCTGGCCAGGCGTTTGCACACTCCACTGCAAACCGCGATGACTCAATATCACAGCCGACTTGGACAACGCGATCAACACCAACCGAAGCCGCCTCAGCAAGCACGACGGCCACTTCACTACCTGCAGGACCGTCGCTCGTAAAAATATCCATGTGACAGTGCGAGTCAACAGTTCGGGTTTGTAAAGGTTCGGGAAGTGGCGGTTTCACTCAGGCTTCTCTTCTAAGCGAGGAAAGAGGACTGCGCTTTTTGTGACAATTGATCCTTGCGGTAGTTGCCCCCAAACATAAACGCTGCCGAGTTTCTGCGCGGAGATGTCACCAATGCTGGAGTCGGCTCCCAAAGATTCCCAGAGCAAAACTGTTGTAGCTGGCATCACGGGATGAAGTAAGACGGCGAGAGCACGAAGTGATTCGGAGGTTGCGTACAGAACTCGATGCAGGTCATTGAGCCTGGCTGGATCCTTTGCTAAGACCCACGGTGCCTGCTCTGTTACATAGCCGTTGACTTGCTTGCAGAAATCCATGATCGCCACAATTCCACCTTGGAAATCCAGGGCCAGCATGCATTGATCCGCGATAGCTGCCGCTTTAATTAACGCTGCTTCCAATACTGGCTCGCTTGCTGGGGCTGGGAGGACTCCATCGCAGTACTTTTCAACCATTGCAGCGAGGCGGGAGGCTAGGTTTCCAAAATCATTTGCAAGTTCGCTGGTGTAACGAGCCGACATGTCCTCCCAAGAAAATGAACCATCGGAGCCAAACGGTATTGCTCGCATGAAGTAATACCGAAACGCATCGACGCCGAAGTGCGATGTGATGTCAATCGGCGGGATTCCAGTAAGTTTGCTCTTACTCATCTTCTCACCGCCCACGAGTAGCCATCCGTGCGCAAATACCTTGAGGGGCAATGGCAGACCTGCTGCCATCAACATCGCCGGCCAAATTACGGCATGCTGTCGAAGAATATCTTTGCCAACAAGGTGAACATCAGCTGGCCACGTCGTTGCAAACTTCTCTCCGCCCACCGAATTCCGTGCGTCCCCCAGTCCCACGGCCGTGGCGTAATTCAACAGTGCATCAAACCAGACGTAAAAAACCTGCTCGGGATCCCAAGGAACCGGAATGCCCCAATCGAATGAGGAACGCGAGATCGACAAATCGGAGACACCGCCTTCTAAAAAGGAGACAACTTCATTGCGGGCACTCAGCGGTTCGCAGGCCGACGGATGTTGGCGATAGTGCTCGAGAAGTGGCTCAGCGAAAGCACTTAGCCTAAAGAACCAATTCGTTTCGCTCACGATTTCTACCGGGCGGGAGTGGACGGGGCAAAGTTGATTTTCGCCAACCAGATCTGATGGGAGTTTGAATTCCTCGCAGCCAATGCAATAAGGGCCCTCATAGGTGCCTTCATAAAAATGTCCCGCGTCTTTGAGCCCTTGCAAGAATTTCTGCACTCGCGCCTTATGACGTTCTTCAGTTGTCCTAATGAAGTCATCGTTCGCGATATTTAGCGACACCCAGAGCGGTCGCCAAGATTCATCAACAACCCGATCGACCCACTCCTGCGGGGTGACGCCATTTGTCTCCGCCGTCCGCATCACTTTCTGGCCATGCTCATCGGTCCCAGTGAGGAACCAAACGCTTTCGCCACGTTGGCGGTGCCAGCGAGTGAGAACGTCGCCGGCAATAGTCGTGTACGCGTGACCAAGGTGCGGCGCATCATTCACGTAGTAGATGGGCGTCGTCACGTAGAAAGTCTTGGCTGTGGTCACGCGCCTATCTTGCCAGACCCTCGCGCCTGCCCTCCTTCTCAGCAACTACCGCATCAAATACCACTCGCTTTGCCAGCGACAATGCTTCCGCGACGGCTTGGATCGCCTCTTTGCGAGTTAGTCCAGCCTCCTCACGCGTTCGAACCATCTGGACCAGTTCAGCGGATTCAACATCCTGCTCACTCGGATCGACTCCCGCAATTACCAGAGTGATCTCCCCGAGAATCTCGCGTGATTTGCTCCAGAGCAAAAGTTCAGCAAGTGACCCACGTACGATTTCTTCGTAAGTCTTAGTCATCTCCCGACAGATTGCTCCTTGGCGCCCAGATCCCAATCCAAGGACGGCGTCCTCAAGTGAATCAACGAGTCGATGCGGTGCCTCGAAGAGCACGGTTGTTCGCTTTTCGGTGGCAAGTCCGCGATAAAACCGTTCCCGCGCACCCTTAGCTCTTGGCGCAAAGCCTTCGAAAATAAATCGATCACTCGGCAATCCAGAAAGCGCGAGCGCAGTGAGAACGGCACTCGGGCCCGGTACAGCAGTCACTCTTATCCCGGCATCGATGGCCGCCCGCACCAAGCGATAGCCGGGATCGCTGACACTTGGCATGCCTGCGTCGGTAATCAATAAAATGCGCTGTCCTGCAATCATCGCTGTTACTAACTCGGCAGTTCTGGTGACTTCATTCCCCTCAAAATATGAAACAAGTCGCCCGGTGTAGGTAACCCCTAGGTCGCGCGCCAGTCGGGCGAATCGACGGGTGTCTTCAGCGGCAATTACCTCAGCGATCGACAATTCTTGGATGAGTCGAGGCGAGGCGTCATTCCAGTCCCCAATCGGTGCTCCAGCAAGAACTAGCAGCCCAGTCACGATCCAATTCTCCCATCAATTTGGCTTCTTCCTCATCCGATAGGCAATAAAGTGCTGGCGTGGTCGAAACTCGCAGCAGCCGGATGCTCGGCTGGGCGCTGCCAATCGTCGTGGCATTAATCGCTGCACTCCAACGTTTTTCTCACTTGGCTCGACCAAAAGGATTTATTTTCGACGAGGTTTACTACGTGACCGGTGCCAGACAATTCCTGAGACATGGCGTCGAATACGACTATCTGAAACACCAAAGCGTTTTTATTGTCCACCCCCCGGTCGGAAAATGGATCATCGCCGGAGGCATCAAGATTTTTGGTGAT
Organism: Actinomycetes bacterium; assembly: GCA_025355805.1. Taxonomy (GTDB): domain Bacteria; phylum Actinomycetota; class Actinomycetes; order Nanopelagicales; family Nanopelagicaceae; genus JANXYY01. The sequence continues at coordinate 45,066 of JANXYY010000036.1, forward strand.
AATGAATTCGGTTGGCGTTTCGCAGTCGCCCTCATCGGATCGCTATCAATATTGATCCTGGCCCGGGTCGCTAAACGTCTTTTTGGCTCAACCACCCTTGGCGTAATTGCTGGCATCTTGCTCGCCGTTGATGGCATGCATTTTGTGCACTCACGCGTTGCGCTCCTGGATTTGATTTTGATGTTCTGGGCGTTATGTGGCTTTGCCTTACTCTTGATAGATCGTGATAGAAGTCGTGAGTTTCTCTCTCTCTGGGGCGAATTTGGACCGCGTCCATACCGCTTGCTCTCCGGAGTTTGTCTGGGCCTTGCAGCCGGCACAAAATGGAGTGGCTTTTATATCGTGTTCGCGTTTGCCGTGATGTCGCTAGTTTGGGATGCATCCGCGAAGCGGAAGTTCGAAAACCGATTGACGATTCGAAACACCATCAATACCGGCTTGACCCTCGGCGTCCTTCCGATCATTACCTACATCGCCACTTGGATTGGCTGGTTTCGTTCGACACTTGGTTGGGATCGTCACTGGGCAGACAATCGCTCTAGCGACTTCGGCTTTGTCCCGAGGGCTCTGCGTAGTCTCTGGCATTATCACTCTGAGATGTACTTTTTCCATGTGCATTTGCACACCCCCCATCCATATCAAGCAAGTCCTTGGGGTTGGCTAATCCTTCGTCGTCCAACGGCGTTTTTCTATTTCGCTCCTCCTACCGGAACCAATCACTGCTTGGCTAAAACCTGTGCGCAGGAAATCACTGCGCTCGGAAATCCGCTCATTTGGTGGTCCGGAATCTTTGCGCTGATCTTTGTTGCATACTCTTTTTTGCGAAAACGCGATTGGCGCACGGGTGCGATTCTCACGGGATTCCTCGCCGGGTACTTGCCTTGGTTTGCCTTTCTGCACCGAACAGTTTTCTCATTTTACGGAATCGTCTTTCTGCCATGGCTGGTATTGGCCGTTACGTACACCCTTGGTGAAATATTGGGGAAACGTACAGATCCGCAGAGACGTTTGCGCGTCGGAATTGTGGCGACCTTCGTTGCGACCGCGATCGTACTTTTCTTTTACTTCCTACCAGTACTCGACGGGCAAGTCATTCCATATTCGCGATGGCATTCGATGATGTGGTTTAGCTCCTGGATCTAA
>JANXYY010000126.1 GCA_025355805.1 Actinomycetes bacterium
GCGCCTGTGAAGAAGGCTGCACCCGTGAAGAAGGCAGCGCCCGTGAAGAAGGCTGCACCCGTGAAGAAGGCTGCGCCCGTGAAGAAGGCAGCGCCCGTGAAGAAGGCTGCGCCCGTGAAGAAGGCTGCGCCCGTGAAGAAGGCTGCGCCCGTGAAGAAGGCAGCGCCCGTGAAGAAGGCTGCGCCAAAGCCGGTCAAAGCCGTTGCGAAATCTATTGCTCCGGTAGTTGCCGTTACTCCGCCAGCAGCGCCATCGAGGCTGGTCATGCTTCCTCATGCTCGATCGGGAAAACGTAAGAGCGGTCCGCCCTTAAAGATGTTGCGCAATATCCCTAAGCCACTAGTTGTCAGCGCTGGCGATGATCCTTGGACGAAAGCCGAGCTCAACGCCATCAAGAGTGATCTGCAGCGAGACCTCGGACGATTACGTCTTGAATTAGCTAGCGCCGAAGTAGAAATTGCGGATTTGCTAAAGGACTCTGGTGATGGCGCTGGGGATGATCAGGCCGATGCGGGTACGAAAACATTTGAGCGAGAGCATGAACTATCGCTGGTGAATAACGCCCGAGACATGGTGTTGCAGTCCGAACGAGCACTAGCCAGAATCGAAGTTGGTACCTACGGAGTCTGTGAATCCTGTGGAAATCCAATTGGCAAGGCTCGTCTTCAAGTTTTTCCGCGCGCAACACTTTGCATGGTTTGCAAGCAACGCGAGGAGCGACGCTAGCGCCTGCCGAAACCGGCTTTATGTAAAATTGCTTGTCCTGCTGGACTCAACACGAATTTCATAAATGCCTGAGCCGTTATCGATAACTTGCTGCCCTTTATAACTGCTACCGGGTATGCGTTGATCGCGTTCTTCGACTCTGGAAATTCGATCGCACCGACAGTATTTTTTACATCGGTTCGATAAACCAGGCCAGCGTCGGCCTCACCGAGTGCGACCTTACTGAGCACGCTCCTAACATCATTTTCAAGGGAGACTGGCGAAGCGGTTACTTGGGCTAGCGCTAAGACTTTTGCCGCCGCGCTTCCACACGGAACTTGAGGCGCGCAGATAAGAAATTTGACCCCCGGTCGGCCCAGATCTCGCAGGCTCTGGATCTTGCCGGGGTTGCCCCGGGGAACTGCGATCACGAGGGAATTGCTCGTGAAGTTCTGGGCCAACCCGTCGAGCTCGCCCGATGCTCGAAGTGGCTGCATAGGTGCTGGTCCCGCAGCAAAGAAAAGGTCAACAGGGGCACCGGCAACGATCTGTTGCGAAAGAGTTGACGAAGCAGCGAAGGAGAAAGTGAATCTGACTCTGGGGTTCCTAACTTGAAAAGCTCTGCTCAAGCGGGGGAGGACGTCGGTGAGGCTGGCGGCTGCGAAAACCGTAAGGTTGCCCCCTTTTTGTCTCGTCGCCTGCGCGTCCACAGTGAATAAGAGGGAACCCAGGGCAACCAGGCTCAACCCAGCAGCAATTGATCGACGTAGATTCGGCATGGACGTTAATTTAGCACCGCAAAAGCGGTAATTCGACTTCTTGTTTTCCGTTGTTGCGTAAATGATAAGTCATTGACTTTGACCTGACAGACTAGGCGCCGTGATGAGGGGCCGCGTGATCTGCTATTTGGTAGCTCTCCTTGCCCTGATGACGGATATAGCGACTAAAAGTTGGGCCGTGGCTTCGCTGTCGAACGGCCAGCCACGTCAGGTAGTTGGCTCTCTGCTTAAGTTTCAATACGCCCGCAATTCGGGTGCGGCTTTCTCAATGGCGACCGGATCTACTTGGATCTTCACGCTAATTGCCAGTTTCGTTGCCATTGGAATCATCGTTATTGCAGGGCGGATCAACTCACGCGCCTGGGCGGTTGCACTCGGACTCCTTTTAGGCGGTTCGCTTGGTAATTTGAGTGATCGGATTTTCCGTTCGCCGGGGTATTTTCGCGGACTCGTGGTTGACTGGATTGAATTGCCGCATTGGCCGATTTTTAACATCGCAGATTCGGTCATAGTGACCGCCGCGTGCCTGATCGCGCTGCTATCCATCCGCGGGATCGGGTACCGTGATGAAGTTGGCCACCGCCAGGCAAAAGTCAGAGAGCAATTGAATAACAGGGAATCCAGTGAGTGACAGTGCGTGAGTATCGAACCATTGAAGTGCCTGAAGGTGTCGCGGGCGAACGAGTTGATCGTGGCATTTCGCGCCTCTTCGGTCTCTCGCGAACTCAGAGCGCCGAGATGGCAGAATCTGGCGGCGTGAAACTCAACGGCGAGGTCGTAGGCAAATCTGATCGGCTCGTTGCCGGTGCGCTGCTCGAAGTTCGCTTGCCACAACCTCCACAACCAGTCGCCATTCACGCCGAAATAGTGGATCAGATGGGCATCATTTTTGATGACGAAGATATCGTCGTCGTGGACAAGCCAGTCGGGGTCGCCGCGCACCCGAGTATGGGCTGGACGGGCCCGACGGTTCTCGGTGGGCTTGCCGGGGCTGGCTATCGAATTTCGACTTCCGGCGCCGCTGAGCGGGCTGGCATCGTGCAGCGGTTAGACGTCGGCACGAGTGGTTTGATGGTCGTAGCCAAGTCGGAGAGTGCCTACACAATTTTGAAGGCGGCATTTAGAGACCGCGAAGTCGAGAAGATCTATCACGCTCTAGTACAGGGTCATCCAGATCCGTCCAAGGGCACCATTGATGCTCCTATTGATCGCCATCCCCGGGATGATTGGAAATTTGCGGTCGTAGAAGGTGGGAAGCCGAGCGTTACTCACTACGAAACTCTCGAGGCATTCGCTGCGGCGAGCCTGCTCAAAATCGAATTGGAGACCGGACGTACTCATCAAATTCGGGTACATATGTCGGCAATGCGCCACCCTTGCGTTGGGGATATCGCTTACGGAGCTGATCCTGCGCTGGCAAAGGCACTCGAAATGTCAAGACAATGGTTGCACGCGGTTGAACTCTCGTTTGTCCACCCGCGTACTGGGCTAAAAGTGCACTTCAAATCCGAATATCCGAGCGACTTAGCTAACGCGCTCGCGCGCCTATCTGCAGACCGCTAGCCAAGCGATAGCCTGCAATCTCGTGTCGTCCAATTCTATCTCGGGGCCAGCTTCTGATGGGTTCGTGCATCTGCACGTGCACACCGAGTACTCGATGCTCGATGGCGCGGCACGCCTAGGCGATTTATTCGCCGAAACCGTCAACCAGGGTATGCCTGCGATTGCGATGACCGATCACGGCAATGTTTTTGGTGCCTACGATTTTTACCAACAGGCCCGTAAGGCGGGCGTCAAACCGATCATCGGCATAGAGGCATATATTGCGCCCGGTAGTCGCTTCGAAAAGAAGCGAGTTCGGTGGGCTTCCGGTGGCGAAGATGACGTTTCGGGTGGTGGTGCCTACACCCATATGACGATTCTGGCTGAAAACAATGTTGGTCTGGGTAATCTTTTTCGGCTTTCCTCGCTGGCCTCGCTCGAAGGGCAGTATTACAAACCACGGATGGATCGTGAGCTCCTTTCTACCTACTCCGGTGGTCTGATCGCGACCACTGGATGTCCTGGTGGCGAGGTTCAAACGCGCCTTCGATTGGGCCAGTACGAAGCGGCGATTGAAGCGGCAAGCGCCTATCGAGATATTTTTGGCGCAGGGAATTTCTTCTGTGAATTAATGGATCATGGACTGGAAATTGAGAAGAGAGTTCGCGAAGACCTTCTCCGTTTGGCTAAGGATCTTTCGTTACCTCTGGTTGCCACGAATGACTTGCACTACACACATCGCGAAGATTCTGCCGCCCATGAAATTCTTCTCTGCGTTCAATCTGGATCGACGATGGCAGATCCGAAACGGTTTAAATTTGAGTCAGACACTTTCTATCTGAAGAGTGCCGCTGAAATGCGACATATCTGGCGAGATTATTTAGAAGCCTGTGATTCCACTCTTGAGATTGCCGAGCGCTGCAACGTCTCTTTCCGTGAGGGTGAGAACTTGATGCCGCGCTTTCCTGTTCCCGAGGGAGAAAGCGAAGAGAGTTGGTTGGAGAAGGAAGTAGCGAACGGTTTAGCAGAACGCTTTCGCTCGGGTGTTCCTGCTGAGTACGCAGAGCGGGCCGCCTACGAACTTTCAGTCATTCGGCAGATGGGATTTCCTGGCTACTTCTTGGTCGTGGCAGATTTAATCCGTCACGCGCGCGAAACCGGCATCCGAGTTGGGCCAGGACGTGGTTCGGCAGCCGGGGCGGTGGTCGCTTGGGCTCTGGGCATAACTCAAATTGATCCGATCGAGCATGGACTCTTATTCGAACGATTCTTAAATCCAGA
>JANXYY010000146.1 GCA_025355805.1 Actinomycetes bacterium
AGTCACAGATTCGTCGGAGGCGTGCGATCGCCCGATGCAACTGAGGACGAGGTGGCTGGCCTGGGGTTCAAAGTGGTTCCATGAGGCTGGATCCGCGAATAAGTCGACCACGCCGGTACGGTATCGGGATATGAGTCCAGAATCCCGATCAGATCGCGTGGCTTATGGTCACGCCCTAGTCACCTACGCCAATGACCAGGTTTTGGATGCCTGGTTCCCGACGCCGTCGCTAGGGACGAGCAAGGGCGCCGCCGCCGCCGCAGAACTGCTCAAGTTAACCGGCGATGACGATGCCCGTAAAGTGCGCCTTGGAGTAGTACTTCGCGAAATTGATCTTGATCTGCCTCCCACAGATGCCATTGACGTTTATCTGCGACTGCATTTGCTCTCCCACCGGCTCGTCAAACCGCACGGAACAAATCTTGAAGGAATCTTTGGACACTTAGCCAATGTCGTTTGGACAAGCGCTGGGCCCTGCGCCGTCGACGGCTTCGAACCAACTCGGATGCGCCTTCGTTCGCGCGGTGCTCTTCAAGTATTTGGAGTGGACAAGTTTCCGAGAATGACCGATTACGTCGTTCCAAGTGGCGTACGTATCGCTGACGCGGATCGAGTTCGACTCGGGGCTCACCTATCTCCTGGCACCACTGTGATGCACGAGGGGTTCGTCAATTTCAATGCTGGAACACTCGGCGTATCAATGGTTGAGGGCCGCATCTCCTCTGGCGTCGTCGTCGATGATGGCTCAGATATCGGTGGAGGCGCCTCGATAATGGGCACCCTCAGCGGAGGTGGCAAGCAGTTGGTCTCCATCGGTAAACGCTGCCTACTTGGTGCCAACTCGGGTCTTGGCATCTCACTGGGCGATGATTGCATCGTCGAAGCGGGCACTTACATAACTGCTGGCGCAAAGATTCGAACACCCACCGGGGAAGTTGTGAAGGCCGAGGCACTTTCGGGAACGCCTGGACTGCTTTTTAGACGCAACTCACTCAACGGCGCACTAGAAGTAATCCAGCGAAGCGGACCCTGGGGCGGCCTCAACGCCACACTCCACGTGAATCAGTAGTTGAGTTGACCCATTAGTGAGACGGAAAAGCTTCTTTTTCGTCATTGTTCTCGTCATCGCCGTCGGCGCTATAAGCACGTGGGAATGGCCGCGAATTCGCGACGCTTCGCTCATTCCGCGTTGCGCCTTTTATGGCACTACTGACACCTACGAACTTTCACCGGAACAGACCAGCAATGCGGCCACAATTGCCGCCGTCGCGAGTCGCCGTGGATTGCCCAAGCGGGCAACCACCGTTGCCTTGGCCGCCGCTCTTCAAGAGTCGAAACTTATCTCGCTTGATTATGGCGATCGAGATTCAGTTGGCCTTTTCCAACAGCGTCCATCGCAAGGATGGGGCCCTAAACAATCATTAATTGATCCAGTTTACTCGTCAAATAAATTTTATAGCGCACTCGTTCGCCACCGCGGCTGGCAACAACTATCGATCGCCGATGCGGCGCAGGCTGTGCAACGCTCGGCGGCTGGAAGCGCCTACGCGGGGTGGGAATCGCAGGCACGGGTGATGAGCGAAACTCTTACTGATGCTCCCTATTCCATGACTTGCTACCTGCATCGCTATGGCTCTCCTCCGGACGCGGTGGCCAAGCGTAAAACTGCACTGAGCCATGACTTAAAGCAGATTTTTGGCTTGACGAGTGCGCTTCAATCACACACCTGGGGATTTAGCATTGCTAGTCAAGGAGTTAAGAATGACCAAATCGCCGGATGGCTCGTAGCAAATGCTGACCGGTTTGGAATCGCAAGCGTTAGGACGAAATTACATTCTTGGTCACGACGCGAGTGGCGAAAGAACTCACACGATTTACGGTGGATCGAGGTGAGATTTCTATAATTGTGCCGACTACCGCAGTGAGTTGATTTCCGCAAAAGATTCAGTACTTACGAGCGCACTTTTGCCAAGTACTTCGATTATTCCAATTGCCGGGTGCATCCCAATGTAATTCTTTGCAAAATCACTGACATGCCCATCTGCCGAGAGTGCAAAAGTTACTACTCCGGCGCCCCCCAACAAGAGTGGATCAAATTGCGCCGGGACAAACTGAATGCTCCTTGACGCTGACCCGAATAGCGTGAGCAGCGAAGCTGACATCTGATCAGTGTTGGCTTGACGTTGATCGTCCACCGTGATCGAGGTGAGTTGCGTGTCGAGAATTGACTCCGGCGTTCCGATGACGGTAACTGGCAAGCCCCTTTTTATGACATACCGAGACGTCTGCCAGGGCATAATCGATTGTGTTGTAAAGAGAATTGGCCTCTTCGATGACGCGATCGCGCCGATAGAGGCATCAATTACTGCCAGGTCCGTATTGGCTAACAGGATTGGCGCGCCTGGAATGAGGGAAGCAACGGCTGCCGCTGTCGCGTATCTATTGTTTCCGGTTAGCGTTACTAAGGATACTTTTTTGAGAATTTTAAGCGAAGCAATAAGAGTCGGTGAAACGTTGGTGCCGACAAGATATATTTTGGTCACTTTGCGCCTACCAATCTCAGCAGCAACCCGTGGATCCAATAGCTGCGGAGATGTAATCAAGAGTGGAGCTTTCTTCGTGAAGGAAAGCGGTGCGGCAATGGCTGCGGTAGCCGGGTCTTGATCAACAACTCCCAAAACGATGCTCTTACTTGTTGGCCAGATCGATTTACCGATCGAAATTGCTAAATCAATCTCGTCGTCGCCGCTTCTTCGGATCACGGGTCGCTGCAACCAAGTAGAAGGGAGAGAAAGGCGAGATCTAAAAATCTCGCCTTTCAAAGTTGAGCTCTTGCCTGCGCTTGAAGTGGCAATGACGGTCTTAACGCCTCCGCCTTCAGTGCGGTCAGGAAACTGCAGCGCTACGACATCCGAAAGCCCGAATGCCTTGGCGACCTGCATCTGCGGTACTGACCGACTCCAGGCTGCGTACTTTGGATTTAGCGTTTGATCAAGACTCCAAGGATCAGCTACTGGCTTTAACCAATCCAGGCTCGTTCCCCAAACCTCGCCAACATTTTGTGTGTGCCCACCAGATGATGTGAAAAAGAAAGTGGCTATCGGCTTCCCGTTGTAAAGAACGCCAAGACCATTACTTGAATCTATTGAGGTTGCGGCAACTGCAGCCAACCAGCGCAAACCCCACTTGGGTTCGCTCTCTTTAGCCCAGCCCGTATACGTTAGATCGACGGAACGGCCGAATATTTCGCAATCGCAGTCGACCCGCGTTTTGCCAACTTTCGTAAGTGCGTAACTACGCGCGGCAATCGCCTGCGCTTCCATTGCGGCTTCGGGCCACGACGATGGAACCTCGGCAACTCCGCGCAAATATTCGTCGTGCAGGCGAAGATCATCGGTCACTTCAAGGCGATATCCGAGAAGCGCGCTGTTAACCACTTTGATATGGATCTGGCCATAGCGATATCGGGGAGATGCGATTGCGCCACCAAGATTCACGAGTGCGCCGGCTCCATCCAAATAGCGAGTGCCACTCCACCGAAACGTGAAAGCTGGAGCCACCAAATTAGTTGTGCCCGATGGCCCCGTGACTGTTGCTACGACACCCTGAGAAGATGCGGTCAGTGAGAGCAGATCACCAATTCCAATAACTGTTTCTACCACCGTCGAGGGAGCCACCCCGACTGGCAAATCGGCAGCACTAAGTCGCCCAATCGGGATGGTTGGAGTGATGGTTGGAGTTGGAGTGATGGTTGGAGTTGGAGAGATGGTTGGTGTTGGTGCAGGCGTCGCATCAGGCGGAAGCGCTTCGATTCGAATTTTCGTACTTAACACTTGGTGCAAAAGATTTACCCGAAGATTTACGTCGTCTAGGATCGGGGCGACCGTCGTTCGTGTGTAGAAATATTGGAGAATCTCAGTCGCCGAACGACCCTCGAGAGCCATACCTTCGGCCCCGATCTGACTCATTCCAACACCGTGCCCTAGTCCAGAGCCCGTGAAGGTAAAACTTAAGGGAATATCGACGGCCAAAGCTGGTGCTGGAACGCCGAGCGAGACAGCAGCGACAACCACCACAGAGAGTACGCGCAAGTTGCACTTCAGGACGTTGATGTTCATTGCACGATCAGCATTACTTTCGCGCTGCGCCGATCACGCGGAGAGACACGCCTGGAAAAGAATGCGGATCAAGAATACGACGACCATCAACGATCGCAGTTACTCCAGGCAAATCATGTGCGGATAGTGTCCGATATTGAGCATGATCCGCCTGAACAATGACGCCGTCGACTTCTTCGCCCAAATGAAATGGGGTGAAGCCGAGTCCCGACAACTCCATATCCGTGTACATCGGGTCATGCACATAGACGGTGGCACCGCGGTCAATCAGAGTTTGAACTACCGGAAAAACTCCTGAGAAAGCGGTTTCTTTAACACCACCTCGATATGACGCACCAAGTACTGCGACTCGCTTGCCACTGAGCGAAGATAATTCATCGGAGAGCAAATCCACCGCATGTACCGGCATTAGTGAATTGGCTTCGCGGGCAGCTCGAACAACGGTTGCGGTGGGGTCATTCCATAAGTAAAAACGAGGATAGATCGGAATGCAGTGTCCACCCACCGCAATACCAGGCTGATGAATGTGGCTGAATGGTTGCGAATTCGAGGCTGCGATTACCTGTTGCACATCGATCCCCGCACCTTCAGCGAAAAGTGCAAATTGATTGGCCAGACCAATATTCACATCGCGATAGGTAGTCTCGGCAAGTTTTGCCATCTCACTTGCTTCGGCGGAACCGAGATCCCATACGCCATTGGCGCGAGTTAGATCGGGACGCGGATCAAAATCCAGGACTGCTTCGTAGAAGGCAATGCCCTTTGCAGCACTTGCTGCGTCGATTCCTCCGATAAGTTTTGGATACTTACGCAAATCGGCAAATACACGACCTGTGAAAACTCTTTCAGGTGAGAAGACGACAAAGAAATCTTTGCCTGCGACCATGCCCGAAAGTCCCTCAAGTTTTGGCGTAAATCGTCCGCGCGTCGTGCCAACCGGAAGAGTCGTTTCGTAAGACACCAAAGTTCCCGGTTTTAATCCCAAGGCGACTGCCTTGGTCGCTGCGTCCATCCAACCGAAATCAGGCACGCCTGATTCATCGACGAAAAGTGGAACAACTATGACGACTGCATCTGCTTGGGCTACCGCGTTCGTGGTGTCCGTGGTAGCTGTGAGCGAACCGCTTGCGACTACCTGCGATAACTTCTTCGCCAGATCCGTCTCACCGGGAAACGGCTCGAGGCCTTGATTGATCAGGTCGACAGTTACCTGATTAACATCGCATCCAATGACTTCATGACCTTTGGTCGCGAACTGGACGGCTAACGGGAGGCCAATTTTGCCGAGGGCTACTACAGCAATTCTCATAATTTAAAAGGATACCTATTCTCTCGAGGAGTACTGGTTGGCGAATCGAGGAAATCACTTAGAGATTGACGACCCGACCCTCGCTTGCGCTGGTGAGCATGGCCTCGGCGACCGCGACCGTGGCAAGGCCTTGCTCCATGGTGACGATTCGTTCAATGGCACCTGGGAGACCAAGAACAGCATCGCGGAACGCCTCATGTTCTGCCCGCAGTGGCTCCGGTTTCGCAAAGGCATAGCGAATCAAGTCGCCTTCGCTAACCCCACGGAACGCTGCGACTGCTTCCCACTCAGTAACAACTGACGCGTTCGCATGAAACGTGAGATCCGCAGTCACAGTGTCAGCGACAAAGGCGCCACGTTCACCAGTAACAATCGTGAGACGCTCTTTAAAGGGAGATAACCAATTGACTAAATGATTCGTTATAGTGCCATCTTCCAATTGTCCGACAGCGGCAACGAGATCTTCGTGTTCCCGTCCTGATTTATATGCCACTCGCGCCGATACGGATTCAAAGGGAGATCTCGCCACCCACGCCGTCAGATCGATATCGTGCGTGGCTAAATCCTTAACAACACCCACATCTGCGATGCGTGCCGGAAACGGCCCTTGGCGCCTTGTTGTTATTTGGTAGACCGCTCCTAAATCCCCAGCCTCAAGCCGCTTCCGCATCTGTTGTAATGCGGGGTTATAACGCTCAATATGCCCAACGGCACCCACAAGTCCGCGCGAAGCAAATGCCAAAGTGAGCCGCTTTGCGGCTGGCGTATTGGTGGCCAAGGGTTTTTCGATGAGAGCGTGAATTCCAGCTTCGGCTAATTCAAGTCCAATCGCTTCGTGAAGTGCGGTTGGTGCAGCGACCATCGCGTAATCAACGCCACGAGCAATTAATTCACCTACAGAAGCGAGAAGTTCACGACCATTAGCTACGCCATGTGGATCCCCACCAGGATCAACGACAGCGACCAGTTCGACGCCATCCAACGAACCGAGTACTCGGGCGTGATGGCGCCCCATCATCCCTACACCAACGAGCCCGGCTCGAAGATTTTTCATAGCAGTTCGCTTGCCGTTTGCGAGACCGCTTCGGCGACGCTCTTCAAATCATCTCCTGAAAGTGACGGGTGAACCGGTAGTGAAAGTACGCGCCTACACGCCAACTCGGTCTCAGGTAGATCCAGAGTTAATTTAAATGATGGCAACCTGTGGATCGGAATTGGATAGTAAACCCCAGAGCCGACTCCCTTGGCGCTAAGGGAAGCCATGAACGCATCCCGTTCCGCTCCCGTTTCAACTGGTATCCGGATTGTGTACTGGTGGTAAACATGAGTCGCGCCGGGTGCGACGTGTGGAATCACAACGCCTTTAATGTTTGCGTCCAGGAAGGCCGCGTTCGCTTGCCGTTGCTTGGTCCACTCGGGGAGTTTGCGCAACTGGACTCGTCCAATCGCAGCGTGAATATCCGTCATCCGAGTATTGAATCCAACAACCTCGTTCTCGTATCGTCGTTCCATTCCTTGACTGCGTAGAAGGCGCAGCATCCGTGCAACTTTCTCGTCAGGGGTAACCACCATGCCGCCTTCACCTGAGGTCATATTTTTAGTTGGGTAGAACGAGAAGCACGCGGTTTGCCCCCACTCCCCAGCATTGCGCCCATTGAAGGCGGCGAGGTGGGATTGGGCCGAGTCTTCGATGATCTGCAGACCATGTTCCTCCGCAAGCGATTCAAACCTATCCATAGCGGCGAGTTGTCCATACAGATGGACCGGCATAATCGCCTTTGTTCGCGGAGTGATCGCAGCCCGAGCCGCCTCAGGATCGAGATTGAAAGTAGCTCGATCAATATCAGCGAAAACTGGTGTTGCACCCGTTAGTGCCACCGCATTTGCAGTGGCGGCAAAAGAAAATGAAGGGACGATAACCTCATCGCCAGAACCGATACCCATCGCCAAGAGCGCAAGGTGTAACGCGCTGGTGCCGGAATTCATAGCAATGCAATGACGCCCACCGACGTATTCAGAAAATTCATCTTCAAATGCAGCAACTTCGGGTCCGCTGGTGAGCATTCCCGACCGGAGCACGCGATCAACGGCTTCCCGTTCTTCGTCACCAATAATCGGTTTCGCGGCTGGAATCATCATATGCTCCCTATTTCAGTCAACTGCTCGCCATCCTGTTGGTAGCGGGCGCCGGTACTTGGACATTCAAAGTTATTTCTTGCAACTTCAACCAATGGGATTCCAGCTCGACCAACCCACTTAATTCTGCGGGCTGGTGCTCCAGCAACTAAGGCAAAATCGGGAACATCTTTGATCACGGTCGAGCCGGCAGCGACCATTGCCCAACGACCGATCGTGACGGGGGCAACGCAGACGGCTCGAGCTCCGATCGAGGCACCTTCACCGATTGTCACACCAACCAACTCCCAATCGTGGCCGCTCTTAAGTGAGCCATCAGGATTTACCGCCCTCGGAAAGTGATCATTCGTTAAAACGACTGCTGGCCCGATGAAAACGCCGCTGCCCAGTTTGGCTGGCTCGTAGACCAATGCGTAATTCTGCACCTTGCAGCGATCACCTAGAACTACCCCAGGTCCGATATACGCGCCGCGGCCGATGATGCATTCAGTTCCGAGTTGAGCCCCGCTTCGTACCTGCGCCAAGTGCCAGATTGAAGATCCTTCGCCGATTGAGACATCTTCATCGACGTCTGCGCTGGCCATGATCCGGGGTTGACTCACCCGTTGAGCCTACCTTCTTGGCGTCTTTGATCGACTGAGCGCCAGAATGTCATCGGCGAATTGACCATAATCCCCAATGCCTTCAAGCCCGGCGGCCCACTTAGCCGCGGCGCTCCGGCAAGCGAGCAGCGTCTCTGGTTCACGAGCCCAGGAGACTAGGGCAGCCGCAGCAGCGTCGGAGTCCGCAACAACCTGGCCAAAACCGTGTTGCATTACGAGTGTCGAAGGCCTCGGCAATGGCGAAGTTAATACGGCTAGATGTGCAGCGGCATATTCATAAATTTTTGTCGGAATGGCCTCCACAAAAGCCGGTGTCGTTTCCAACAGCGAAAGACCAACCCAAGCGCCAAGGGCGCGCTCCCATGAAGCTGCTGGCGTTAGGCGGCCGTGGAAAGTCACCAGTTCTCGGGCCGGAGAGTCGGTCGACCAACGGTCAACGAAATTCTGATCCGCTGGTGCAATTGGACCAATCACATCAAGAAGCCATGGACTACCAGCCGTTCGCGTAGCTTCGATCATGCGCAGCATATTTCCAAGTCCCCGGCTCGCTCTCACATCTCCTACATAGATTGCGCGCGGATTCTCGTCGATCACATCAGTGCTCGGAATTTGCAAATCAGGAAAGTTACGAACAATTAGCCGACGCCGCGCGGTGAGCGGCGGGACTTGGACATCAGCGACGATCGTGAGATCGGCACGTTGCGCGAGACGGCTCGCCAGGGCGGCAACCGCCCGGGCGCCGATTCCAATTAACCCTTTAGCCCAAGCGCGATCGCGAAGGAGAGCGAGGTAATCTTCATGAACATCAACGACAATTTGACGGCGGCGGAACCGGGCAGCGATCAGCGAAACTGGAATCAGATCCGGGTCGATCGCGATCAAGACTTTCCCGCGAGAAGTCCACGGCAATTTCAACGCTCGTAAAACCCGTGAGGGAAGATCTTTTCCGCCGCCCGCCTTCCTGAAATTTGAGCCAGGCGGAGCATCGGCACTTTCCCCTTGCGCGATTACCTCAACCTTAAGTCCACTTTTTACTAGAACGCCGACGAGCCGGTGCAATCGAGCATCAGCAACATTATGACCAGATGACATGAAGGTTACGTCGTAACCTTTGGTCGAAGTCGCAGCCATCAAGATGATCAGAAATCTTCTAGTGCCGAAGGAACTTTCCCTACGTTTAGGAAATCTAAGTATTGATCGGTAACTTTCTCGACTTCGCCATAAGCCAACATCTGGCCCTTGTTTAGCCACATCGCCGATGTACACAACTCGTTAAGAATTCCCAGAGCGTGGCTGACAATCACGATGGTTCGCGCTTCCTCGCAAAGTTGGCGCATCTTGTCGAATGATTTTTCTTTAAACGCAGCATCGCCAGTGGCGAGCGCTTCATCAATCAAGAGAATATCCGGCGTCATATTCACCGCGACGCTAAAAGCTAGGCGTCCATACATGCCAGCCGAATAAGTACGCATCGGCAAATCGATGAAACCATCAGGCAGGTCGGCGAATGCGGCGATATCTTCAAATTTGGCTTCCAGCACCTCACGGTCCAAACCAGCCGCAAGCCCACCAAGAATTACGTTATCGCGCCCGGAGAGGGTGCCATTAAACCCAACGCCGAGAGACAAGAGCGTTGACACTTTGCCGTTGACGATGATCCGCCCCTCAGTGGGTGGCAGAATCCCAGCAATTGAACGCATCAAAGTTGACTTACCGGCACCGTTTGCGCCGACGACTCCAACTACTGAACCGTGTGGAATATCTATGGTGAGATTTTTGATCGCTTCAATCGTGCGAACTCTTCGTTTTTCCCGTCGGCCGGCGCGCATGACCGCATTCTTAAGTGTCACTCGAGACTCAACGCTGACTCGGTAGCGAAGCGAAAGATCTTCGATGCGGATCGCGACTTCGTTTGGCATCTCGGGGAGCGTTTTTGACGCTCTTGATTTAAATACGGACCGCAAAGTCGCGCTCCCTCGAAATAAAGAAATACCCGCCGATGAGGACTAGGCCGACGGCCCAGGCAAGTGCGGCAAAAATCTGAGCCGGACTCGGTGATCGACCCTCGATCCACACGGTCGTGGTCATCGCAAGCACCGGACCCAACGGATTTGCCCAGAGGAGAATCCGATGCCAGCCGTGCAACCGCTCTGGCAGCCAAAGAACCGGGCTCAGGTAGAGCCAGATCCGTCCACCGTATGCAAGAATTTTAGAAGTGTCGCGGAAATAAACATTCAAAGTGGCAAAGAGCAACGCCAGGCCAAATCCGCTCAGGCCCACAAAGAGAATTATCACAGGGACCCAAAGTGAGTGCCATGACATCCCGGTAAGTGTGGTCTTTTTATCCAGCCTGCTGCCGACTATGTAAATAATTACGTAGATGGGCAGCGTTGGCAGAAATTGTCGAAAGGCACTGATGACTGAGGAAAGTGGAAGCAGAACGCGAGGGAACGCTTGATTCAGGATCAATCGGCTGCTCAACGTGACCGAACTGCCGCCCATCGTCATGCAGTTCTGCGCGAAATACCAGGTGAAAAGTCCGATCAGGATGTGTGCGAGAGTGTCGAAACCGCTGCCCGTTCCTTTATTGCCACGGGCGCCGGCGAGCAGTGAAACCAGCAAGTAATACACCAACGCGAGCATCAATGGGTTGAGTACCAGCCAGACAGAGCCAAGCGGAGAATCGAGATATTCAGCCTTATCGGTGAAACGAGAAAGTTCGAGGGCAAATCGCCTGCGTCGCCAAAGCTCGCGTAGGTAAGGCCGGAGTGGCGGCAAAGCTGCTTTATGCGGTTCAAAGACCTGGATCAGTGAAGGTATGTTGCTTCGCTCCGAGGTCACGACGCAGATTCTCTCATGGATTAGGGAGCAGTTTTTTACGCGACGTGAGAAATCCCAATCCCCAGGACAACTGCATCACGGCTAAAACAATGGGAAGAAGCACGCGGGCCCGAGCTGGCACCTGGATGAGCAAACTGGCCAGAGCCAGAAAAAATACGTACAGGAATGGCAAGGCGAATAGGACTGGGGAGATGAAGACCCCACCTAGCACTCCGACAAGGGACCCAAGCAAGGCGGCCGGCGGGGCCAAATACCGCAGATTCACCGTCTCCCGATTCTCACGGATCACCACGCGCCGCCAGCGTCCGTATCCAAAATATTGGCGAGCGAGCGCAGCCAGGGAAGGACGTGGTCGGTAGGAAACGCTTAATCGGGGCGTGAAGTACACCAGTCCACCACTTTTTCTAATTCGGTGATTCATCTCCCAATCCTGGGCTCGGACGAATCGTTCGTCGTATCCAGAGACCTTTTCTAGTGCTGATTTTTGGAAAACCCCCAAGTAAACGGTGTCCGCTGGGCCAGCCTGGCCACCCGTGTGGAAGCGCGCTCCTCCAACACCCAAAGGACTGCGCATTGCGGCGGCGACCGCCTTTTCAAAGGTAGTAACACCTTCAGCGGCCATGATGCCACCAACGTTCGCAGCACCGGTGTCGGCCAAAACTTGGATTGCGATGCTCACGTAATTTGTCGGTAATTTAGTGTGCCCGTCGACGCGAACAATGATCTCGCTGGTCGCCGCCGCAATCGCCAGATTTAGCCCCGCGGGAGTGCGGCCGCTCGGATTTTCAACCAAGGTTATCCGCGCATCTTCGGCGGCCAATGTTTTTGCGATTTCGCTCGTATCGTCGCGGGATGGCCCAAGCGCCAGGACAATCTGGATTGGCCCCAGATAGTCCTGGCGCAAAACTGCGGCCACCGCCTCAACCAGATAGGCGGCCTCGTTTAGCACCGGCATGATCACGGTTACTGGGGTGGTGGGCTCTAGCGTTGTCATGACGCCTAGACGTTAGCGCCCCCAATAGGCTACAGGCGTGACTTATACCCACCCTGCGCGTCGCCGAAGGGGAGCGATCTGGTTCAGAATCACCACCGGACTCTCGATCGGGGTCGTACTTCTGGCGACAATTGCTTGGGCTGGCTATGGCCACGTCACCTCTTCCATCCGCCACACCAACGTCTTTGCCGGGCTAAAAGTGCGACCTGACCGGGCTGCCGGATCTTCAGTGAACTATCTCTTGGTTGGCTCTGATAGCCGAGTTGGCCTTTCCAAAGCCGAACTTTTTAAATTGCGCGTTGGAAGCATCAAAACTGCCGCCGGGCAGCGTTCCGACACCATCATCATGATTCATATAAGCAAAGCCCGTGACAAAGCCACGATCATCTCGATTCCGCGAGATACATTCGCCAGCGTTCCACAATGGACGGATAGCAAGGGCGTTGTTCACACTCCATCACATCGCAAAATCAATGAAACTTTTGGCCTCGGTGGAGCGCCACTGCTTATTTCGACAATCGAAGGCATGACAAACATCCGGATTGACCATTACGTCGAAGTGAATTTTGCTGGATTTGCACACATGGTTGATGCCCTCGGCGGAGTCACAGTCTGCTTGAACAGAGCAATTCACGACAATAAAAGTCACCTCGATATAACTGCCGGCAAACATAAACTCGACGGAATAACCGCTGTGAAATATGTTCGAGCCCGCTACTTCGATGGAACAGGCGATCTTGGTCGAATGCATCGTCAACAGAAGTTCATAGGGTCGATGCTTAATGCAGCGACGAGTTCAGGCACCCTTTTGAATCCGATAAAACTGCTGTCATTTGTCAATGCTGCACTTTCTACGGTGACCACCGACCCGAATCTGAAGCGGGACGACTTGATCACGCTCGCATCACAACTTAAAAGTTTGTCTGCTTCAAGCGTTCACATGCTCACGGTGCCGCTCTCGAGCGTTAATTATTCAGCTGATGGCGTCTTTGGGGCGGTGCTCTGGGATCCGAGCCTATCCGCGGAACTTTGGCGTCGGATTCGCCTCGATATCCCGGTTGCTCCGACGAAAGTTCCTGCATCGACTACTGGTGCGCTGACCATGCCCCCTTCCATCATCGATATTGCGGTGCAGAACGGTACAAAAATCAATGGATTGGGGGCTAAAGCCGCGGCTGATTTAATCAAAGTTGGGTTCGTAGCACTAGGCCCACCAACGACCGCGCCTGCGATCGTCACCAAAACCACGATCACCTACGACCCGGCTTACGTGGCCTCATTGCGAACACTGCACGCTGCACTTCCTGGCAGTTTGCTGGTCGCAAAAAAGGGTCATGGGAAAACGTTCACCGTCACTGTCGGACCCGAATACAAGGGATTAACAATCTTTACCGCCCCGACGACCACGCCGAAACCGACACCTAGTGCGACAAGCCCATTCGCCGTCCAGACCGGAACTGATGCGATTTGTAAATAGTTCGACGTTTGCAAATCGTTCTGCGAATGAGGCCTGGTTGAATCAGGCGAGCAATGCTCGACCCATGACCATCCGCTGAATTTGATTCGTACCTTCGTAAATTTGAGTTATCTTGGCATCGCGCATCATTCGTTCCACTGGATAGTCGCGGGTGTATCCGTAGCCTCCGAGGAGTTGAACTGCGTCCGTCGTCACTTTCATTGCGACGTCTGAAGCGAAACATTTGCTTGCCGCCCCCAAGAAGGTGAGGTCTCGATCGTTACGTTCACTCGCCGAGGCGGCCCGATATGTCAGCGCGCGTGCCGCTTCTACCTGCATACCCATATCGGCGAGCATGAATTGAATTCCTTGAAACTCAGCAATCGCTTTTCCAAACTGTTTACGTTCCTTCACGTAGGCAACGGCGGCATCGAGTGCGCCCTGAGCTATGCCGAGGGCTTGCGCGGCGATCGTGACACGGGTGTGATCGAGAGTGCCAAGGGCGATCTTCATCCCTTCGCCAACATCTCCTATGAGTCGATCTTGGCCAAGCCGAACGTTATCTAAATAGACTTCGCGCGTCGGAGATCCTTTGATGCCAAGCTTTCTCTCTGGTGCGCCAAATGAGAGACCTGAATCGGATTTTTCAACCAGAAAAGTGGTAATCCCTTTAGCGCCAAGCGCAGGATCAACCGTTGCAAACACGGTGTAGAACTCGCTAACGCCAGCATTCGTGATCCACCTCTTGGCTCCGTTGAGCACCCATGAATCGCCGTCGCGTACGGCGCGCGTTTTCATCGACCCGATGTCGCTTCCGGCCTCCGCCTCTGACAGGGCGTAGGACCACATCGCCTCACCACTAGCAAGTCGCGGTAACCATCGACGCTTCTGCTCTTCGGTGCCACGTTCTAAGACAGACAACGAACCGAGTTTATTTACCGACGGGATAAGCGAAGATGACGCGCAGGCGCGTGCTACCTCTTCAATAACTATCGCCACCGCGAGTGCATCGCCACCTGCCCCGCCGTATTCGACGGGCAGGTGCATCGCATGAAAATCTGCTTTAACAAGTGCTTCGTATGCGGCACGAGGGAACTCACTCTTCTCGTCTACTTCGGCCGCATGAGGGGCAATGTGAGCATCGGCTAACGCACGGACAGTAGTTCGCAATTGGTTGTACTCGTCGGGCAAGCAATATAAATCAAAGGTCATGGAGAGAGACTAATCCGCCACACCCCTGGCTGATACCGTGAGCAAGTGCTCACGCTCTCCGTCATAGGTACCGGCTATCT
>JANXYY010000179.1 GCA_025355805.1 Actinomycetes bacterium
GAGTGAAACTTTCGGAAGAAGAACACGACGACGCAAAATGGTTGAGTCTTGAGCAGGCTGTCGAATTACCTCTCGTTTGGCATGTCCGTCAAACATTGGATTTTGTGCACACGAATGGATGAAACCGGAAACCTGAGATCCGTTCTATCTTTAAGATTTTGAGGCCCTGAGCAATATACGATCCCTGATAGATTATGAAAAACTTTTTCAAAACAGTGCTTCTAATTTGGACAGAGTCCCAGAACAAGTTGAGGAGTTTCAATGAAATTGGATCCCGTAACAACCAACCCAGACAGCTATAAAGTGGTGTTCGAAAATGACCAGGTTCGCGTTTTGGAGTACACCGATAAGCCAGGACATTTGACGACTCCTCACGAACATCCAGATAGCGTTATGTATACCCTTAGTACTTTTCGCCGCCGACTTATTTCTGACCAAGGGCAGAAAGAGGTGGAGTTGAAGGCAGGTACGACAGCGTGGCTATCCGCCCAAGTGCACGCGGGTGAAAACATCGGTGACACCGACACTCATGTTCTTTTCGTTGAGTTGAAGGGATCGCATTCTGAGGATGGCACACTCGGCCCCCAGGTTTAACGGTTTCTGCGTGCCCGCGGAGAGATGAAGCTGGGCACTGGGAATCTGTTGTGACTCTGGGATGACACTCACGCATGCGGTTGACGCAATGACAACACGTGCCGTGGTCTGGATTTGTTCCCAAAGGTAAAATCAGTGCATGAATTCCAAAGCCAACTTCAGCCCTGAATCTGAGAATCAGCTCAACAAAGTATTCCCGCAAATCTTTCTGCGGCTTGAAGAGATACACCTCAGACCCTTGTCTCTTGATGATCAGGCGCCTATCGCTATTTCAGCCAACGATCCGGATATCCAGAGATGGCTTCCGTTACCCTTCCCTTACACGGAAAGCCATGCAAATACGTGGGTGAAGGAGTCAATCCGGAAGCATTCAATTGGAAGTGGGTTTGTCGGCGCTATTGATTATCACGATAAGTTCTGTGGTGTCCTTGATGTGAAGCGGGTCGACTGGATCGCCATGACTTGTGAAATCTCATATTGGATTGCACTGGGCGCAAGGCGCCACAATTTAGCATCTGTGTCTCTAGGCATGATGTCTGAATACCTAATACACAACATGAACTTCAATCGTGTCGAGGTTCGGGTATCGACTGAAAATTTGGCTTCACAGGCAGTAGCACTAAAAGCAGGGTTCCTCCGTGAAGGTATAGCAAGGAATTCTGGAATAACGAACAGCGGACAAACAGACTTAATTATCTACTCAAAAATTCCCAGCGACTTTTGAAAGTGAATGATGCGGCTCTTTCCTAACCCATTAAATTTCAAAATTGCGCGCTCGAAGGGATGAAACTGGGCACTGGGAATCCCTGGTCGTGTTAGTTTGAGGGCTTCTTTATCCACGCAAAGGGAATACCCTCGTTGGGTTGAGTCTTGCGGTATTTTTCCACGCGCCCCATGTAATCGCCCTCAGCTTGGGACTTTCGAGCCCAAATTAGTGGCCCAAATTGGATGTAATCATTTATCACACCCATCCTTTCATCCAAACTCCAGATATACCCATTTTCAAAAGCGTCGGTATGAAGTGCCTGTACCTTCGCGTGCAACTCAAGTGCTACCTCTCTGATTTTTTTGGCATTCGGTTGCGGCCATCGAGTCGTCCGAGCGAGCAAAGCCAAAGCAGAAAAGACATGAATAAAGTCCTCCGCGTGACGAGACTGCTCCTGCGATAACGGGTCTCGCATGTAATCTTCAAAGTTGTAAAGATATCTATCAAGGCACGTTATTAGTTCAAGTAGTCGCGTCCGTGTCAGTTCCACTTGCTCTCGCGATGCGCGCAACCACTCGACGGTAATCATTCCTAAAATAATCGTCAACCCAGCAATAACACCCGTTAATATTTCCGATGAACGATTTTTTTGATATGCGAACCCAAGAACTACCACCCAAATTATCCCCGTGGCAAGGCCAGTTAAAAGAATGCCTTTTGAGAATGTCCATGTTTCAGTCATTATGGAAACCTAGAGAATTTTCCGATTTCATAGAAGGGGCCTTCGCCCTGAGGCTAGGAATCACGGTTACTTGATCAGTTTCGCGGTGTTTATTTATCTGCCTAAACATTGCTTCCTCTTCGGCAGGGCTGCTATCCCAAATGAGAATTAGGAATAGATCCGTATATAGGAAGAGCAAAAAAATGCAGGTTGAAAATCTCAGTCATCTTTGTCCTATGTCGAGCGGAGAGTGCGCCCGAAGGGATGAAACAGGGCACCGGGAAACCAGAATGAATATTATTTAAAAAGCCTATCTACCTACTTTGAAGGATCTCGCTCCCATCCAAGAGGTGAAATTTCATTGAGAGGAGATTTCCGATACGAATTGGTGAGATTCACTATCTTTTCGATCTCTTGAGTTTTCCTGCCCCATAATTCGTGATGAAGTTCCCAGCACCTAGAGTTGAGTTCGAGTCTTTCCTTGACACTCCAGATGTATCCATTTTCAAAAGCGTCCCGATACATGGCGATAATGCGTGCATCGAGGTCTGAACTCATTGCCCTGATTTTACTGGCACGTGGTTGTGGCCATCGGGTGTCGCCGGCAAGGAAAACCAGGGATCGGCGAACGTGAATAAACAGATTCCATTCTGTCGTTTGCGCGTGAGCGAATGGGCTTTTAGAAAAATCTTCCAGGTTATACAAAAAAGGTTCAAGATTTGACAGAAACTGATAGATAAGTTCCCTTGCCTCTTTTACTCGTTCTCGAGTGGATCTCAACCACTGGGCGGTGAGCATTCCTAAAATAATTGTTATGCCACCAATAACACCACTTAAGATTTCGGAGTAGTGGTGATTGCGGTAGGCCAAGGCAAAAACAAATAGTCCTAAGCACGTTGTAATGAGAATGGTGATGTAATTTCCTTTGGAGTATTTCCATGAATCAGACATTGTGGCATTCTAAAGAAGAGATGTCTTGATGAATAGAGATACTCCCTCAGGGTTTGAACAACCCAGCCCCAAAACGTGTGAATGAGGACTTTTGCGCGCCTGTACTGCTTCGGGTGATCCTTGACGTTTTAGTTTCGCCTGATCCTTGACACTTCTGGGTCTATTTATAGGTCATTGTGCTTTAAGAATCGAGGCATTTTTCTTGCGAATCACCTCCCCGGGTTTAGATCGAAGGGCAGTTTTGAGTAGTTCGGCCCCATCCCAGATTTGAAGGATGTCTTTACTGATCTGGATATCAACGTTATGGCCAGCCCGATGCTTGCCCACGGAGATTTGTTGCCAGGCCACACAGATCACTCCGTTGGACCCGATCCGGCGGTTGATCCAATCAGGTCCCTGTCGGGTTTCGGTTAAAGCTTTAGTATCGGCGCTAGGGCCCACCAGATGGATCCCTGGGGAGCTAAAACGCACGATCGGGGCAACCATGCCGATGCCTTGGTGAGGTCGGATCGTGTTGTATTCAACCACCCACGCATCGAGTTCACTTTGGGCACTTTGGTGGGAGTCAAAAATTCGACCAGTCAAAAACTCAGTACGCAGGCTTCGATGGAAACGTTCAATTTTACCCGTTGTCGTCGGAGACCTCGGGGCGGTCAATAAATGATCAATCCCATTCTCCCGACAGATCCGATCGAAAAGAACTTCCGTGTCTTTACGACCAAAACGACCAGTGAACACTTTCCCGTTATCAGTCAAAATCTCTTGTGGCACACCATGAACACGCATCGCTTTCGCGAAATGATCACAGACCGCACGAGAAGTTGCCCGCACCATCAACCCCGCCACCACACAGAGCCGTGAATGATCATCAACACCAGTGAGGGCTTTCAACTCACGCCCATCAGCTAGCAGAATCCCACCCACCACATCCATCTGCCACAACTCCATCGGCCCACCCCGTTCCCACCGACGAAACTTCTTATCCCGAGCCCGCCTAGCAGCAGGTTCAATCAAATTGGCTCTTTTTAAAGCCCGATAAATCCCCGACACCGACGGCAACGGGACCACCCCAACCCGAGCCAACTCATGTTGAATCCGCCGGGGACCCCAAAATAGATTTCTCCGCCGCAACTCGGTCACCAACACATCCACCTCCGCAGCCATCTGATGCTCACACCCCGAAGGACGATGAGAGCGATTCATCAAACCCGGCATACCAGAATCTTCATAGCGCAACAGCCAAAAATGAACCGACTGACGCGAGACGCCGAAACGGCGCGCAACCTCCACCACAGGAACCCCGTCGCGGATAACAGCCAACACAGCCTGATAACGCTGCTCCATCACACTCAACTCCATCAACATGAGCGAAGTGTCAAGCATCAGCCGAAACAGGTGTCAAGGATCAGCCGAATACACGTCAAGCATCACCCGAAACCGTTATGTCAAGGATCAGCCGAACTAATACAATGAAGTGGAGCCGACGAGCGGAATCGAACCGCTAACCGCCCGATTACAAGTCGGGTGCGCTACCAATTGCGCCACGTCGGCATTTTGCAAACTGCAGGGAACTTCTGGGAATTGCTCGGCAATTATGGCAGGTCGCTCGGTAGCTCTGCGCCCGGGCAGAAGTTGGCTAGTTCAGCGCCAATAGCCAAGCGCCCGAAGAAGTTCCTCGGGTTCGACTTCAAGTGCGAGACACAGTGGCTGAATGTTGCGAGCTCCGGGTGCCTGCTGGCGATTGAAGTAGCGATACAGCGTTCCCCGATCGAGCCCCGATCTCTGCGCCAGATCTTCAAGCGATTCGATCTCAAGGGCGAACATGCGAGTCCTAAGCCAGTCGGCCGATTTACGGGCTGCACGCTGGGTTGGGGGCACCGCTCAAGTCTTCTTCGAAGCGTGGCAAATAATAGTCACGCTGGGCAGAGCGGGATATTACCCACTGTTGGGGTACTACCCACATATCGTTTTACCACCCAAAACTAGGCTGGTGCGAGCGCTCTGATAGACCCATGGAAACCTTGCTCCAGACCCCGGTGGTCGAGGCAGGACGCATTTCACTCGTCGCAACCGCCGCCTTTATGGGGTGGGCGGTAAATTCCCGGGTCTATTTTGAATATCTTGAGGAGAGCAAAGCATGGGTGTTGCGCCAGCGGGATTTGCCTCAATTCATAAAGGCCAATCGCGCTACGTACTCGGCGATTGAGTCCTTCGTCGACGCAAAACACCGGCTGAGCATTCCACGCGTTGTCCTCGAGACTCTTGGAATTGAACGCCAGGATCACCAAGCTTTCGTGCTCGCTGTCCGACCCAAGAGTAAGAAGAGGAATGATCGAGTGGAGCCTGCCGTATTTCTATTTTCCGCCACCGTTGCTGCGCAGATCATGATTGATTCAATCAATAACTCGAACTAGTTGACAGTCGAGGTAATTCTTCCTCTAGTGCGAGACACACCCGCTCGTGTCGGCGGCGTAAAATTTCTGCAGTGACTGCTCAGCGCCAAGCCAGACGTCCGTAGTTCGCTTGACTTCTGCGGCCTCCGGCGAGGTAGCCAACTTTCCAATCGCGGCATTCTCGGCGACTCGCCTCGCGTACCTAGTCCTAGTTACGTGATTTGTATATACGCTCGCAGCCTTGCGAAAGGCGACACATTTGGGATCGTTTACGGCTCGTGTCTGCTGTGAACAGGCGACGAGCAACAAGGATCCGACGGCAATCGCGACGGCGAATGCACTAAATCTAGGTTTTTTCATTGCCTAGAATTAGCCACCGAGTGCAAGACGATACTTGCCGCCACCGAAGCGTTAAGCGATTCCGTCGCCGAGTGCATTGGAATTGAGACGATCAGATCGCAGGTCTCGCCAACGAGTCGGGAAAGTCCTTTTCCTTCGCTACCGATGACGAGCATGAGCGGGTCCGCACCATCTTTGAAGTCAGTTAGATTCACATCGCCGTCGGCGTCGAGACCAATGACAAGACAGCCCATTTCTTTGGCCTTTTCAATTGCACGAACCAAATTAGTTACTCGTGCCACTGGTAATCGTGAGGCTGCACCGGCCGCCGTTTTCCATGCTGAAGCCGTCATGTTTGCCGCTCTCCGCTCCGGTACGACAACACCGTGGGCGCCGAATGCTGCAGCGCTGCGAATGATTGCCCCAAGATTGCGAGGGTCCGTGACGCCATCGAGTGCGACAATAAGTGGCGCAGCGCCCTCGTCGGTAGCCAATTGAAATAAATCTTCAAGATCAGCGTATTCGTATGGTGGAATCGTAAGAATGATGCCTTGATGGACTGCGCCTTCGCTCTGCCGATCCAAATCACCTCGCGGTACTTCGCGCACCGCAATCTTTGCTTCGATCGCAAGATTGAGCGATTCTCGGATCCGATCGTCAACATCAATGCGAGTGGCCATGAGAAGTTCTTTGGCGGGCACCTTCGCCCGCAAAGCTTCGAGCACACTGTTACGTCCGGCCACCAACTCATTGCCATCGCGCTTCATGCGTCCGCCAGAGCCAGCAGGAGCTCGCGCTGCGCGAACACTCGGCTTTGGTGAACGTTCTGAGGCAGAGGTCGCTGGCTTTGCTGATTTACGTTTCGCAGCTGGGTGATATGAACGTTCTTCCGCCTTTGGCGTTGGACCGCGGCCTGCCAGACGACGTTTGTTGTTGCCACCCGTGCCCGCGCTCGGGCCTTTCTTCGATTTTGCTACTGCACCACGTCGGGTTGAATTGCCAGCCACGTCATCTCTCCGTTTTGCCACTCGGTGGCGTGTAAGTCCAACGTGAACCAGCAGGGCTATCCTCGATTTGGATTCCAGCGGCGGCGATTTCATCTCTAATGAGATCCGCTGCCACCCAATCTTTTCTTTCGCGAGCATTTGTGCGTTGCGTTAACACAACTTTTATTAATGAATCGACGACCCCACCCAGGTCAGTCGAGGTCTTCGACCACGGTCCGTCGTGGGGATCGCACCCCAGGATCGAGAGCATCGCACGGACGGATCCTAGATTGCGGCGAACTACCTCTAGATTATTCTCCGCCAAAGCGGTGTTGCCTTCGCGTACATGGTCTGCAAGTACCGCTAACGCCTGCGGAACAGCGAGATCATCGTCAAGGGCGGAAGCGAATGCCTCGGGGACTCGAGAATCAATAATACTTTCGCCAATCGATTCTTCGGCGCGCTTGATAAAGTTTTCGATCCGACGATAGCCGGTAGCCGCTTCGGCGAGTGCCTCGGGAGAAAATTCGATCATCGAGCGATAGTGGGCGGAATTCAGGTACCAACGTAATTCAACGCCCCTGGTCGCTTTCAAAATTTCATCCACGCGAAGTGCATTGCCGAGCGATTTGCCCATTTTCTCACCCGAGACTGTCACCCACGCGTTGTGCATCCAAAGTCGTGCAAAGCCATAACCCGCAGCATTCGACTGGGCTATTTCGTTCTCGTGATGCGGGAAGATCAAGTCAAGCCCGCCACCGTGGATATCGAAACTTTCGCCGAGATAAGCCTTAGCCATCGCACTACATTCGAGATGCCAACCAGGGCGACCTGGGCCCCAGGGTGTTGGCCATGAAGGCTCGCCAGGCTTTGCAGATTTCCAAAGGGCGAAATCGCGTGGATCTTTCTTGATCGTAATTTCATCGGGCTTGTCGCTATCGCTTGCCGGCTGTAAATCGTCAAGTTTCTGACCTGAGAGCGACAGATATTTGTCGTATGAGCGAACGCTAAAATAAACGTCTCCATTGCCGGGCGCGTAAGCGTGACCCAAATCAATAAGGCGTTCCATCAAGTCGATCATCTGAGTGATGTGGCCCGTGGCGCGTGGTTCGTATGTGGGGAGTAAGCAGTTAAGCCCTTGATACGCACCTGCGAAGGCGCGTTCGTATTTCATCGAAAGCGCCCACCAAGGCAATCCTTCCTTGATTGCGTTATTCAGAATTTTATCGTCAATATCTGTCACGTTGCGGACAAAAGTCACTTCATATCCATGACCTCTGCTGAGCCAACGAGTGAGAAGATCGAAGTTAAGACTGCTTCTTACATGTCCAATGTGAGGAGCCGCTTGGACGGTGGCACCACATAGGTAAAGGGATACCTTTCCAGCCACTATCGGCTTGAAGTCGCGGGTAGCACGCGTTGCAGTGTCGTAGAAGCGCAGACTCACTCGGCAAGCCTAACGTTGCAAGACGAGCGCGGTGGCGATCGCAGCCAAGCCTTCGCCTCGCCCGGTCAGGCCTAGGCCATCGGTAGTGGTTGCCGAAACCGAAACTGGTGCGCCCCCCAGTGCCGAGCTCATCGCCAACTGCGCCTCTTCGCGTCGCTGCGCTAATCGCGGAAGATTGCCGATGACTTGCACTGCCACATTAACTACTTCAAATCCAGCACTTTGCAATCGAGTGTGGACCTCGGCTAGGAGAAGGGCGCCGGAAGCATTCGCCCAGGCTGGCCTCTCGGTTCCAAAAATCGCACCTAGATCACCGAGTCCCGCCGCAGATAGCAAGGCATCGCAGGCCGCATGCGCAGCCACGTCGGCATCAGAGTGGCCCTCACAGCCAGTGACTCCAGGCCAATCAAGACAGGCAAGGGTCATGCGGCGCGCGGGATCTTCGGAGAATTTATGGACATCCGTACCGGTACCCACTCGCAAGCTCATACTTTCCCACCCTTTGAATCGCTGCGTTTAACGTTTTGTTTCATTTTCTGTTTCAGGTTGCGATAGTGCAGTAAATCGGAAGCAGTCGTAATCTTGCGTGCACGCTCATCACCGGGGATTATCAAGACAGTCGCGCCAAGCATCTCAACAAGTGAGGCATCATCCGTCCCGATAAGTTCGTTTAGGCGCGCTTCCTCATGAGCTCGGTCGATCAATGCCCTGGCGAACCCCTGAGGCGTCTGGACCGCACGCAAACTTTCGCGATTTACCGTGCTTTGCACGTGCTCGTTCTCATCAACAATCTTGATTGTGTCGGTCACCGCGATTGCAGGGACCACGGCATTCTCCCCGCCCTGCAGCATTTGCAATACCTTTCGGATCAACGAGATAGGAGCAAATGCGCGGGCGGCATCGTGAATCAAGACGTAACGAATGCCTGGCGTTAACTGCCCCAAGGCAAGCGAAACACTTTCGGTCCGACTCCTGCCACCAGTTATAACGACGACCGGTACCGATAACTTGCGGAGGGACTTCGCAATTTTGGCTTCATAGCCCACGGGAGCCGCAACAACAATTTCGTCAACGACTTTGCTCAATTTTGATGCCGCGCGATAAATAAGTGTGCATCCGCCAACCTTCACCAAAGCTTTTGGCCGCTTAGCCCCGAGTCGCTCCCCGCTGCCAGCGGCTGGGATTACTCCCGCCGAAAGCGCTGAGGTCATGAGAGTGCCGCTTAGGAAGCGAGTACCTCGTCGAGAATCGACTCAGCTTTAACTTCGTCGGTCTTCTCGGCGAGCGCTAATTCGCTGATGAGAATCTGTCGCGCCTTGGCCAACATCCGCTTCTCGCCAGCAGAGAGTCCTCGGTCTTTATCGCGACGGAACAGATCCCGTACAACTTCGGCCACCTTGATGACGTCGCCTGATGCGAGTTTCTCTAAGTTCGCCTTGTAGCGCCTGGACCAGTTCGTCGGCTCTTCGGTGTATGGCTGACGTAATACGGAGAACACTTGCTCTAGGCCTTCTTTGCCAACGACATCCCGGACGCCTACTAAATCAACGTTCTCAGCGGGAACTCGAACCGTCAAATCGCCTTGAGCAATCTTGAGCACGAGATAGGTCTTTTCTTCGCCTTTAATTAATCTGGTTTCGATCGACTCAATTAGAGCCGCACCGTGGTGGGGATAAACAACGGTCTCGCCAACCTGAAACGACATGGATTCCCTTTCATATGTAGCGCGCGAAAGAGGACGTAAAAACCCTTTGCGATGTGCACAGTTTACCAGTGATTCTTGCTCGTTCCTATTCAGGATTTGACCCATACTCCCAGGTCAGAACGGGTGAAAGGCTCTCGGTCGAGGGTTGACAAGCCAACCTTCATCGTGCTTCAAGTCGCCTTGAGTAAGTGCCCATCGACTCCTGTTCTCAGGGTACTTTGCAGTAAGTTCTACCCAGCAAGTTCAACTCAAGGAGCAAACGGGTGTCGACCTTCACTAAATCTGCCGCCACAATTGCGCTGGTTCTGGCCTTGGCAGGATGTGGCGCGGGCCGCAATGCGGCGACCTTAAAGCCGTACACGCCTACTGACGGAGTGCAGGGCACGGCACAGAGCATAAAAGTACGAGACGTCGTCCTAATCTCTTTGCCTGATGGCACCGGAGTGCTCGTGGCAACTGCCGTTCAAACTGGTTCGCTGCAAGACCGAATCACCGGTATCGCGGTGAATGGAAAACCAGCCAGCTTGGCGCCTGCCTCACCAGTGCTCGTGCAAAACTTGCCGATCCGTTTTACCGGCGACACTGCGAACGCTTCAGCAGACATCCCTGGCCTAAACGCAATTCCAGGGACGCTAGTTAAAATCGAATTTACTTTTCAATCAAGCGGAACTCTCACTCTCAATGCGCTCGTTCGTGATAACAAAGAAGAATTCGCCAGCGTTACTTCAACGCCCTTTCAGGGCTAAATTTCAGGCTTCGAATTTGTAGCCAAGGCCCCTGAGCGTTATTAAATGAATTGGATTTGCCGGGTCTTGCTCGATCTTGGAACGTAGTCGCTTAACGTGTACGTCCAAGGTCTTCGTATCGCCCACGTAATCACTCCCCCATACGCGATCGATCAACTGTATCCGCGTTAGGACCCGCCCTGCATTGCGAAGCAGGATTTCCAGCAGTTCAAACTCTTTAAGTGGCAACTGAATTCTTTCGCCCTCCACGGATACTTCGTGGCGTTCGACATCCATCCGAACGCCCGCCACATTTAGGACCGAATCTTCCGGATCCTCGAAATCACTCTGACGACGGAGCACCGCTCGGATACGTGCGATTAGTTCCCGTGATGAGTATGGCTTCGTTACATAATCATCAGCACCGAGTTCAAGTCCAACAACTTTATCTATTTCACTGTCCTTCGCGGTCAACATGATGATAGGCACCGAAGAGCGAGTGCGAATTTGGCGGCATACTTCAGTGCCTGATAAACCGGGAAGCATCAAATCGAGGAGCACAAGATCAGCCCCGGTACGATCGAATTCAGCCACCGCCCTACTTCCATCATCAGCCACAGTCACCTCAAATCCCTCTTTCTGTAAAAGGAAAACAAGTGCCTCTGAAAATGATGTTTCATCCTCTACGACCAAAATCTTGGTCACGAAGAAACCTCCTCCTGATGGGCCTGTGGCAAACGTAAAGTAAAGGTGCTTCCCGAACCCTCAACGCTCCATACCTTTACTTCGCCACCATGATTGGCTACGACGTGCTTCACAATTGATAAACCTAAGCCGGTACCCCCTGTGACACGAGAGCGTGCTGGGTCTATTCGGTAAAAACGCTCGAAGACTCGATCTAGGGCATCTCGCGGGATGCCGATGCCCTGATCAGTAACGCTTATTTCAATAATCTTCTCTTCTAACTTGATGCCGATGGCGACTCTTGTCTTGGGCGCGCTATAAGAAATGGCATTATCAATCAGGTTTCGAAGTGCTTTGGTCAACTGCTCTCGATCACCCAAGATTTTCAAGCCAAATACGCCGCCTGAAACTAAGGTGATGTCATTAGCTTGCGCACTCGTTCGAGATCTATCGATCGCATCGGCGACAACGTCATCAACCTCTACTAGCACGGCACGAATTAGTGGATCGTTGACCTGTAGTCGAGAGAGGTCAATGATCTCTTGCACCAGATTTGAAAGACGATGAGCTTCTCGCTGCATACTTGCAGCAAACTTCTCCACGCTTTCGGGCTCGTCGCGCGCACTCATTACCGCTTCGGCCAGAAGCAACAGCGCCCCGATCGGGGTTTTCAACTCATGCGACACGTTTACTACAAAGTCTCGTCGCACGGCGTCGAGCAAGCGTGATTCGCTCTCGTCTTGAACTAACAATAAAACTAATCCTTCATTGGGTGCGGCGCCGCGAATGGGCGCTACTCGCACCGCCAGGTCACGCCGACCTGAGCCAACTGGCCCCCTAGGGATTTCGATTGAAGCCTCGAGAACTTCAACACCGCGACGCGCTTGGCGGACCAATGAGAGCAGTTCGTCGCCGAAGAGGCGTTCCTGTCGGACAAACCCCAGTGCGCGCGCCGAATCCGAGGCGAAGAGCAGTCGATCGCCATTTCCAACTATCGCAGTCGCGACGTCTAGAGCTGCAAGCGAGTCCATCAGCGAGGCCGGAAGTATTGCAAAAGGAACCGACTCGGCACTCTTGAAGCGTCGACTTCGTCTTAAAGCTGCCACGAGGTCAATGTTAGGCATCTGGAGAGATGCCGTTGCCATTCATCGGGGGCAGGCGCGTGCTGTTCACGCAAAAATAAGCCTGAGTTCACGCACCATACCTCCAGATCGAGGCGGAATATATCCGTTCGACGTTACCCTTCATCCATGCGCGATCAATACCACGAGGAATTAGACGGAATCGGGGCAACCCTGGTTGAGATGGCCGGCCTTGCAGGCCAAGCGATGGGGAACGCCACCGTTGCGCTACTTGGAGCCAATCTCGGCGTCGCCGAAGAGGTCATCGCCTCGGACAAAGCCATCGATCAACTGCAACACGATCTCGATGCGCGAACGGTGGACTTGATGGCCAGACAACAACCCGTTGCCGGCGATCTTCGAACCCTGGTTGCCTCGCTGCGGATGAGCGCCGATCTCGAACGAATGGGTGATTTAGCCAATCACGTCGCCAAGGTGGCCAGAATGCGGTATCCAGGGATAGCTGTCCCGAGCGAGTTAGTAGAAATCATTGAAAAAATGGCGGTTATCGCCGAAATCTTGTCGAAGAAAGTCGCAGTTATTATCAGAGATCGTGACACGGAGAAGGCACTGCA
Source organism: Actinomycetes bacterium (assembly GCA_025355805.1). Lineage (GTDB taxonomy): Bacteria > Actinomycetota > Actinomycetes > Nanopelagicales > Nanopelagicaceae > JANXYY01. Next base: position 12,948 of record JANXYY010000179.1, read on the forward strand.
GCTCGGCGACGATGATGACGAGATGGACATTTTGCATCGGCGGCTCTTCGTCGCTCTGCTCGATCCAGCGTGGCCACACGGAAACGAAGTCGCAATCGATATGACTCTCATCGGGCGTTACTACGAGCGCTTCGCCGACCATGCTGTCTCCGTTGGAAGACGCCTCTACTATTTAGTGACGGGCGAATACGCCGATATCTAGACCTATTGTTTCCCTTGGTTTGCTACAGCCTCAATTGCATCAGTCGCAGCCGTCGGATCTAGATACTCGCCGCCTGGCTTTAATGGCTTGAGGTTTTTGTCTAACCTGTAGAGAAGCGGGATGCCCGTCGGAATATTCAACTTCGCAATAGCATCATCCGAAATGCCATCTAAGTGTTTCACGAGGGCCCGGAGCGAGTTGCCGTGCGCTGTCACCAGAACACTATGACCACTGGTTAGGTCGGGAATAATCGAAGAATGCCAGTACGGGAGCATTCGTGTTACGACGTCCTTCAGACATTCAGTTCTTGGCATCAGTGAGCCGAGCTCCGAATATCGAGAATCATGTGCTTGGCTGAATTCGTCATCGTCTTCAATGGGGGGTGGTGGCACGTCATAAGATCTCCGCCACAGCATGAATTGTTCTTCACCATAGGCGGCGAGAGTTGCCTTCTTATCCTTTCCTTGCAAGGCACCGTAATGACGCTCGTTCAGACGCCACGATCTACGCACTGGAATCCAGTGGCGATCACACTCATCAAGGGTGATTTCAGCCGTCGAAATTGCGCGGCGCAAGAGCGAGGTGTGCACAAGATCAGGGAGCAGATTCCGTTCGGCAAGAAGTTCGCCGCTTCGCTTTGCTTCCGCACGGCCCTTCACGGATAGCGGAACATCAACCCAACCCGTAAAGAGGTTTTTTGCGTTCCAATCGCTTTCGCCGTGGCGCAACAAAATGAGAGTGAGAGTATCAACCACGACTCAAGTCTACCCGTCAACTTCGTTCATCAAATGCTTGAAAGCCGCGAGATTTTCTAATGACTCACCGCGGTCGATTCGCCAAGCCCACTCTCGCCTAATCGCGCTGAGAAAGCCCAACTCGAGAAGTTGATCGAAGTGACTCTCGCTATATTCCAAAACTGAACCTAGTAATCGATCCAATTCTGTGGCATTGAGCGCACCCAATGGCAGGCGACCCACTAAAAAAATATCACCAAGAGAATTGAGTGAGAAGTGAACTCCGTAAGCTCGCGCGTTCTGCTCTAAAAGGTATTTGTATACAGAAGCCTGGTTCTCGTCGGGTGCCCGCATTACAAAGGCATTTACGACTACCGAATAATCGCCGAGCGAAAGTGAACAGGTTATCGTTCGTTTCTTCGTGCCTGGCAGCGTCACAACAAAAGTACCTGAACTGGATTCGTCAAAGACCAGATCCGCTTCCACCAAGGCGGCGCGCACCAACTCAACTAACTGCGCCTTGTTGTTCACACCGATCAGGCTAGCGCTCGATCATTAACCTGCGCAGGATTCAAGATTTCCTGATAGACATCAAGAATCGCTGAAGATGTGCGCTGCCAATCGAATCGTTGTGCATGTTTGATCGCGCCTGCGGCAAGTTGTGCCCGTCGCTCTGGCTCGTGGGCTAAGCGTAGAAGCACGCTCGCCCATGACTTTGGGTCGTGACCGTCGACGAGCAATCCGGATGAACCATCCGCCACGGCCGTGCGAAGGCCGCCAACTGCCGACGCAACAACCGGCGTCCCACACGCTTGCGCTTCGAGGGCGACCAAACCAAAAGATTCCGAATAGCTGGGAACACAGACGATGTCCGAGGATCGATACCACTCTGCAAGCGTGTCGCCCTTCGCCGGATCTTCGAAGCGGATTACCTCATTTAGCCCGAGCCAATTTGACAATTCCCGAAGTCGTTGCGGCTCTAAATTTGATCCACTCGCGCCGCCCACAATCGCAACGACCAATCGCGATCGAAGCGAAGGATCGTGTTGGAGCATCTCAGCGGCGGCTCTGATTAATACCTCAGGACCTTTGTGTGGCTGTACTCGTCCGACAAAGGACAGGAGCAGGGCATCCTGGCGAATTCCCAACTGCTTCCGTGCGGCTTGTTTCCCGCCAACACCTGCGGGTGAAAACTTTTCAAGGTCAACCCCTGGTGGCACCACGTGAACTCGATCGGGACAGGCGCCATAAAGACCGACCAGGTTGGCCGCCTCAGCCTCTGTATTGGCAATCAGAGCATCTGCCGCTGCGACAACTTGTTCTTCACCAATCGCACGTGCCGATGGCTCGGGCTCGTCGCCCTCTGCTAGCGACTGGTTTTTCACCTTGGCCATCGTGTGCATTGTGTGGACCAGCGGAACCCCCCAACTCTGAGCGGCAATCATTCCAAGTTGACCCGAAAGCCAATAATGGGAATGTACTAAGTCGTAATAACCTCGCTCGTGATGTGCCTCGACCCGAGCCAACGCGGCCGCAAGCACGCAGAGTTGGCCAGGCAGTTCCTCTTTTCGAAGCCCTTCGAACGGACCTCCCGAGAGGTGAATCACGTTTACACCTGAGGTGAGTTCTACTTTTGGCGCTAATTTCGACGCGGTCGCTCTGGTGAAGATATCCACCTCGGTTCCGCTCAAGGCCATCCGCTTTGCGGTCTCCACTACATACACATTCATGCCTCCGGCATCGCCAAGTCCTGGCTGCTCGAGGGGCGAGGTGTGGATCATCAGCATGGCAACGCGCTTGGGCCGACGCACCGATGACATCTGCCTATCATCGCCGATAGGTCAGATTTATGCGACTTACGGCAGTATTCAACTATGTCTAAAACCCCTAAATATGCCGTGGTTACCGGAGCTAGCAGTGGAATTGGCGCTGCTACGGCGCGAGCGCTGGCCACGGCCGGCTATCGAGTGATCGTTGCAGCAAGGCGTGCAGATCGGCTCGCCGAAGTAGCGAATGAGATGATCGAACCCCGCGTTGTGGACGTAACAGATCAGGGAAGTGTCGACGAACTAGCCGCTTATCTCGCCGATAAGAATCTCGAAGTTGTTGTCGCAAATGCGGGTGGCGCTTTCGATGCCACCTCAATCGCCGAGGCGGATCTTCAGAGTTGGCAGAAATCGTATGAAGTAAATGTGATCGGCGCCGTACGGACGATCAAGGCACTCATCCCAATGCTGATGGGTGGTGGTCATATCGTAATTATGGGGTCAACGGCTGGTCGTTCTTCCTACGAAGGAGGTGGAAGTTACACCGCTGCAAAACATGCGGTCGTTGCCTTGGCCGAAACGCTCAGGCTGGAACTCAATGGGCTACCAATTAGAGTCACGGAAATAGCTCCGGGCATGGTCCGCACCGACGAATTTGCCAGCGTTCGTTTCGGTGGCGATAAAGCGCGAGCTGCAAAAGTTTATGAAGGCGTGGCTGAACCCTTGGTCGCCGAGGACGTCGCTGATGCAGTCCTGTGGTGTGTGACCCGTCCCGCACACGTCAACATTGATCTCTTGGTGATTCGACCAATTGCCCAAGCCGCCAACCATAAAGTTCACCGAGTAATTCCGAGCAGGTAAATCGTGAGACAGCAAAAGCCGCTCGGGCTCATCACTCGTGGAACCACGAATCCAAATCGCCTCAGGCGCGTGGATTCTTGGATTGCTTGGAAGTATGCAAACGGGCTTCGCGCCGTCGAATCTGCGTTGATCGTCGATCTAGGTTACGGCGAATCCCCCGTCACGACGCTAGAACTTGCTCAGCGAATCAGAGAAGTGGCGCCAACGACGCGTGTTATCGGCTTAGAAATTGATCGTGAGAGAGTCACGTCAGCAAAGCGATTCGAAACTGAGCAAGTGCAATTTCGGGAAGGTGGCTTTGAATTGGCCGGACTCGAACAACCATTTTTAGTAAGGGCATTCAATGTCTTACGTCAATACCACGAATCTGAAGTCCAGGGTGTCTGGCTGGAGATGTCTAAACATTTACATCCCGAGGGTGCGATCATCGATGGCACTTGTGATGAACTTGGACGGCTTGCCACTTGGCTTGAGATCACTAAGGCCGGACCGCAGTCCCTAACAGTTTCGTTGCGATTATCAGGGTTGAGCGATCCCATAGAAAGCGCAGAACGGTTACCGAAGGCGTTGATCCATCACAACGCACCGGGCGAAGCGATTCATGAGTTCTACCAAGATCTGCAGCGCGCTTGGCAGAGCGCCGCTGGAGTGGGAGTCTTTGGTGCGAGGCAGCGCTGGCGCGCTACTTGCGAGCAAATGCGCGAACGCTGGCCAATTCTGTCACCCAGAAATCGAGATCGACTTGGTGAAATGACCGTCGATTGGCATGCGATTTCGCCGTAAACGAACTTTCATTTCCCACTAGCGACGAGGGCGACGCAAGATCTCGTCAATCGCTGGTTTCACATCAACCAAATAGACAATGCCTGCAACCGTGGCGGCGATTCCAATAATTCCTAGCCCTCCGCCGATCGTCAGAGTCAGTACCAGCGCAACACCTAGAACGATCAGCCAGAACTTCTTCGACTGCTTGCCAGTAGCGGTGTACGCATCAGGTCGAGTGCGAATTGCATGGAACAGCGAGATGCCAAGGATGATCCACTGCACTATTGAGATTGCGAAGTAAATCAGGGAAGCGCCTTGGCTAAATGGGGCAATCATGAGATCAGGATAATGGCTTTGCGGCTATCTCGCCGACGACCTCGTCGCCACCTAAGATCGGTACTCGACCGAGTTCCGTTAGTTGGGGGCTCTCGATACCAATCTGCTTCAGCGCCTCAATTAGAACAGGTGGGATCGCGCGCATGGAGCCGTCGATGATCTTAAACACAATTGCATTACCGTCTTTGTCGACAGCGGCTTCAACACCCTCTGCTCCTTCTTTCACTAGTAACCCGGACACGGTGCGCATCAATTCGGTTGTGAATCGTCCCTCGCCGGCGACCATCTCGGGGTAAGAGCGCATCGCGCGGGCAACCCTGATCACCATCACATCCTGTGAAGTCGTCAAGGTGCTGAATGCACGGGCCAGTCCATTTAGTGAAATTGCAAACAGGGGCGCACCACATCCGTCTACTCCAGTTGCGGAAACGCTTTCTTGTGCTGCCAGTTCTAGCTCTCTGCGAATTGCAACTTGCAACGGATGGTCTTGATCTCGGTAGGAATCGATCGGCCAATCATTCACCACACAAGTGGCGATCATGGATGAATGTTTGCCGCTGCAGTTGTGGGCGATTCGACTAGGCGGAGCAGAGCCATAGGCCCTACGTTCTGCTTCGCCATAGGGGCGATCCATGGGACATTGGAGCGCGTCTTCAGCAAGGCCAACCTTCTCCAATATCGCTCTGACACCGACTATGTGGGCATGGCTGCCTGAGTGACTCGCCGCGGACAAAGCAAGCAGATTGTCAGGAAGATCCAAACCGTGTCGAACCATGGCTATTGCTTGGAATGGCTTAACTGCAGAACGCGGAAATATTGGGGCCGTTGGATCACCAAGGGAAATTAGCGGCGTGCCATCCTTCGTGCGGATTAGGAGTGAACCAAAATGTTTAGATTCGACAAATCCATTTCGGACAAGATGCGCTAACTCAACGATTCCTTTAGGCGATTCCATAACGGCTTAAATCATGCTCGAGGAAGAGTGGACCAGAGGTGCGGCTGTAGTTGATGCTCCGGGGTAGCCATGTCATATGCAAAGAAGAGTTCACCCTCTACAAGACCGTATAGACGATGACCATCGGTAACGGTTTTTGCGGTCGGCGCGTGGTAGCCATGATCAAGGGCAAGTTGAATTTTTGCTCCATCAAAGTGACCCAACCAGCCTTCGGTGATCCCAGTGTTGTGCGATATGACGACTTCCAAGGTTTTCCCTGGCTTGACCCGCCAGAACCCAGTTTCAAGACCCGCAGGCCGGATAATTTCTCCTTCGTCATCCACAATCCAAGAGCGCGAGTAATAAGTGAGAAAAGGCCTGGTGTCGTGGCCAAAGACCATCTCTTGGGCAAATTGAAATCGCTCAATCCCCGGGTACTCTCCGTGGCCGCGGCCGCGCCAGGTTCCGAGCAGCCAAGCCAACGGAGCCAAATCCGGGTGCAGATCAACTGGAAATTCAAACGCCACCGGGCAAGCGTAGAGCAGCCAGGCCTCGTAAAGTGCCGCTATGAGCCGTTCGTTAGTCGTCCAGGTCGCCAGCGGTCAAAATGATCCAGAGCGCTGCGCACAAGGTTTCACGGTCGCGGCCACTGCGGTTGCATCCGGCGTTAAGACTTCTCTCTGGCTGAGTGGCGAAGCGTCATGGTTCGCACTGCCGGGAAGGGCCGAGCTTTTCGAATTGCCTCACTCCGCGCCACTGGCTGATCTACTTGCCGCATTACTCACCGCCGGTGCACTTGCTTCCGTAACCTTGTGTTCGCAATGCGCCCTGCGTCGCGATATTAGCAGCGTCGATGTAATGCCCGGAATCCGAATTGCAGGTGCCGCGCTTTTCATGGAAGAAATAATGAGGGGTGAAGTTCAAGCTCTCACGTTCTAAGAAGCGCTGACGATCTCCTCTTGCGCAGCGGGAATTCCCGCTGCCAGTAATTCCGCATCAATTGGCGTTGAACGTTTGATCACGGCAAGTGCGATTGGACCCAATTCATAATGTCGAGCGGCGGTTCCAATAAAGCCAATGGCCTTCTCGCCTAAGAAAACTTGATCACCATGTTCAGGCAACGAAGCATCGCTACCATCCAGATGCAAGAGCACAAGCCGTCGCGGCGGTCGCCCCAAATTCATGGTGCGAGCGACCGTTTCTTGCCCTCGGTAACAGCCCTTATTGAGATGGACGGCAGTATTTAGCCAGCCGACTTCATTTGGAATCGTCTTGTGATCTGTATCAAAACCCAATCGTGGACGATGGGCAGCGACCCGTTCGGCATCCAATGCCCAAGAGCCAACTTCAGTAAATTCCTCGCGCAACTCTTCGAGCCGAGAGTTGAGATCCTCTCGCGAAATTAATTCATAGGGGCCGCCGATTTCGTCAGCAACTCCTGGAATGCGAAGCAAAGCCACTTCGTCACTTACATCCGTCACATCCACTCGCAACATGAAACGCATCGAATCTAAATAAGTACGAAGTGAGTCAGCGGTTCCTGGCTCAATACTTAAATGAGTGGTGATGCCGTCATCAATTAGGAAGATTTGATGCTCTACGTGTCCATGCGGGCTAAGAATTAATGCTTGACTCCATTGTCCCACGGGCAAGCCGAGCAAATACTGCGTTGTTAATGAGTGGAGCCATGAGAGCCGATCTTCACCTCGTACCGCTAGCGTCGGGTGATGACTGAGATCAGCGAAGGCAGTCCCGTTCGCGAGCGCGCGCTGCTCGTTGGCTACGTCTCCAAAATGCCAAGGCGTGCCAACATCGGGACCGGCCTCAATATCGACTCTCATTTCGTCACGCACGAAGCGCACTCACCATAAATCGCAAAGTGTGTGATATCCGTTTGAAATCCATGTTCGGCCACGAGTTCTTCGACGAAACCTTTCGCGATCGCTAGATCTGCTTCTGAGACGCTCCCACAATTGCTACACACCAAATGCAAATGCGATGTCGCATCGGCGGCATGGAAGGTGGCACCACCATGTCCCAAATGGGTATGAACAAGAAAACCTGCCTTTTCAAGGGTTTCTAGATTGCGGTAGACCGTGGACAAATTGATCCCTGGATGAAGTTTACGAACGTGCGTTGAGATCTCTTCAGGTGTGGAGTGACCCAATTCGCGCACCGCCGCCAGCACCAATTCGCGCTGAGGAGTTAAACGCAAGCCTCTTTGGCGGATTTCATGCGGTGCAACGTCTCCAGCCATAAGCGTCATTGTAGGGCGCCTATCCAAATCAGGCTTGAGTTACCTTGCAACGAAGGCCCTGATCGAATTGCTGTGGTGTGTGACGCGCTTGATCAGCAAATACATCTCGCATCCGAGGCAATACCCGAAGACCGAATTTAGAAACGCCGCAGCCAAAGCCGCACTCACGGCGCCGGCAAAAATGACAGGCACATCAAGAACAGCCCCAATTAGTGCCACAACACTAAAGAGAAGCCCGACTAATTGCGCGAATTGTGGCGGCTTCAGATCTTCAAATTCGGTGGGAGGCGCGAGGCGGGCCTTAACCAACTTGCGAAAAAGCAAACCATACGGCGACCGATGTGGACCAAGTCCGGCGCCAATTGCGAACACGACTGTTTGCGCGAGTAGTAGCCAAATCGATTGGGTTAAGAGGGCCGACGCAAGAACGAGAGTTGTGATTGTCGCTGCGAATCGCGGTCCACGAACATCAATTAAATTGGAAGGTGACATTTTTTTCCTGACTTTTCGGACGCAATTGCGTCGGACTCGATTACGAATTTTTTTCTAGTTCGAAAGCCTCGAAAGCTGCTATCTCGAAAGCAGAGTCAGGAAATACACAGTGTTGTGGATAGGCGACCAAAGTCCAGAGTCCGCCGCTTGGTCAGAACAGTCTTGAACACGATGGAAGAATAACTTCTGGCGGCCTCCTCCGCTAATTGCGAAAGGCTTGCAGGAATCGGGCTATTGGAGAATGGCGAGTGCATGCAGCACCTGTTCCCGCTTGGGAGCGCCCACCGCACGCCCAACTTCGCGTCCGTCGCTGTCAAGAATTACAGTCGTTGGCGTTGAGCGGATGTGCAACGTGCGCACCAACGCCAATTCTTTTTCTGCGTCGATCTCAACATGGGTAATGCCGGGATTCGTTGCAGCAATATCCGTAAGGAGCGCGCGCGTCGCTCGACAAGGCGAGCAGAAGGCCGAGGAAAATTGTACGAGCGTTGCCTGTTCTCCGAGCGAATCAACAATCTTGACCAGCGGAGATTGCCCGATCTCGCTTTTCGCTTTCACTCGGCCACGCGAGGTCTGGTACCAAACTCCATAGGCCGTTGCGACCGCAAGAACGACCAGTAGCGTTAGAACACGGATCAGAATGCACCTCCTGCAAAAGGTGGCAAGACCTCAAGGGTCTGGCCATCTAGCAAAGTCACCGACCGGTCATGGACGACGACCCCGTCTAGCAATAATGAAGAACGTTTGAGTACGCGAGCCAATTCCCCGCGTTCAGAGCCAACTGCCTGGGCGAGCGCAGATTCAACCGATTCGGCTTCGATCTGCTCTATTTCAACCCCGGCTGCCGCCTTCGCCCCAGCCCAATAGTGGATAAGAATGACTGCCATAGTTGGTAGTCTGGCGCAAAGAGGACCGGGGCAGCGACGCTCTTTTGGTCCTCGTCCGATTTAGGGGGTGACCGATGGCTCGCCTGATCATGTTGACCAATAGTTTTGGCGGTTCAGCCGATGTGCTACCAGCCTTGGCGCTCCTGAGCCATCAGGTACGAATCTTGCCGGCTGAAGCGAGCACTCTGATTCAAGCTCCGACCTGTGATGCAATCTTTCTAGATGCAAGGCGTGAACTGCCTGCGGCCAAAAGCCTGGTGCGTCTTTTGCATACCACGGGGCTTGATTCCCCTCTCATCCTCATTACTACGGAGGGTGGTCTGGCGGCGATGAATGCCGATTGGGATTTCGATGATGTATTACTCGATACTGCGGGTCCAGCCGAAATCGAGGCGCGCCTACGGTTGGCGATTGGCAGACTATCGGCGCTTCTAAACCTCAATGAATCGGGCGTCGCCGAGATCCGAAGTGGCGAAGTTGTCATTGACGAAGGTGCCTATTCGGCAAAAGTCCGAGGTCGAGTCCTTGACCTAACCTTCAAAGAATTCGAATTGCTCAAGTATCTTGCGCAGCACCCAGGTCGGGTGTTCACTCGCGCGCAATTGCTCCAAGAGGTTTGGGGGTATGACTACTTCGGTGGAACTCGCACCGTTGATGTCCACATCCGACGTCTTCGCGCAAAGCTTGGAGCTGAACATGAAGCTCTTATCGGCACGGTGCGAAACGTCGGATATCGGTTCGTAGCAATCACAACTCCGGCGACGACTTCGGTCGGCGATCGACTGCCGACGTGATTCTTCACAGCCACGAACGTCTAGATGTAAAAAGACAAGAAGCAGTTTTCGCTCTCGCCCGCGCTGCCACCAAAAGCGACGGATTCAATCCTCTCTCTGAACACGTGGCCCTTCATTTACGCGCGGGCGGTGATGAAGCGGATTCTCACTTCACGCTTACTGACGAGGCAGGCGTGCTCATCGGCTACGCCCATCTTGACCAAACCGATTTAATTGCTGGACCCAGTGCGGAATTAGTTATAGCTCCCAGCGCACGTCGAAGCGGGGGCGGTCGAATGCTCACGAACGAACTCGTGAAGGTGGCCGGGCCGCGTCTTCGTCTCTGGTCGCATGGCGATCTACCAGAGAGCGAGGCGCTGGCTTCTGCACTTGGCTTTGTTCGGATCCGCGAAGTTATTCAATTGCGACGATCACTTGAATTGCCATTACCAAAATTCCAAATCCCCGAGTCGATCAAGATCAATCAGTTTGATCCAGCACGCGATAGCAACGCATGGCTCTCCCTCAACGCTCGAGCGTTTGCCCACCATCCAGAACAGAGAAATTGGACGGCGGAAGATCTCGCACTGCGATTGAATGAACCGTGGTTTGACCCGGCGGGCTTCCTTCTTGCGTGCCGCGAAGATAGGAAGGATCGCTGCGTCGCATTCTGTTGGACCAAGGTGCACGGCGAAACTGACGTCGATCATGGCCACTCGCATCAAAACGGCGATGGCCACAAACATGGCCATGATCCAATCGGAGAGATCTATGTGATTGGGGTTGATCCCGCGGAGCAGGGAGCGGGTTTGGGGCGACTCATGACTCTGGCCGGGATGAGCTATCTAAAAAGTCTTGGGTTGCGAACGGTAATGCTCTATGTCGAAGGCGATAATGAGCCGGCGAAACATCTCTATGCGAATCTTGGCTACCAGCCCTGGGGCACAGACGTAATGTATCGGTTTCGCTCCGTTCAACCGCCGGATATCAGTATTTAACCGATCTCTGGCACCCTGGTCTCATGACAGATGAATTTTCCGCTGTCGCCAGCGAACATTTCTCTGGTTCAGCGCGGTACATCGAACGTGAGGAAAGTTGGCTCGCGTTCAATGAGCGTGTCCTTGAGCTTGCTGAAAATACTGAAAATCCACTCCTAGAGCGCGTCAGATTCCTGTCGATATTCGCAAATAATCTGGACGAATTCTTCATGGTTCGGGTGGCCGGGATGAAACGACGAGTGGCCACCGGACTCGCACTCACCACGCCCACGGGGCATCAACCGCGCGAGGTGTTAGAACTAATTTCGGAAGAGTCACGGTCGCTGATGGCTAGACAGTCACGTTGCTTTAACGATGTAGTGAAGCCGCAACTGGCCGCCGAAGGAATCTTTCTCCTAGGTTTCGCCGATCTCGATGAGACCGAGCGAGCCTACTTACGCGAAGTCTTCATCACGCGCATTTTTCCAGTGCTCACCCCGCTAGCAGTGGATCCATCCCACCCTTTTCCCTACATCTCGGGGCTTTCGTTAAACCTTGCAGTCGTGGCCCGTAATCCACTCAGTGGCGAAGAAGTATTTGCCCGAGTCAAAGTTCCCCCGTCACTTCCTCGCTTCCTTGCAACTCGTGCCACTCTAGCTACTCGTTACATTCCACTCGAAGACTTAATAGCGGCACATTTAGATGAACTATTTCCAGGCATGGAACTCCTAAATCATCATTCATTTAGAGTGACGCGAAATCAAGATTTGGAAGTTGAAGAAGACGAAGCGGAAGATTTGCTGAACGCTTTAGAACAGGAATTACTACGCCGGCGCTTTGGCCCTCCCGTTCGACTGGAAATTGATGAGAATATGGACGGCACCCTCCTAAAGAAACTCCTTTCGGAATTGGAAGTAGTCGAGAGCGAGGTTTATCGCATGCCGCCGCCACTTGATTTGACCGGACTGAATCGCATCGCGGATCTGGATCGACCCGAGTTGAAGTTTGATCACTTCTCTTCCTCCACTCACGCAGCGATAAGGGATCCAGAATTTGATGGCGATATCTTTACCGCGATCCGCAACAAAGACATCTTGCTGCATCACCCCTATGACTCCTTTACAACTAGCGTCGTCTCGTTTTTAGATCAAGCCGCCCAGGACCCAGCCGTACTAGCCATAAAACAAACGCTTTATCGAACATCCGGTGATTCACCAATCGTTGATGCCTTGATCGATGCAGCCGAAGCTGGCAAACAAGTACTTGCGCTTATTGAATTACGGGCGCGCTTCGACGAATTGGCAAATGTGCGCTGGGCTCGCAAGCTCGAAGAAGCGGGAGTACACGTTTTATATGGCTTACTAGGCCTCAAAACACACGCAAAACTTTCCTTGGTTGTTCGAGACGAACCCGATGGGCTGCGTCGCTATTGTCACATTGGAACTGGCAATTACAACCCAAAAACCGCGCGCCACTATGAAGATTTGGGGATTCTCACCTGCGATCCTGCGCTTGGCGAAGATCTTACAAGGCTCTTCAATCAACTCTCGGGCTTCGCCCCGGCGACCGAGTTCCGACATCTTTTGGTTGCGCCCACTTCAATGCGCGCCGGCTTGATTGAACGAATTGATCGCGAAATCCATCATGCGGAGGCGGGGCGTCCGGCAACTATTCGACTTAAACTAAATTCGCTCGAAGACGAAGGAATGATCGATGCACTCTACAAGGCGTCGGAGGCCGGAGTCACAATTCAACTAGTCATCCGAGGGATATGCGCACTTCGTCCAGGCGTTGTTGGCCTGTCCGAGAATGTGCAGGTTCGGTCTTATCTCGGTCGATTCCTCGAACACTCACGCATCTTTCACTTCAGTAATGGCGGCGATGATGAGGTTTGGATCGGGAGTGCGGACATGATGCACCGGAATCTAGATCGTCGCGTCGAAGCCCTGGTGCGAATTAGTGATCCCGAGGCGCGACAAGTGTTGCTTGGAATGTTGGATGAACTTACCTCGGACAACTTTGCTGCTTGGCATTTGCATGGCGATACAACCTGGTCTCGCGTGGCGGTAGATCTAGAAGGCAAGCCATTACCAGATTGGCAAGAGACTCTCGTTCGTCGTCACCAAGAGCGGGAAAGGGCCTAGTGGCCAAAGAGTTAGAGTCGATCCTCGCGGCTGGAGCCGTGCTCTGGCGTCATACAGAAAACGATGCGATAGAGATCGCCCTTGTATACCGACCACGCTATGACGATTGGTCCCTTCCAAAGGGCAAACTCGAAGCGGGCGAACATTTGTTAGCCTGCGCTGCACGGGAGATTCGTGAAGAGACTGGTGCGATCGCTCACTTTGGTCCACTCATCGGAGAAATAACCTATGACGTAGAAGGTGAAAGTAAGACCGTTACGTATTGGTCGGCGCGGGCGGTAGAGATTCAAGGACGAACAGCACCGACGGCGGAAATCAGTCAGGTTCGATGGTTATCGCCAAGTGCTGCTCGAGCCGCCTTCACTTACGACCATGACCGTGACGTTCTCAATGCATTCTTGGAGATTGGGACTGGAACAATTCCTATCGTTCTACTTAGGCACGCAAAAGCGGTCAAACGAATCGACTGGGATGGAGATGATGATGATGACCGGCCCCTCGACAGCAAAGGGGAAATTCAGGCGCATCAACTTGGATCCATCCTCAATGCGTTTGGAACGCTCGAAATTCATTCCTCCGATGCCAATCGTTGCCAGCAAACGGCATCCGTACTGGCCGAAAAATGGGGAACGACGGTCCACACGGAACCAGCCTTAAGTGAGTATGCGTACAAACGCGATCCGATTGCCGCAGTGAACAGGGCGCGGGAACTTCTCCAACTAGAACGTCCAATAATCGTCTGCTCCCACCGTCCAGTATTGCCGCACTTGGCCGAGGCTTTGCTACAAGAGACACTCCTTGACACACCAACGAGTGGACTTGAGCCAGCAGGCGCATGGGTGATTCACGCCCGAGGAGGCATCGTTATTGCTATTGATTACCTACAGTCTCCCGAGTAAGAATTGGGCATGGCGATTGCGAAATACTCGATTACCGCGATTGATTGTGAAGACCCGGCTTCCCTTGCTGATTTTTATTCGCAGATTACCGGTTGGCCGATAAATGAGAAACGCACGTGGCGAAACGACACGGGCATTGTGGGATGGACGCAACTCCAAAGTGGTGGCGGCGCGAGTATTGGATTTCAGCGAATTATAAACTACCGAGCCCCGACCTGGCCAGAAGGTGAAGTGCCGCAACAAGAACACCTTGATTTCGAGGTCGAAGATTTAGACGCGGCCGAAGTCGAATTACTCAGCATCGGCGCAATCAAAGCCGATCACCAGCCGGGGAGTGATTTCCGAGTCTTCTTTGACCCCGCTGGACACCCATTCTGTTTAGTCAAAACAACGAGTTAGCTTTTCATCAAGCCATGAGATCTGAGCACATGGCGCGAAATGCCTTTGAGTGCGTCTCGACATCTTCACGAGTCGTCCCCGGAGACATGAGCGCCATGTTGTGAAATGGCGTCAACAGGAGACCGTCGTTTATCAATCGCAGATGCAAATATTGTTCGAGTGGAAAATCTCCTGCAGCAGCGGCCTCTGCACCGGTCTGGGGCGCTTGCGATGTGAAGACATACTCTGCACGCGCGCCTAATCGGTTGCAATGCCAACCAAGACCGAACTCCTTAATGCTGGCATCAACACCATCGGCCCATGCCTTGGCCAGCGGAATCATGTGAGCAAAAGCTTCTGGTGTTAGCACCTCGGTTAGCGTGGCTCGCATCGCCGCCAACGAGAGTGCATTACCAGCTAGGGTCCCACCGATTCCGCCAGTATCAATCTGCTCACGACTCACCAAACGCGAAATGCGCGAAGCGACATCGTGAGTCATTCCAAATGCACCACTCGGGATCCCCCCACCAATCGCCTTTCCAATTGTTAAAAAGTCGGGCGTCAAGCCATAAAGCGCCGTCATGCCACCAGGGCCTGCCGAAAGAGTGTGCGTCTCGTCGAAAACGAGCAACGTTTTATATTTTTTACACAGCAATTCAAGACCTTCAAGAAATCCAGGTTGCGGTAGGACGATGCCTACATTTGTTAGGGCCGGTTCGGTGAGAACGCAAGCCACATCGCCCTGCGCCAACGCCGCTTCAACTCCGGCCAAGTCGTTAAATTCGACGACTCGAGTAGTGAGGTCGAGCGGGACAGGGGCTCCCAGATTCCCTTCACGTGCAACGGTTTTCCCCTCGGCGTCAAGAGTTGCGAATGTTTCATCGACGCTGCCGTGGTAACACCGGTCGAATACGATAATTTTGGATCTTCCAGTGATCAGTCGGGAATATCGGATAGCGTGACGATTTGCGTCGGTGGCCGTGAGTGTAAACTGCCAGAGAGGAAGACCAAAGCGGTGAGCCAGTTCAGCTGCGACGATAACTGAATCCTCGGTGGGTAGCATCACGCTGATCCCACGGCCGATTTGCTCCTTGACTGCGTTGACGGTCGCATCAGGCGAATGACCCGCCATCGCGCCAGTATCGCCGAGACAGAAATCAACGTAAGAGCGACCATCGACGTCGATGAAACGCGCACCTTTCGCCACTTTGATGAAGAGCGGAAACTCACCGGGCCACTTGCTCATCCATGACATCGGGACGCCGCCAGGCATCACCTTCTTCGCCTCGGCAAATAGGCGTGCGCTCTCCGGGTGCGTTTCCCGAAAACGAGTCGTTTCAACCTTTGTTAATTGCGCTAAACGCGCGCGATCAATCTCGACCATGCGCACACCTTATTGGCTTCCCAATCGGTGAGCGGCGGGTCGCCTCACCTTGAGCGGCGGGTCGCCTCACCGTTGTATTTTTTTTTGGCACAGGGGATGAAGACGTACAAGAAGGCTTCAATCTATGAATCTCGATTGCTCTTGATCCACATAGCTAATTGCATGAGGGGACTCGCCGTTCAAGGTGAGGGGACTCGCCGCTCACGGTTAGCGCTTGACTAAGCGCCCGCTAACTAGCAGCCCGGCAACGATGAAGCCGATCACGCCGGAGATCATCAGTGGGACGGCACCGGAACCGCTACCCAGATTCCAGGTTAAGCCGGCCCAAATCCCAGCCACCAGAATCGCACCCCCGGTCACGCCTTGAAAGAGTCCTTGTGCCCAACCCTGCGCGTTGTCGGGAGCCAAGGTCGATACCCAGGCCTTGCCGACCGCGTCGTT
>JANXYY010000045.1 GCA_025355805.1 Actinomycetes bacterium
ACGATGGGAGGCAAGTGGCCTGCTTGCCGTTTCCGAACCAAAATTCGCTCGTAACCAACCGGTTGGTCAACTTGCTCTTGGTCGCGAAAGCACCTATGCAAAAGCTGTCTTGAATATCGCCGATCGCATCTGGGCGGCGGGAGATGCCCTTGTTGGCCCAGCTACGGTTGTGGAAGCGATGGCGCAGGGCCGCTTGGTGGCAAAAGCAATTCTCCAGGCGCAGCCGAGTCGATTGTCGCGCGTTTAGTTTGCGGTAAGAGACAGGATGCGGTCCGCTCGGGCCAGTAATGCTTCATCTCGCGTGCTAGCGATGACCAGAGCTCCCGCGTTTACATATTTTGAAAGAAGTTCAACGATTTCTTGGCTACGGCGTTCATCCAACTGAGATGTGGGCTCGTCGAGCAACAAAATCGGTCTGCGCTCTGCAAGGATCTTGAGTAATTCGATTCTGGCCCGTTCGCCCCCGGAGAATCCCGAAAGCGGACGGTCCATCCGCGACGCAAACCCTTCGAATAAATCAGTTTTCAAGGGGCCTAAGTGGTCGCGGAGCGAAATTCTGGCAACTGCACCGTCGCCTTGGTTCAGAAAGCCAATCGATTTTTTTCGAAGAGCGGCCCGGTCTTCACGACCCAGTTTCGTCAGCAACTCTTCGCCGATGTATACATCTCCAGCAGATGGATTCTGGATCCCGCCGAGGATCCTCAATAACGAAGATTTGCCCGTGCCTGAAGATGATGAGAGGGCATGTAATTCCCCAGATGCTCCGGATATGTCCACCCGACGAAAAATTGACTTCTCCCCAAAACGCAAGTCCAGTTGCTCGGCGCGCAAAAGAACTTCCCGATGTGAATGTACAAATTTTTGCGCTTTCCATTTTTTCCCGGGAGTTCGCTCTGCTGAGTCAGAGACGCGAGACCAACCGAGCGGATCAATCACACTCGTCTCTTTTTCGCCGGGTCGCCATTCCTCACTAATTCGACCTTCGCGAATTCTCACAATGCGGTCAGCAAAACTTTCTGCCCGGGAATCATGCGTCACCAGAACAACCGTGGTCTCGCCAGCCGCCAATTTGAGCAGCGCATAGACAGCATCTGCGGACTGATCATCTAATTCACCGCTTGGTTCATCAGCGATCAAGATTTTCGGATCGGTGGCTAATGCGGCCAGAAGCGAAGACATCTGGCGTTCCCCAGCGGATAGTTGATCCGGAAATCGACCAAATATCTGACCCAGCCCATGTCGTTCTAAAAGTTCGCCGGCCAATTCCCGGCTCTGTGAGCCTGATTTCCCAATAAGGGTGAAGCCGAGTGCAACGTTTTCGAGCGCCGTCAGTTCACCGATGAGATTGCCCCGCTGATCGATGCTGGACACGTACTCTCGACGCAAACGCAACGGATCGATTTTCGACAGGTCTGATCCACCAATCCAAATTCGTCCCGCCGTGGGTGTATAAAATCCAGTCAACAGTTTTACCAGCGTCGACTTACCTGAGCCGTTTGGTCCTTTGATTACCAGGCATTCGCCTGATTCAATCTCTAGGTGTAGTCCCCTGAGGGCCACCACTGTCTCTTGGCCGCTCTCGTAGAGGTAGAAGAGATCATCAATTTGGATTTTCATTTCGGCGCCCCCACCATTGTTGACTCGGCGAAGAATTTTCGGGTGAAGGAGTATCCACCAATCTCGCTTAGCACTAGAAGGGAAACAACGCCAAGCGTTATGGTCAGAAATGGAATCGAGTCTGAAAGATAGAAGCGGGAAACCAATATTCCAATCCCGAGACCCACCACAATTCCCACCAACAGGGCCAAGCGCAAAGATCTCCTTAATGCCTGTCTCAAAGCAGAAGGGCCCACACCAGCTACCTCAAGGTGAAAAAGCAATTCAGCGCTTTCTCTACGTAGTAATGGCAGCGCTGTTGCGTGGATGAACAGCGCAATTACGAGCGCGAAAAGTAGCGCAACTCGGTAGGAGCCGTCAGAACCTACGTTTAGCGGATCAACCAGAAATTCGCTCAGCGAATCAACCCGACTTTTAACAAGTAGCGTGTTGAACTTCGAAGATCGCATCCGTTCTACATAAAGATGCGGGCGAGGCGTTGAAACCCAGATCTCGATCGGATCTATTGCGCCTGGGTCCTTTCGAGAAATTATCTGTTGCAACTTGTCGATGTCCATAACGACGAATCGATTTCCGGCGGACGGGAAAAAGGATTTAACCGCCCCGACACGAACTTGAAAGTCCATCGAGTTTCCGCCCGCGAGTGTGAGCACCCCATTCTTCGCCAACGAAGCAGTGAGCGGATCGACAATTGCAGGCGGGATCGCTATCGGCCACGTTGGGCGCACAAAAAGTCTTCCCCCATCGAAAACGTATGGAAAGTTTTTCAAGTGCCACGTCTGATCGGATAGCGACTGAGGGCTACCGTCGATCGAGACTTTAAGAATGTTTCCTACTCCTCGCAACACGGGAACCGAAAAGGAACCCTCCCCTTGAGCATGGAGTCTGCGAGATAGGTAGTCCGATGTTTCGCGGAGTTCAAATCCGATCAAACTGCTGCCAATGGGTACTCGTCCGCGAATTAACAAAGAGCGATCCACGCCATGGCCGTTGAAAGTGAAACTCGTATGCGTACCTCTTGGAGTACGGAACCAAGCAATCAGATCGATCTGTTTAGGTATCTTGGCCAAGACAACTTCAAGCCGAGAGCCAGCACCTACATTCACGCCAGGTTCGCCCACGGCCGACGTCGGGCTAATAGTTGTGGCCAGTTTCTGTAATGAAACATCCGTCATTTCTGCGATCGATTCGGGCAGCACGCCGATCAGTGACAGCGAATCTGCTACCGAGCCTTGGCCGCGCATCGAGGCTCCGATTCGAAGGACCGGGTAGGCACGTGAGCCCGGGTTTATCTTTTCATAATCGGAAACGCCGCCGAGATCCAAGGGTCGGATTAATGAAGCACTAGTCATGACGGAAACGTCAAGTGGAACTTCGTTCTGCGCTTGGGTTATCAGACTTTTTTGAATTCCAGATTCGAACGACAAGGTGATCACCGCTAGAAGGGTCGCCAGAGTGAGAATGGCGGCTACTCCTTGCCACATTCCAAAGTTCTCCCGAATAAGAACGTAGGTATTTGTACTCCGTCCTCTCCACAAAGAAGTCAACCAGCGGAGTACCAAATAGCTCACCGCAAGCGGCAGGATTCCAAAAAGTAATGGGATCGCCCAAACTCGCGGGTTATGTTCGCCGCTGGCCGCGAAATACGCATAGAGCAACCCGGCCGCAAGCAAAAACGGAATCCACACCCTCCGCCGCCAGGCCGGATCCCCGAGAATCGCAAACGCCGAAGTAAGCGAAAGTGCCGCAACTAACAAAAACAAATCCTTCTGCCAGCCTTGGTAGATCTGCGATAGGTCAGCATGAAAGCCCATAACCGTTAAGACCCGGGGAATAAGTGGCGTGAAAAGGAGCGCCATCGCCAGACCCAATATCAGCGGTCCCACATTTTCAATAACCAACTCCTCTGCCAATGTCTTTTTAGGTGTCCCAATCCGACTGAGACCCGAGCGATAGCGCCGGTGTTGATCCTTCTGGCGCAGTGACAAGAGAACGAGAAACGCCACGAGCAGAGCGCCTACGATATAGGAGAGCAAAATTAATCTGACCACTAGCCCGCTTGATTTTTTACTAGCTTCGGCAAGAGCGTCCGAAGGCCAGGTCAAAGTCAACCCAGAGTGGTCTAGCGACACTTTGTTTTCAAAGGCAAGTATGGAATTTCGATAATTATTCAAACCGTCGCGCTCGATGGAGCTGAGATTGATCTGGCCGATCCAACCGTCCGAACCTTGAAAATTTCCAACACTGGGCATCGAACTAGCGGCTGCTATTCCGTCCGCAACTAGAACAGGAACTCCCGGTAATGGCGCGAAAGTGCCTGCGAATAAACGGCTATCAGTGAATTCACCGGAGCCGACGACAATCAGGCCAAACGAATCAGGGAGTGGTGCCGCACCAGTTTGTCCACCGACCTGAAGTACCTCGCATCTAATCGGCGTACAGGCTGAAGGAAATCTTCCAGACTTTAGATGCACTCGACTTGCCAAGCCGTCGACGCCCCCGAAGTAAAATCCCACTCCATGAGAATCTGAAATCTCGTGGTACAGAACTTCTCGTGATAGTCCACCACTCGTCAGACCGGAAAGATTCTTAGTTAAATAATTATCAATTGCGGCATAGTCCGAGGTTGAGGTCAAAATTCGACTGGAAGAGATTGTAAGAGCACGATCCCCGTCGGGCAATTTCGATAATGCATAAGAAACAAGCGAATTAGAACTTGAGTGCGAGATTCCTTGAAGAGTTAAGAGTGAGATCAGCGCTAGGGCAACGACTACCGCGGCCGAAATGGCATGCAGGGGGTACTT
>JANXYY010000059.1 GCA_025355805.1 Actinomycetes bacterium
GCCACTTGCCCATTCAGCCTCAGGCGAAGCAAGAAAGTAGACAGCCTTAGCAAGTTCGAGCGGGGTGGCAACCCGATTGAACGGACTTTGTTGGCGAATTTCGTCGCCAGTAGAGCCAGTCAATAATTCTGCTGCCATTTCGGTATCCACAAACCCGGGCGCCAAAGTAGTCACTGCAATCTTGAGGGGTGCCAACGCTTGAGCAATCGACTGACCAAACGCCACGATTCCAGCCTTGCTAGCACCGTACGCCGGACTTTTTGGTTCACCTCGAAACGCACCACGAGAGCCGATGTTTACAATTCTAGAATTTGCATTTCTAGGCATGTATTGCAAAGCGCACCACGTTATATTTGCGGCGCCAATAAGATTCACTCCTAAAGTATTTGTCCATGCCTCCTGCCATTGCTCATAAGTGGAGCTTTCGATGGGATGGTCATAGAAGACACCTGCATTGTTGATGAGCACGTCAATATGTCCGAACGACTGCGCCACCTCATCAACCATCTTTTTAATCTCATCTGGCCTACGAAGATCTGCCTGTGTGACGATGTGATCATCGCCCAGCAGGGATTGCGCTACTTCGTTAGCACGCGATTTGAGGGAACTGTAGTGCACCGCGATTCGATCACCATGGGATGCAAATTCCTTCGCGATCGCAGCTCCGATTCCTCGCGAGCCACCCGTGACAAGGACCGTTCTCCGTAGTTCCATGAATGAACGTTAGTTCATCTTCACCCTGAAGAAGCAAGCTGGTCTAGCGCGAATCTATGATCCAGTTGAGATGACCGATGAAGTTATTGAGTTGATTTGGCGGCAGATACTTATACTGCACGGAGTTTGGAATTAGATATTGTCGCTAATTTGTTCGAGGCCTTCGAGGATCAGGTCGAGCACAAATTCGAACTCAACGTCGTGATCGTGCTGGGCACCGAGAGCACTCTCGGTGACATGTGGGTACTCGTCGGCCATCTGCGCGAAGAGAATCGCCGCTGTGCCTGGATCAAGCGCATCGATACCCGATTTGATCCCCAATTCTTGGAGTGTGAAGCCATAAATATGCCCGAAAATGGCGTGGAGCGCGTTGTGGGTGAGTTGGATCGAAAAGTTCGCGCCACGAAAAGAACCCAGCACCGAATTTATGTATCGCAAGGCCGCGGGACCAACGCCGGGACGCGAGACATTGAGGACGCACGCCCAGGGATGACTCCAAAGAACTTTATGTGCAGAGATCGCACTCTGACGCAAGCTCTCCCTCCAGTCGGTTCCGTCGGAAGGCAGGTCGAATTCGCTCACGATGAAATCAGCCATGCCATCTAGAAGGTCGTTTTTGTTGGCCACGTAGTTGTATAGCGACATCGCCTCAACGCCCAAGGCCTGCCCGATTTTGCGCATGCTAAGTGTTTCAATACCGTCTTGATCGGCAAGGGTGATGGCGGCACGGAGCACCGCCTCCCTGCTCAAGCTCCCTTTCGACTCTGCGCCGCGCACTTTTTTCTGTGTTGACAAGTTGCGTGGCATGGACTTACCTTACACCATAAGTTTACGGTGTAAGTATCAAATACTTGGATATTTGGTCGGCTTCCTCAATGGCCGATCCCCAACATGTCAGGAGAAATTGATGAAAGCGATCACTTACCACAGGTACGGCTCGCCAAAGGTGTTGAAACTCGATGAAATCGAAATCCCACTCATAGGTGACGATCAGGTCCTCGTGAAAGTCCATGCCGTCTCGATTAATCCATTCGATTGGCACATGATGAGAGGTGAGCCGTACTTACTGCGCCTCCAAGCAGGGCTATTCAAGCCGAAAAATATTGGTTTTGGAAACGATGTTGCAGGGCGGGTCGAAGCCGTTGGTAAGAATGTTACGGAGTTCCAACGGGGTGATGAGGTGTTCGGCGGGGGCAAGGGCGCACTTGCCGAGTATGTCTGCACTCCTCGCGATGGAGTCGTTCAGAAACTTGACTCCATGACCTTCGAACAAGCCGCGTCGATACCGGTGGCGGGGCTCACCGCCCTGCAAGGACTTCGCGACAAAGGCCAGATCCGGTCAGGGCAGAGCGTTTTAATTCACGGTGCGTCTGGGGGAGTAGGTACCTTCGCTGTGC
>JANXYY010000156.1 GCA_025355805.1 Actinomycetes bacterium
GCGGGAGCGACGACATCGCTCACAAACGCGACGAGTAGAAGAGGGGTGAAGAGCGCTCTCGTTAATCTTCGCACAATTCTCTTCTCTAAACGCCATCAACATCGCTGCTTAGCGTATTGGAACTCAAATTTTGAGATAGTGAAATGTCCTCTTGCCAGAGCAAAGTAAAGGACGGAACAGGGTGTGTCAAGGATACGGGCAGCTCTCTATCGATTTTTTGGTTCGAGCACGCTGCGATATGTCCTAGTGCACGAGATCAGTGAAGACGACGAGTCGTTTATTGAAACCCTTAAGTGCATTGATCCAAGTGCCAGTGCAAGTCACTAGATTCAAATGTGCAGCATCATCTGAGGTGAAGAGATCACTTGTAGATGCGTTATATGGGTAGAGCTTCGTTGTAGTCACGATAAAACGCAGAAGCTGGCCCTTGCTGTCTTTCACAGTCACGATGTCGCCTTTACGCAACTTATAGAGATCATTAAAGACGGCCCACCCACTTGTTTTTCTCGCAAAGTGGCCACTGATCAGGGAACTACCCGGATCCCCAGGTTTTGGTCCGAGTTTGAACCAGCCCACGTTTCCGTAGCCTTTGGGGACTGCCACGGCATTCTTCGGCGTGAGGGCGATAGTCTCGACCACGGCATTGACTTTAATTTTCGGAATAATCAGATATTTCGGTAATCCGAATTGAGTTCCAGTTGGTGCGGTCAAAATATGGGTATTCGTAAGAGTGCAGGTTTTTGGCGTTGAGCCAAGAGTGATTCTTCCTAAAACATCGCAGTCACCGGTAAACGTCGGCACATACCCGGAACGAGTGTCTTCGCTGACAACATACGATTGACCATCGGCGAGTGAATATTCTTTTCCTGGCGCCGCAGTACCTATCGCTGGGCTTCCCAAGGTATCAACGCCTAAAAGTGTTACGTGCAAATTGAAGTCAGAGGCAACGGCCGAACTACCTCGGTTGTTGGCAACCATCGTGACGACCTGGAGTAGTGCGCCAGTAGGTGCCGGTACCGAACACGTCGGTACGGTGATGATGTCATTAATGCTTGTTGTGACGACGCCACCAAATGTCAGTGCCCGACCCGTCCAAGCAACATTGCTGGCCAGCGTTATGCCTGAAGAATTTAGGTAATTACCTTTGAAAACTGAATCTGCACCGAGGGTTGAGAGTGCTGATCCTGGCGATGCCGTCCACCAAATATCGCAAGCAGAGGCACCACCATCAAGGCGAATGACCGATTTATCTGCTGTGGTGAGGGGATTCGCTAATCTGAAGATGTAGGTCCCACTACCGCTAAGAGTGATTCCGGCGACGCCGATCGTGGTCGTGCTCGCAGCTGCACCGCAATAAATTCCGGGCGCGTAAACTCCAACGGGACCGTGCGAAGTATCGGTCGCTAGATCGATCGTACCGGCTGGAAATGTGAAAGTGCATGGCTGGGAAGCTAGAGCAACTATTGCTGAGCTTTGAGCCGTACCCGCTGCGGCGTAAGGATCACTGGATCCATAATTCGTACGCACTCCTGCGGGGACAACGGTGGGAGCCGTCGTGAATCCAACGTCGCCCACGACGGTGGTGCCCGCCGCTGGATTGTTATATGTATTGGCGAGGACGCCATAGGTCGAGGCTGCTCCAAGAGTCGGCGAAGTCGCCGCGTACGCGGGAGCAATGACCCCACCAACCATCGCGACAAACAGCAATGGTACGAATAGCGCTCGACCGATTTTATTCACAAATTCTCCTCTAAATGCCACTAAATTGCGTCAAATCCCGTAACTGCAGCATATCTGGCTCAAATTGCGGCGCTGCGGAATCGCCTATTAGAAGTGTCCGAATATCCTGTTAGTGGCCAGACCCTTCCCGGAAGAGCCAAGAAATAGGAAAATGGCAATTAAGCATCCGGGTCTAATCCGAAGGGGTATTCGTGAAAATTGATTCCAACGTATTCCGGGTCGGACCAGGCGAAATTATCGATCTTAACGAGCGCTCGACCAGGGTGAAGCCCTTCGGAAAGACCGAGAAACGATATAAAACTATTTTAAAAAAGCATGTGAAGGAGCTGAGCTCGCTACAGCGGCTTCATTACGCTTCGAACCGCTATGCGCTGCTCGTAATCTTCCAAGGGATGGATGCTTCCGGCAAGGACGGTGCAATCCGGCATGTCATGTCGGGGATAAGCCCGCAAGGCTGCCAGGTGTCGAGTTTCAAAGCTCCGAGCGCAGAAGAATTGCAACATGATTTTCTATGGCGCACGACCAAGCGATTACCTGAGCGCGGCCAAATTGGGATCTTCAATCGTTCTTACTATGAGGAAGTCTTAATCGTTCGAGTCCACCCGGAGATGCTCCGTAATGAAGGGTTCCCAGATGAACTTCTGGACGAGAAAAGCATTTGGACAGAGCGCTATCGGTCGATAACCGATTTTGAGGAACATCTACATCGCAATGGCACGCAGGTTGTGAAGATCTTTCTTCACCTATCAAAAGACGAACAAGCGAAGCGTTTTCGCGAGCGGATTGATATGCCTGAGAAGAATTGGAAATTCGGCCCCGACGATATTCAGGAACGGCACCATTGGGACCATTACCAGAAGGCCTACCAGGCTTGTCTGAATTCGACCTCTACGGAGCACGCGCCGTGGTATGTGGTTCCCGCCGATAATAAGGAGAACGCGAGGCTAGTCGTTTCCCAGATTCTTCTTGATACCCTGCGAGGGCAAAAGATGGAATATCCCAAATCAAGTTTAAAGCGCCGGAAGGAACTCGATTCGTTGCGAAGCGATCTCTAAATTCATTGACCAACCAACGGGTAACCCAAGGAGTTTTTCAACATGAATGAGATTGCCCTATTCATTTCAGTCTTTATTGCTTGTGTTGTCGAGGCGGTTGAAGCCACCACGATCGTTCTTGCGGCTGGGACTGCCCGCGATTGGCGCTCTGCATTCAGTGGCGTGATCTCCGGGCTCGTAGTGCTCGGCGCGATCATCGCGATTGCTGGGTCTACAATCTCGAGACTTCCCCTCTCATTTCTTCGCATCATTGTCGGTGGGTTGCTTCTTGTCTTCGGTGTCCAGTGGCTCCGAAAGGCAATTCTTCGTGGTGGTGGCTACAAAGCATTGCACGACGAAGAAAGGATATTTCAACAAGAATTATCGGTGGCAAGGGGCGCTCAACGAGTAAGTCGAACTGGGGTCAAAGACTGGTACGCATTTACTCTTTCATTTAAGGGAGTATTGCTGGAAGGGCTCGAAGTCGCCTTCATAGTTTTAACTTTTGGCACGATCCAACACCGCGTAGGTTTGGCCTCTATTGCCGCGGTCTCGGCCGTGGTGATGGTGGCGGGAGCCGGGTTCGCTGTGCACAAACCGCTCTCTAAAGTTCCCGAGAACTCGATGAAATTCGCCGTGGGAGTTTTGTTGACATCCTTTGGTATTTTCTGGGGAGCAGAAGGCTCGGGGGCCACTTGGCCTGGGGACAATGTTGCTTTGCTCTATCTGATTCCATTTATTGCTTTGATTTCGCTAATACTGGTATTTGTTCTGCGTCGACGGCACGCTCACGTCACTACGAGTGCCGCTTTACCAGAACCACCGGAGTTGATCACCGGTGATGGGGGCATGTCCCCAAGAAAAACTTTTTTCGAAGGCCTGTCTGCATTCGGTGCGTTTTGGTATGACTTCATAATCGGAGACGATTGGCGAGTAGCGGCTGGGATCGTGGCTGCTTTTCTACTGACTCACTGGCTCAAGAACGCTGGAGCTGTCAATTGGTGGGTTGTTCCAATCGCGGTAGCGAGTTTGCTTGCTTTCAGCCTATCTAGAGTCGTGAAGGCAATAACTGCACATTGAGACATTAAGATTCCGCCTGCGTGGAGAGCGGGCTCCGATCACCAAAATCATTGCGAGCGACCTTCTAGAGGTCACGCTAAAGAACGTGACTTCGAAAGACCTCGTTACTCACGGCTCTGATGTCTATTACACAAAACTGACGGGGTTTGTTTTGAAAGCCGGCAAAACGAGAACTTTCTATTTCGACAACACGGCTAAGGCCGATCATTTTGAGAAAATAATTCTAGTGCGTACCGAACTTCGAAGAATGCGATGCGGTTTCGCAGGCGATCGATCATGCGAGAATTCTTGCGCCGGCGAAGGAGTTAGGAATTGATTTTGAAGTGTCGAGCACGACAGGTTCTCGTGTGAGCGCGCAAGGCTTCCGGTGCGTGCTCGACAACCCGCTGGGCAATGCGGTAGCCAATTGTCCGGCCGCCGCCAAGATATCCGTACAAGTCGTCGAAGAAGGG
>JANXYY010000175.1 GCA_025355805.1 Actinomycetes bacterium
GGTCTCGTTGCTGGCAAGGCCATCCCATCACCGGTCCCGTACGCCGACGTTGTTTCATTTACGACGCACAAAGTTTTGCGGGGCCCGCGAGGCGGCATGATCCTCACCAAGGCAGAGCATGCAACTGTGATCGATAAGGCTGTGTTTCCAGGTATGCAAGGGGGACCTTTAATGCACGCCATCGCGGCCAAGGCCGTGGCTCTCAAGGAGGCCTCAACGCGCGAATTTCAAGACTATGCGAAGAATGTCATCGAAAATGCACAGGCGCTTGCGTCGGGACTGGTGTCGGGCGGAATGCGCGCTGTTTCTGGTGGTACCGATACTCATCTGGTATTAATGGATATTCGGGCGACCGGTGTTAGCGGTGCTGATGCAGAAAAGCGTTGCGATGCAGCAGGAATCACGCTAAACAAGAACTCGATTCCATTCGATCCACAAACTCCAGCCATCACTTCAGGCATCCGTGTTGGGACGCCGGCGGTGACGACGCAAGGGATGCGAGTTGGCAACATGGCTGAGATCGCCTCGCTTATTGTGCGCGCGATTAAGGATGACAACGGAAGCGAAGCCGAATCCATCAAACGTGAAGTGCACGCGCTCACGTCGGCCTACCCTGCCTACCCGGTCTAACACTTAGTGCGCGAGTACTTACTGACAGCGGTCATTGCAGGAGCAGTGACTTACTTACTCACGCCGTTGATTCGCGCATTGGCCATTCGATGGGGCGCGATGTCGCCCATCCGTCCACGAGATGTGCATCTCGAACCAACACCTCGATGGGGCGGAATGGCGATGTTAGGTGGCATGCTCGTCGCCTTGCTCGTCGCATACCATCTCCCTTTATTGCATCACGCGTTTCAAAATGGGCGCGACATGGTTTCAATTGCGAGTGGCGCGATTCTAATTTCACTCCTCGGCATGGCAGACGATATGTGGCAACTTGATGCCCTCACCAAACTTGCTGGGCAGGCACTTGCAGCCGGTGTCATGGTCTCTCAGGGCATGCAACTACTCTGGTTGCCGATCCACGGGGTGCTGGCGCTCCCTCCAGTTGTGGGGCCATTCCTGACAGTTCTTGTAGTGCTGGTTGCGATAAACGCCGTGAACTTCGTTGATGGTCTTGATGGATTGGCGGCAGGTATCGTCGCCATTTCAGCGAGTGCGTTCTTTGCTTTTTCCTATTTGCTTGCGGTAGTTCATGGTTTTTCACGCGCCAACTCCGCGACGCTCATCACCGCGATCCTGGTAGGCATCTGCGTGGGCTTCTTGCCGCACAATGTGAGCCCGGCGCGGATCTTCATGGGTGATTCAGGATCAATGCTCCTTGGGTTGCTTCTGGCGTCTGCGGTAATTTCACTCACGGGTGGATTGGATGCCAATGGTCTCTCGGCAGAAAATCTGGCGCCCGCACTCTTACCCCTTCTACTCCCGATTGCGATTTTGGCCATCCCTCTCATCGATTTAACACTTGCAATTCTTCGTCGAGCCAGTGCGGGTCGTTCGCCCTTCACCCCGGATAAAGAGCATCTTCATCATCGGCTTCTCAATATTGGGCATTCTCAGAAGCAGGCTGCTTTCGTTCTCTACCTCTGGACCGCGGCCATTGCCTTCCCGTTTTCTGCCTCGGCCTTTCTGCCTCTTAGATGGGCGGTGGTAGCTGGCCTATGTGCGATCACAATTGCCGCGGCAGCTAGTTTCAAAGTGGTCGCCAGGTCAGGTCGACGTTGACAAACGGCTTCGAGGAAGCGGCTTTTCGAGGTGCTCGTGGGCCCAGTTTGGTTGTATGGGTGATCGCCGCGCTCGCCTTCGGGCTGGCGAAGGGTGCCGCAGGTGCTCTTGGGGCCATCGTCGGAGGTGCCATCGCCTTCGCTTTCTTCGCGATTCACTTGCTCGTTTCTCGCCTGACTAGGCGAGCCGACCCGGCCTATGTGATGGCCCTGGCCTTTGCCTCCTACTTTGCCAAAATTCTGGCGCTTCTGCTCTTCTTGATTGCCTTCGCTGGCACAGAAGCCTTTAATTCGACGGCATTTGCGATAACCACGATTGGCGTCAGCATCGCCTGGCTCTCGGGTGAGATCTACGCCTATTTACATCGGTGAGCGGCGAGTCCCCTCATGGTGAGCGGCGAGTCCCCTCATTTGAGGCGTGGGTGAAATCACGAGATGAGAACGGCGTTGAGTTCGCTTCCAGGGGTCTTAGTCGGCTAGTCTTCCCCGCGCGATGAGCCAAAATGGCAGCCCCGAAACTGACCCGCAAGACGCGGGTGATGGGGCCGCGTGGAGCATCGTTAGTTACCTGCTCTCAGGGCTGATCTTCTGGGGTGGCGCTGGCTGGCTCTTGGATCACTGGCTCGGCACCAAGATCTTTCTCTTGGTCGGGCTGGTGCTGGGCGCAGCCGCTTCGCTCTACCTGATCTGGCTCAGATACGGTAGGCAGTAAAAGTTCACCCGATATGTAGTTCTGCCCCGTACGGTCAAGGAGATTTGCTGGTGAATGTCGCGAGTGGTGGCTTCCAGCCGCCAAGCAGCGCCGACTTTGTGTTTTCACCATTTATTGGACAGTCGGCTTACCTCACCAAGCCAATCGCCCTTATTTTTCTCTCGGTCTTGGTGATTTCGGTCTTCTTCTTCGTGGCAGCACGCAAGGCGGCAATCGTTCCTTCCCGCCTGCAATTTGCCGGCGAAAGCGTATACGCGTTTGTGCGTAACGGACTCGGTCGCGACATCATCGGCCAGGACTTCGCTCGCTTCGTTCCATTCCTTTTTACCCTTTTCACCTTCATTTTGGTAAATAACATATTTGGAATTGTGCCGTTTCTGCAGTTCCCCGCCATGTCACGTTTTGGTTTCCCGCTAGTCCTAGCGCTGCTGACGTTCGTTGTCTTCCATGCGGCCGCCATCAAAAAGAAAGGCTTTGGTCCGTATTTAAAAGAGATCATGTTCATGCCGGGAATCCCGAAATTCGTCTACGTTATTTTGACGCCGCTTGAATTGATGACGTTCTTCATAACTCGTCCGGTCACGCTGGCCGTCCGGCTCTTTGCAAATATGTTCGCGGGCCACTTGCTCTTGTTGGTTTTCATTCTCGGTGGAGATCATTTACTTCATGGAGTAATCGGACTGAAGTTCATCAGCCCATTCGCCTTCGCGGTTGGGATTGCTCTCACATTTTTTGAATTCTTGGTGCAAGTTCTTCAGGCATACATTTTTACGTTGTTAACAGCGCTTTACATCGCCGGTGCACTAGCCGACGAGCACTAACCGAACACACAATGTCGTACCTGCACGAGCGACCGCTTGGGCAGCAATCGAAAAGGAAGAGAAGCAAATGAAGGGCACTCTCAACCTCGTCGGATATGGCCTTTCGGCCATCGGCCCGGCAATCGCTACCGGCTTGATTTTCGCCGCCTACATCAATGGCGTCGCACGTCAGCCAGAAGCACGTGGCGTACTTCAGCCAATCGCATTCCTAGGGTTTGCCCTTGCTGAAGCGCTCGCGCTCTTCGGTCTCGTGCTTGCCTTCGTGCTCTAAGTCATGACGTACGTACTTCTTGCAGCTGAGAGCGGTAAGAACCC
Source organism: Actinomycetes bacterium (assembly GCA_025355805.1). Taxonomy (GTDB): domain Bacteria; phylum Actinomycetota; class Actinomycetes; order Nanopelagicales; family Nanopelagicaceae; genus JANXYY01. The sequence goes on from JANXYY010000175.1 coordinate 3,576, forward strand.
GCTGATTCCAGCGATACCTGAGATGGTCGTGGGGCTCATCGCCTTCGCGCTTCTCTTTTTCGTGTTGCGTAAGTACGTCACCCCGATGTTTGAAAAGGCCTTCGCCGACCGCACCGCCGCGATTCAGGGTGGTCTGGAGAAGGCGGAGAAGGCCCAGGCCGAGGCGGCCGAAGCGTTAAAAACTTATCGGGCGCAACTTTCGGAGGCTCGGGGAGAAGCCTCTCGCCTTCGTGAAGACGCTCGCGAGCAAGGCGCTGCGATCATCGAAGAAATGCGCGCGCAGGCACAGGCTGAATCGACTCGGATCGTGGCTGCGGCGCACAACCAAATTGAGGCTGAACGGCAGCAGGCGCTCACGTCACTTCGTCGTGAGGTTGGGTCTATGGCAACCGAACTCGCCTCAAAGATCGTTGGAGAAGCTCTTGACGATCAGGCCCGTCAATCTCGGGTTGTAGATCGGTTCTTGACGGATCTCGAGGCGAGCAAGTAACCATGCGCGGATCAAGCCGTTCTTCACTCGTCGCAGCACGGATGAGCCTGGACACCCAACTTAAGGGTCTCGATGCGCTCCGTACGACGAAACTTTCGGCTGACCTGTTCGCATTAGCCGATGCTCTTAGCGGCTCGACAAGTTTGCGTCGAGCGCTAACGGACCCATCTCGCGAAGGCGCCGATAAAGCAAAACTCATCGAAGATTTGGTGGCAAGTCAGATCGGACCTGAAGCGTTGAGGGTCGCCACCGATGCGGTCGCGCTACGTTGGGCTTCCCCTCGAGATCTAGTCGACGCTTTCGAATCGCTTGCGGTTGAAGCTGAGGCAGAAACAGCGAACCTCGACGGCAAACTAGATGAGTTGGAACACGAGCTCTTTCGATTCGGAAGAATTCTGGTCGATAACCCAGCACTACGCAGGTCACTAGTTGACCAGAGCATCGACAAGGAGAAGCGAATTTCCCTGGTCGCTTCACTGATCGAACCGAAGGTGACGCCGTCCACAGCCCGCCTTATCAAAGTTTTAGTTGGCGCACCCCGAGGGCGGAGCATCGAGCAAGGCCTGGCTGATTTTGCTCAGGTTGCAGCAGCCCGGCGCAACCGTTTGGTCGCGTTAGTCCGCAGCGCAATTCCGCTATCAGAAGCTCAGCGCGCCCGGCTTACTGCTGTACTAACTGAGCAAGCAGGACAACCCGTGCGACTCAATATTGAAATTGATCCGACGACCATCGGTGGCGTCGCCATTCGTATAGGCGATGAAGAAGTTGACGGCACGATTATCAGTCGTTTGAAGAACGCTCGGCGAGCACTCGTCGGGTAATTGGCTTGCTCATCGCGCCGCGGTGAGTACTAGAGAAAGATCCAGTTGGTGCGCCAATTGGGATGACAGGAGTAAACGATGGCGGAGCTCACGATCCGACCGGAAGAGATTCGCGATGCGCTCGAGAAATTCGTAGCTGCGTACGAACCCGGTACTGCGACGCGTGAAGAGATTGGCGTCGTAACCGAGGCCGGTGACGGAATCGCACGTATTGAGGGATTGCCGTCGACGATGACGAACGAGTTGCTCCAATTCGAAGATGGCACACTCGGGATCGCACTCAACCTCGATGTCCGCGAAATCGGCGTCGTCATTCTCGGTGAGTTTTCTGGAATCGAGCAGGGTGGAATTGTCCGCCGCACCGGCGAGGTTCTGTCAGTACCTGTCGGAGATGGCTACCTGGGTCGAGTTGTTGACCCACTCGGCAATCCAATCGACGGCAAGGGTGAAATTAAGGCCGAGGCTCGACGGATTCTCGAACTTCAGGCCCCGTCAGTTGTCCAGCGACAGCCCGTTAAGGAGCCGATGCAAACCGGCATCAAGGCGATCGATGCAATGACCGCTATCGGTCGCGGCCAACGCCAGTTAATCATCGGCGACCGCCAGACTGGTAAGACTGCAATCGCGATCGACACAATCATCAACCAGTTGGAGAACTGGAAATCGGGTGATCCCAAAAAACAGGTCAAATGTATTTACGTTGCGATCGGCCAGAAGGGTTCGACGATTGCTGCTGTTCGCGGCGCACTTGAAGAAGCCGGCGCTCTCGAGTACACAACCATCGTTGCCGCGCCCGCCTCGGACTCAGCCGGGTTTAAGTACCTAGCCCCCTACACCGGTTCGGCAATTGGCCAGCACTGGATGTACCAAGGACAGAGCGTTCTTATTGTCTTCGATGATCTTTCGAAACAAGCGGAGGCGTATCGAGCCGTGTCACTACTCCTTCGTCGTCCACCAGGCCGCGAGGCATACCCGGGCGACGTCTTCTATTTACACTCACGCCTTCTCGAGCGTTGCGCAAAACTCTCTGATGAACTGGGTGCTGGCTCTATGACGGGCCTGCCGATTATTGAAACTAAGGGCAATGACATTTCGGCATTCATTCCTACCAACGTCATTTCAATCACCGACGGCCAGTGCTTTCTTGAGACAGATCTCTTCAACTCAGGTGTTCGCCCCGCGATCAACGTGGGAATGTCGGTCTCTCGGGTCGGTGGCTCTGCCCAGATAAAGGCGATGAAGAAAATCGCAGGTCGTCTCCGTCTTGACCTCGCACAGTTCCGTGAACTTGAAGCATTTGCTGCCTTTGGTTCAGATCTGGATGCCGCCTCAAAGGCGCAACTGGAGCGTGGGGTACGACTGGTGGAACTTTTGAAGCAAGGTCAATACTCGCCATTCTCGGTGGAGCGCGAGGTTGTTTCGATTTGGTCGGGCACGACAGGCAAATTGGATTCGATCCCGGTAGCAGATATTCGACGCTTCGAAGGGGAGTTCCTCGACTTCATCGCCCGTGAACGTAAAGCGATTCTCGAGGTCATCGCAGAAACGAAGGACCTCTCAGATGACACCGTGGCGTCATTGAGCGAAGCGATAGCAACTTTCACCGATCAATTTGTGACGAGCGATCAGAAAGTCAAAGACGCTGCGACTGCTGCCCTTGATGCTGATGCCGTCGGACAAGAGACGGTCACTCGTTACGTCTCACCTGCGGTGGAGAAGAAGTAGTTTCATGGGAGCTCAACTCAGAATCTACCGACGGCGGATGCGTTCGGTTAAGGCGACCAAGAAAATTACGAAGGCGATGGAGTTAATTTCGGCTTCTCGAATCGTGAAGGCGCAGCAACGGGTTCGTTCTTCGTCTCCATATGCGATCGAGTTGACGCGTGCCATCTCCGCGGTAGCGAGTTATTCAAATGTCGATCACCCCCTGACTCGAGAGATTACGAATCCACGTCGCGCCGCCGTCCTTGTGATTGCCAGTGACCGCGGCATGGCTGGTGCGTATGCCAATAATGCGATTAAAGAAGGCGATCAACTCACGGCATTTCTGCGCAGTCGCGGCCTTGAAGTCTCTTCATATTTGGTTGGACGCAAAGCGGTGAATTACTACAGATTCCGTAGTCGGCCTGTGGTTGCTAGTTGGACAGGATTCAGCGACAATCCTTCGTATCTCAACGCAAAAGAAATTGCGGATGCGCTGATAACGGCGTTTCTTACCCCCACCGAATTGGGTGGCGTCGATGAACTTCACATTGTCTATACCGAATTTGTATCGATGGTCACGCAACAGCCACTAGTGCGGCGGCTCCTACCCTTAGAGGTAGTGGAAAGCGTCGCGCCACCCCCGGGTGGAATATTTCCGCTTTACGAGTTTGAGCCAACTGCCGAAGATGTGCTCGACGCATTACTACCGCGTTATGTCGAAAGTCGCGTTTACAACGCGCTTCTCCAATCAGCAGCTTCTGAACATGCGGCACGTCGCCGCGCGATGAAGTCGGCGACTGACAACGCCGAAGATTTGATCAAGTCGCTAACTCGACTTGCGAATGCGGCTCGTCAAGCCGAAATCACCCAAGAAATCAGCGAGATTGTCGGCGGCGCAGATGCGCTTGCGTCGGCCAGTGCGGGGAGCGAGTGAGAGAGATGGTTATGGATACTAAGACCGGAGTCGGTCGAGTTGCACGAGTGATCGGACCAGTTGTCGACGTGGAGTTTCCCGCCGATGCAATGCCCGAGATGTATAACGCACTCCACGTGGATGTGACGCTCGCCGGCGAGAAAAGACTGCTGACATTGGAAGTGGCTCAACACATTGGCGATAACTTGGTTCGCGCCATTGCGATGCAGCCGACCGATGGCCTGGTCCGCGGGTCAGAAGTGCGTGACACAGGGGCTTCAATATCCGTGCCGGTTGGTGACGTCACCAAAGGCCACGTCTTTAATACTCTTGGCGAGTCACTTGATGTTCCGACTGCAAGCCTTGATATCAAAGAACGCTGGCCAATTCACCGCAAAGCCCCGGCATTCGATCAACTCGAGTCAAAGACCGAAATGTTTGAGACAGGCGTCAAGGTCATCGACTTGCTAACTCCATATGTCAAGGGCGGAAAGATCGGTCTATTCGGCGGAGCGGGCGTGGGTAAGACCGTTCTAATTCAAGAGATGATTTATCGCGTCGCCGAAAACTTTGGCGGTGTCTCGGTGTTCGCAGGTGTGGGTGAACGCACCCGCGAGGGCAACGACCTTTTCCTCGAAATGACCGAGACTGGAGTTATCAATAAGACTGCACTGGTATTTGGTCAGATGGATGAACCGCCAGGGACAAGACTTCGAGTTGCCCTTTCGGCTCTTACGATGGCCGAGTATTTCCGTGACGTTCAAAAGCAAGATGTGCTTTTATTCATCGACAATATTTTCCGTTTCACTCAAGCCGGATCAGAGGTTTCGACGCTTCTCGGTCGGATGCCAAGCGCCGTCGGATATCAGCCAACCCTCGCCGATGAAATGGGTGTTCTACAAGAGCGCATCACTTCGACGAGAGGTCACTCGATTACGTCAATGCAGGCGATCTATGTGCCGGCCGACGACATCACCGACCCGGCGCCCCACACAACGTTCGCACACTTAGATGCAACAACCGTGCTTTCGAGGCCGATCTCCGAACTTGGTATCTACCCAGCCGTAGATCCGCTTGATTCCACGTCGCGCATTCTTGACCCTCGTTATATCGGCGAAGAGCATTTCCGAGTTGCAAACCGTACGAAGCAAATTCTGCAACGTTACAAGGATCTGCAGGACATCATTGCGATTCTTGGAATTGATGAACTCAGCGAAGAGGACCGCATCCTGGTAGGGAGAGCTCGCCGCATTCAACGATTCCTTTCGCAGAACACTTTCGTGGCCAAGGCGTTTACTGGTCTCGAAGGGTCATTCGTGCCGCTTAACGACACGATCGCTGCATTCAAGGCGCTAGCTGACGGCGACTATGACCATGTACCCGAGCAGGCATTCTTCATGTGTGGCGGACTCGATGACGTCGAGCGTAGGGCAGCGGAATTGGCTAAGGCCTAACGGTGTCGAGCATTGAAGTCGAACTAGTTTCGGCGGAGCGCCGCGTTTGGTCGGGCGATGCTTCGTTCGTACTCGCACGCACAACCGAGGGCGAAATTGGCATCTTGCCTCATCATGCACCGCTGCTTGGCATTTTGGTCAACGGTGTCGTCACGATTCGAGTCATGGACGGAAGCGTTGTAACAGCAGCAGTTCATGGAGGATTTCTCTCCGTGGCCAACAATCGCGTTTCGATTCTGGCCGAGGTCGCCGAACTTGCCAGTGAAATCGATCTTGATCGAGCGCGAGAGGCACTTTCTCGTTTGGCCAGCGAAGCCGTAGATGAGATGGCTGAGGCTCGCGCCCGCACCAGATTAGCTGCGGCGGGCGCCTAAATCCGGTTCACCTCAGCGCCAAGACTGCGTAGATCCTCCGCAAAGTTCGGGTAACCACGGTCGAGGTGAAATGCGTCTTCTACTATCGTTTCTCCATCGCTGACGAGTCCCGCGAGAATAAGTGCAGCACCTGCGCGAATATCTGTTGCAGTCACCGGCGCTGCCGACAACCGTTCTCGACCGTGAACAATTGCGTGGTGACCGTCGGTTTTGATGTCGGCACCCAATCTGATCATCTCATTGACAAACATGAAACGCCCCTCAAACACATTCTCAGTGACCATCGCACTTCCGTTCGCAATGGAATTCATCGCAATAATCATCGGCTGAAGGTCAGTTGGAAATCCTGGATATGGGAGTGTTGAAACATCGACGGCGCGCGGACGGTCGTGCATCACGACTCGAAGACCATGATCCTGCGCCGTAATGGTGGCACCCGCTTCGACGAGTTTCTCCAAGGGGATTGTTAGGTGTTCGGATACGGCATTTTGGATTTCTATGTCGCCTCTGGTCATTACGGCGGCGATTGCCCAGGTGCCGGCGATTACTCGATCAGGCACGACTGTATGCACCACTGGCTTCATGTTGGCGACGCCCGATATGTGAAGCGTGTGAGTGCCAACTCCGTCTATGATTGCGCCCATTGAGATGAGCATCTGACATATGTCGATGATCTCGGGTTCGCGTGCAGCGTTGTCGATCGTCGTTACCCCGCGCGCAAGAACTGCTGCAGTAACAAGGTTTTCGGTGGCCCCTACGCTCGGAAATTCTAAATATATATCTGCTCCGCGAAGACCATCCGGTGCTGAAGCAATCACGAATCCGTGTTCCACTTTGATTTGGGCGCCCAAGCGCTCAAGGCCAGAAACGTGAAAGTCCAGACCACGAGGGCCAATTGCATCGCCACCAGGGAGGGCCACTTCAGCTTGACCGCACCTGGCAACAAGCGGCCCGAGTACATTTATGGATGCTCGCATTTTGCGCACTAAATCATAATCGGCTCGATGTTGAAGTTGCGCAGGCACCCGGATAGACACTTTCTTGGCGCCGAAATCGTGTTCAACCTCGCAGCCAAGGCGGGTTAAAAGTTCGTCCATGATCTCGACGTCGAGAATCGCTGGCACGTTCTCTATGACCGTGGTGCCTTCGGCCAGCAACGCCAGGGCCATTAATTTGAGAGCCGAATTCTTAGCGCCACCGACCGCCACTTTGCCGTGTAGGCGCACTCCTCCAATGACTTGAAAACGATCGCGCTCCATAAGTACTAATGGTAAGGGGGGTAGGCTCAACTCGTGGTTAACTTAACTCGGATCTATACCAAAACTGGCGATGACGGCACGACCGCGCTAGGTGATATGAGCCGTACAAGTAAAAATGACCCCCGGCTCGAGGCCTATGCCACTGTAGATGAGGCGAATTCTCAGTTGGGAGTCGTCCTCTCGCTCGGTCAGCCCGAACCTGACATCGCCGTGATCTTGCTTCGTATCCAAAATGACCTCTTCGATGTGGGGGCGGACTTGTGCGTTCCGGTGATCGATAATCCGCCAGTAGAACCCCTTCGAGTGACTGTTGGGCAGGTGGAGGCCCTTGAAAAGGAGATTGATAAATACAACGCAGAACTTGCCTCCCTACGTTCATTCATCCTCCCTGGAGGCAATCCGACGGCGGCGCTCTTACACGTGGCAAGAACGATTGTGCGACGTGCGGAGCGTGAATCCTGGGCGGCTATCCACGCCTTCGGTCTCGGAGTGAATCCATTGAGTGCGCGCTATTTAAATCGTCTCTCTGATCTTCTATTTGTTTTAGCCCGTTATGCAAACCGCCACGAGGGCGATCAGCTCTGGGTGCCTGGCGCGAATCGTTAGGTGGCGCCATGAATGATCAGATTGCGGTCATCGGTTCTGGGACAATGGGAGCCGGGATCGCGCAAGTTGCCGCTCGTGCGGGGTATCACGTGCAATTACACGACGTGAGCGAAGAACGACTTCTTCTTGCCCGCAAGAGCATCGAGTCGAGTTTGCAACGTTTCCTAAAGGGCGGTTCGATTCAGGAATCTGACGCGGATGCAGCCATGTCGCGAATAACCTTCACCGCAGATCTCTCGAAGGCAATCATTGGTGCTTCGATTGTTATTGAAGCGGTATTTGAAGACCTCGAAGTAAAGGCAGAGATTTTCAAGGAGCTCTCCAATCTTTGTGCCAGTGATGTCATATTGGCGAGCAACACGAGTGCATTGCCAATTACTCAGATCGCCGCTTTCGTCGAACATCCGGAACGTGTTATCGGCACGCATTTTTTCTCGCCAGTGCCCATGATGAAACTTTGCGAATTAGTACGTGGAGAAAAGACAAGCGATGAAGTTCTGGCCACTGCTCGCGAATTTGCGACACGGCTGGGAAAGACTTGTATTGTGGTCAATCGTGACGTGGCAGGGTTCGTAACTACACGCTTGATCGCCGCGCTGATACTTGAAGCAAGCCGCCTCGTCGAAACGGGTGTAGCCAGTGCTGAGGACATCGATGTCGCCTGCCAATTGGGTTTTGGTCACGCGATGGGTCCATTGCGCACCGCTGATCTCACAGGCATAGATATAATTCGCAACGCGTCACTCAACATTTTTGCTGAAGAGCACAATGAGCGCTGGCGACCGACTCCAATACTCGACAAAATGGTGACCGAACATAGATTGGGACGAAAAAGTGGACAGGGCTTCTATGAATATCAATGACATTCGAGAACCGCTAAGAATGGGAATTCTCGGCGCCGCAAGAATCGCGCCAACCGCACTCGTCGCACCGGCTCATGTTCTTGGACATCGCCTGATTGGTGTGGCTTCGCGAGATAAATCGCGAGCTCGCCATTTTGCTGAAACGAATCGGGTCGAACGCGTTTTTGACTCGTATGAAGAATTGATCGCAGATTCCGAAATCAATGCAATTTACAACCCATTACACAATGGAGCGCATGGAGAATGGAACCTGCGGGCACTCGCGGCCGGCAAGCACGTGCTGACCGAGAAGCCATCCGCAAGTAATGCCTACGAGGCACGTCAAGTTCGCGATGCTGCCTTGGCTTCCGGACTGATTTTTATGGAGGCTTTTCACTACATCTATCATCCAGTCCTAAATCGCGTCCTCGACCTCATTGAATCTGGGGAGATCGGCGCGATAAAGCGAGTGGAAAGTATCTTCAATGTTTCTGCGCCAGCGGCTGATGATCCACGATGGCAATTGGAACTGGCTGGTGGTGCGCTTATGGATATTGGCTGTTACGCCCTCCATGTGCAACGAATGATCGCGCACGCAATCGTCGGTCACGAGCCAACGGTTGTTAAGGCAAGCGCTGAACTCTGGTCCCCAGGTGTCGATAAAAGTTTCAAAATTGAATTGGAATACGGCTCCGGGATTGAGGCGTTCGCGCGCTTCAATATGGATGACGAGTGGCTAAACGTTGTAACTATCGAAGGGGAGCTTGGACGGATCACCGTGCCCTCGTTTGTGATTCCTGGACTGGATGATCGGGTCATTGTTGATGCTGGCGCCGGCGGGTCACCTCGCACCGAGCACCTGGGACGGCTCTCGTCATATACCTATCAACTTGCCGCTTTCTCGAACGCGATTGATTTCGATAGCCCCGTTGTCACAGGTCCCGAAGATGCCGTTGCAACGATGGAATTGATAGACGCATCGTATGAGGCGGCCGGGCTAAACCCTCGTCCTTAACCGGTGAGCGGCGAGTTGCCTCACCTTGAGCGGCGAGTTGCCTCACCTTGAGCGGCGAGTTGCCTCACCTTGAGCGGCGAGTTGCCTCACCTTGAGCGGCGAGTTGCCTCACCTTGAGCGCTCCC
>JANXYY010000178.1 GCA_025355805.1 Actinomycetes bacterium
TTGCACGCCAGCACCCAAGACCTCGCCTGCCTTCGGGAAGTAGGTATCAACCCCAAGCAAATGTTCGACACCGAACTCGGTGCTCGACTCGCTGGCTGTGAACGCGTTGGACTTGGTCCACTAATCGAATCCCTACTTGGATTCTCACTTGCAAAAGAGCATTCCGCTGTCGATTGGTCAACGCGTCCCCTGCCTGAGTCTTGGCTAGGGTATGCCGCGCTGGACGTCGAATTACTAATCGAACTTAGACACGAGGTGGCAAAACTCCTTGAGAGTCAAGGGAAATTGCTCTGGGCTTACGAGGAGTTCGAAGCTATTCTCAATGCGCCTGTCCCGAAACCGCGGACCGAACCTTGGCGCAGAACTTCGGATATCCACCAAGTCAAGAAGCCACGAAATCAAGCGGCCGTTCGCGAGCTTTGGTACGCGCGCGATGAAATCGCGCGGTCAACGGATGTTGCGCCGGGACGAATTTTGCGAGATGCCGCAATCGTCGAGGCGGCTTCGCATATGCCTGCGACGCGAGATGAATTGCTCGCGATACCTGCCTTCACAACTCGCGGGGCTTACAAGCACTCCCCAGTTTGGTTTGAAGCAATTGAGCGAGCCCGACACGCCCCCGACGAGCAACTGCCAGAAACCTCCCCCAAGGTGGATGCGATTCCACCTCCTCGAATCTGGCCCTCACGATCCCCAATTGCCTTCGCTCGCCTTGAAGCCGCACGAACTGTGATTGGCGAAATCGCGACCGCCAATAATCTTCCGGTTGAAAATCTCCTCACGCCTGAAACGGTCAGAAGACTCTGTTGGGAACCGCCTAGCGACAGCGCCACGACGCTGCGCCTGGATGCGGTTGAGCAGTTTCTCCGCGAGCGCGGAGCCAGACCGTGGCAGATCGCTCTTACTGGCCAACCGCTAGCCGTGTCTCTGCTCACACAATGTGAATTACGCAACATTTGAGTTGCGTAATACCTGGTATTGACAATAGATTTCGGGGTATGACGAATGGGTTAGTCCGATGTTGAGCAATTTTCTTATTGCCCTGCGAGAAGGGCTAGAAGCATCACTCATCGTCGGCATTCTGGTTGCCTACGTCGTTAAGGCCGAGCGCAGCAAGGGGCTCCGCTTCATTTGGGCAGGCGTTGGTTCTGCAATTGCCTTTAGTTTGGGCATTGGCGCATTTCTTACGTTTACTGCGCATAACCTCCCAGCCCGATTCGAACCAATATTCGCGGGAAGCACTTCTCTAGGCGCCGTAGCACTGGTGACTTGGATGGTTTTCTGGATGCGCAAGACTTCCCACCGCCTAACCGCCGATCTACATCAGCGACTCTCCCAAGCGATTGGTCCGATTGCCCTGGTCGCGGTGGCTTTCCTAGCGGTCGCTCGCGAGGGAATTGAAACTTCACTCTTTCTATATACGAACGCAAAAGCTGCCGGTGCCGATTCGAATCCATTAATCGGGTTACTTTTTGGCTTCGTTCTCGCCATAGCGCTCGGTTGGGCTGTTTACAATCGAGCAATCCATCTGAATCTTGGCAAGTTCTTCGCAGTCACAGGTATCGGTCTGGTCGTTGTTGCAGCGGGGGTTCTATCGCATGGCGTTGGCGATTTAGAGGGTGCTTTCAACAAACACCCCGCCATCGCATTTGATGTTCAGCGATTCATCGGAAGCGAGTCGGTCCTAGGCCATCTACTTTCCGGCACGATCGGGTTCTCGCCGGTCACCACCATCCTTCAAGCGAGCGCCTGGAGCGTCTATCTGGTGGTCGTGCTTTCGCTCTATCTGCGCAAGCCAGGGCGCAGAACCACCCAGGTTCCGGCAGAGGTCAAAAGCACGTAACAGGCGCCATCGTTGGTCAACATTGTTACTCGCGAGTAACCTGACTGCTAGCCAACGAAGGAGTCGAGAATGACGCGCGAAGTCGTGCTTGTTGATGCGGTTAGAACCCCTTTCGGCAAAGCCGGGAGTCTTTACAGTGAAACCCGTGCTGACGATCTGGTGGTTCGTGCAATGCGCGGACTCCTCGATCGAAACCCGACTCTGGATCCATCCTCAATTGACGACGTCGCCATCGCGGCCGCGACTCAAATTGGCGACCAAGGATTGACGATAGGGCGCACTGCCGCGCTTCTTGCTGGACTACCTCGGACGGTTCCCGGTTATGCGATCGACCGAATGTGCGCGGGTGCAATGACAGCCGTGACGACCACCGGAAGCGCAATTGGTTTTGGTGCTTATGAAGCGGTGATCGCCGGTGGTGTTGAACATATGGGCCGCCACCCCATGGGCGAAGGCGTTGATCCAAACCCGAGATTTCTGGCTGAGAAAATCGTTGACACCGAGGCGCTCATCATGGGTGCAACGGCAGAGAATCTTCACGATCGATTCCCCCACTTGACTCGGGCCCGATCTGACGCATACGCAGCAAATAGTCAGGCAAAGACCGCTGCCGCCTATGAACGCGGAATAATTCAAAGAGACCTAATCCCAGTTGCAGTGCGAAGCACGGACCTTGGTTGGGCAATGGCCACCGTCGATGAGCCGCCACGACCTGGCACAACAGTCGAAGTGCTAGCTGCGTTGCGTGCTCCATTTCGGGCCAACGGCCGGGTTACGGCCGGCAACGCCGCTGGGCTCAATGACGGCGCGACAGCTGCACTTTTGACTTCAGCTGATTTTGCGAAAGCAAATGGCCTTACCGCCAAGGCCCGACTAGTAACTTTTGCCTTCGCCGGCGTCGAACCTGAAATCATGGGATATGGCCCTGTTCCTTCGACTATAAAGGCGCTAGCTAAAGCCGAATTGTCAATCAAGGACATCGGACTGATTGAAATAAATGAAGCGTTTGCAATTCAGGTTCTAGCCTTCCTTGACCACTTTGGCATTGAAGATCTAGATCCGATGGTAAATCCATACGGTGGCGCAATTGCTGTTGGCCATCCGCTGGCTTCGACGGGAGTCCGCCTGATGCTCAACTTGGCACAAGGATTCAGTGAGCACCCTGACGTCCGTTACGGAATAACAACAATGTGCATCGGTCTTGGTATGGGCGGGACCGTCGTGTGGGAAAACCCAAACTGGACAGGAACGGTAGGCACACGATGAGTACGAGTGTTGAAAAAGCGAATCCAACTGAGGTAGTCACGAAATGTTTGCGTCGTGATATCGATCTTTCGCTCTTCGGATATGAGGGAAAACTCGCCCTTTTAACTCTTGATAATGGCTTGGATTACAACCGTCCCAACACTTTTGGATTGCAAAGTCTGAATTTGCTCAGCAACGTGCTCGATGAAGTAGGCAACGATGCCAGCGTTGATGCTGTAGCCATCACGGGTAAGCCTTACATACTTGCTGCGGGTGCCGATCTTTCAGGAATCTCCCTCGTCCGCAATCGAGAGCAGGCAATTGGCGTAAGCAAATTGGGCCACGATGTCTTTCGCAAACTCGGCGAACTGGGCAAGCCAACTTTTGGCTTCATCAATGGATTAGCACTGGGCGGCGGCTTGGAAGTTGCCCTTCACTGCGACTTTCGGACTATTGCGACTAGCGCCACAGTGGCCCTTCCCGAAGTTTTCTTGGGGCTAATCCCAGGATGGGGTGGTGCGTATCTCCTTCCGCGATTGATTGGACCAGAGGCAGCAGTCCAGGTGATCATCACCAATGCGTTGAATAGCAACAAAATGCTTTCAGGAGCAGATGCGCTGAATCTCGGAGTAGCGGATGCGGCCTTTTCGCCAGCGGATTTCCTTGAGAATTCAGCACTTTTCGCGGCACAAATTTTGAGTGGGAAGAAAACTATCAACCGGGAAGATCACACCTCTAATCCGGCAGTTTGGGACCGAGCAATTGCCGCCGGAACCGCGGCAGCGTCAAAAAAATATGGTGGAACAAAGATTGCCTCACCCACCCGAGCACTGGAATTGATCGCGGGGGCTCGGACAAGCACGCGCGATGAGGGATTTAGCGCTGAAGACCAAGCACTTGCCGACTTAGTTATGACTGATGAATTGCGTGCTTCGCTTTACGCCTTCAATTTGATTCAGAAGAAGAGTAAAAAAGTTGAAGGCTCCCCCAAGCCGTCACTTGCCCGCAAAGTAACCAGTGTCGGAGTCGTTGGTGCCGGTTTAATGGCAAGCCAACTGGCCTTACTTTTCGTGCGTCGTCTTAAAGTGCCAGTCGTAATGACTGATATTGATCAACTTCGCGTTGACACGGGCGTTGCCTACGTTCGAGCAGAGATCGTAAAATTGGTCGATAAAGGACGCATCACCCAAGATTTGGCCAATCGCCTTACTGATCTCGTAAGCGGATCTATCGATCCTCAGGTCTTTGCCGATTGCGATTTTGTGATCGAAGCCGTCTTCGAAGAGATGGGCGTTAAACAAAAGCTCTTCACTCAACTCGAAACGATAATTTCACCAGAATGTGTTTTGGCGACCAACACCTCCTCTCTTTTGGTCGAGGATATGTCAAAACATCTCAGCCATCCCGAACGAGTCGTGGGCTTCCACTTTTTCAATCCTGTCGCCTTGATGCCACTACTCGAAGTTGCACGAACTCAATTCACAAATGATGAAAGCGTGGCCACTGCGGTTGCCGTCGGCAAAGAACTAAAAAAAACCATGATCATCGTCAAAGATGCACCTGGCTTCGTGGTCAATCGGCTTCTGTCGATCTTCTGGGGCGAAATCACCGACGCTGCCGACGAAGGTACGCCCTTTGATATCGCGGACAATGCCCTTGCTCCACTCGGACTCCCGATGACCCCATTCGCCCTTTTTGGCCTGGTTGGCCCGGGTGTCGCTTTGCACGTCTCCCAAATTCTGCACAAAACTCTTGGAGACCGTTTTAGCGTGAGCCCAAATATGAAATCGATCGTTGACGCGGGAATAAAGACTTTTTATCTGAGGGACGACTCCGGCAAGATTATTCCAAACCCAGCGGCATTCTCGTTAATCAAGCAAGGCGATAAAGCATCTTCGGCAGAACAAGTCCGGGAGCGGGCGCTAGTGGCGTTGGCCAAAGAAGCCCGCTTGATGCTTGACGAAGGTGTGGTTTCCACGCCCGATGAGATCGATCTCTGCATGATGCTTGGCGCCGGCTGGCCACTGCGTCTCGGTGGAATCTTGCCTTACCTGGACAGCAGTGGAATCAGCGAAAAAGCAACCGGTCAGCGTTTCCATTCGAAAGGCATTGCTAGCCTGCCCGCTTGATCTGCTGCGCGCCAATCACACAGAGCCTGCGCTAAGTTTGGCGCGGTTATTCCGAGATCGTTAAAGATTTCGCTCCGCTTTGAATGTGGAATGAATTCAAGTGGCACTCCGATTGAGCGCACGGGAGTAGAAACATTTGCCGTCATGAGTTGAGCAGAGATTGCACCGCCGATCCCTCCGGAGACGATGCCATCTTCAATCACGACCACTAAGTCATAATCAGCAGCAAGATCCTCGAGTGCAATTGGAACCGGTCGCACCCATCGAAGATCGATCACGGTCACTCCGACTCCTTCTTGTTCGGCCAATTGCGCAGTCTCGATGGAAAGACCTGCCATCGCCCCGACGCTGACCAAGAGAATTGCTCGGTCCTCGATCACGGGTTTGAAGAGAGTGTCGATTCCATCTTTGCTCATGATTGCCGGAATATCAGGACCCACCGCACCCTTCGGGAATCGCAGGAGCGTTGGACCATCGCTGATCGCTACCGCCTCGCGCAACTCTTGACGCAGAGTCGAACCATCGCGTGGCGCCGCTACTTTCAACCCAGGCACGATCCCCGTCAGGGCTAAATCCCAAATACCATGATGAGAAGGGCCATCATCACCTGTAACGCCGGCCCGGTCGAGCACAAAGGTAACCGGTGCTTTGTGCATCGAAACGTCGAGAAGGAGTTGATCGAAGGCACGATTTAAAAAAGTGGCATACACCGCGAATACTGGGTGCAACCCGGTGAAAGCAAGCCCCGCGGCGGCCGTCACCGCGTACTGTTCGGCAATTCCAACATCCATCGTTCGATCAGGGAAAGCCGCTTTAAACGGGGCCAGCCCCGTTGGGCCAAGCATCGCTGCAGTTATCGCAACCACGTCAGGTCGCTCTTTGCCGATCGCTACAAGTTCATCTGCAAAAATATTGGTCCACGTAGGCACTGCTGGCGTAAGTAACTGACCAGATTCCGGGTCGACGATTCCAACCGCGTGAAAACGTTCGGCCTCATCTTGCACCGCAGGTAGATGACCTCGTCCCTTTTCGGTAATCACGTGCACAATCACCGGCCCGCCAAATTCTTTGGCTCTATGTAGGGCAAATTCAACGGCTTCGATGTCGTGTCCATCGACCGGTCCAATGTATTTCAGGCCAAGATCTTCAAACATTCCTTGGGGCGCGACTATGTCCTTGATCCCTTTCTTAAGCCCATGCAGGGTTTCGTAGATCGGCTGCCCAACCACTGGCGTCCGTTCAAGAATTCCCTTTCCCCAATCCAAAAACTTTTCGTAACCCTTCGTTGTTCGCAAGGTAGCGAGATGGTTTGCTATTCCTCCCACAGTGGGAGCATATGAACGCTCATTATCGTTAACGACGATCACAAGCGGACGTGTTTTACTCGCGGCAATGTTGTTCAATGCTTCCCAAGCCATACCGCCTGTTAGTGCGCCATCGCCGACTATCGCGACTACATGGCGGTCACGCTGTTTGGTGATCTCGTAACCGCGCGCGATGCCGTCGGCCCAAGAAAGAGCGGTGGAGGCATGTGAATTTTCAATTACGTCGTGTTCGCTCTCGGCCCGATTTGGATACCCCGATAACCCACCACGTTGTCGCAAATGCGCAAAACCCTCAAGGCGTCCAGTAAGAATCTTGTGAACATAGGCTTGGTGACCGGTGTCCCAAACAATTGTGTCTTTGGGCGAATCGAATGTGCGATGAACGGCAATGCTTAATTCGACCACTCCGAGATTCGGGCCTAAATGCCCGCCCGTCTTTGAAACGGCATTGATCAGGAAATCTCGAATTTCGCCGGCGAGGCGATTGAGTTGCTCATATGTGAGGTCAGACAGATCAGATGGGGCGCGCAATGACTCCAACCGTCCCATGCCAATCTCCAACCTAGCCATTGCTTACGGCTCGCGCCGAAATCCATAACAAGTCTACGGCAGATGACCCTGGGCGTTACGTTCAATCGCATCCCCCACAAGTGTGACTTCGCGCTCGAGGGTAGCCAGGTTGGCAAGCCGTTTCTCGAACATTTCAAGAGCACTATTTGTGGCCGCAGGCGTAAGAAAGCCCTTTAGATCCACCCGGATTCGCCCAATGAGAAGCCGCACCGAGCCAACCTCGGATCGGACTTGGAGCAGAGCCATACGCGAAAGCAGAATCGGATATCGACGAGCTACCTCGGACTCGCGGTACTCCCCAGGCAATTGATCCAGCAGCCAACTGGTGGCGCGATCCATCCACCCGTCAACCGTCGGCGGGGGTACTGCAGTCGGCCAGCCCAGCGGAGCCCTATTCATCTGGCAAGACTTTCAGGCCGGCAGCAGCGAACGCAATACGTATTGCATTATCCCGCCGTGGCGGAAGTAGTCGGCTTCACCCGGAGTGTCGATGCGCACTCTGGCGCGGAAACTCTTTTGGTCGGCGATCACTTCGACTTCTCGCGGGATGGATCCAGAGTTAAGTGCTTCAATACCACGCACGCTGAACGTCTCGGTTCCCACTAGGCCGATCGTCTGTGCATCCTGGCCCGGAAGGAATTGAAGCGGAAGAACTCCCATCCCGATCAAGTTCGATCGGTGGATCCGTTCGTAACTTTCCGCGATGACTAATCGAACTCCAAGTAGGGCCGTCCCCTTTGCTGCCCAGTCGCGTGAGGATCCTGAGCCATATTCCTTACCCGCCAGAATTACTAATGGAATATTGGCCGCATGGTAGGCAATCGATGCATCGTAAATGCTCGTGACCTCTCCATCGGCGAGAAAATTACGAGTGAAGCCACCTTCGACGTTGTCGAGCAACAAATTCCTGAGTCGAATATTTGCGAAGGTACCCCGGATCATTACCTCATGGTTACCTCTGCGCGAACCGTAGGAATTGAAATCAGCCTTGGCTACTCCGTGATCCATTAAATATTTACCGGCAGGCGAATCAGCCTTGATCGACCCGGCTGGAGAAATGTGATCAGTCGTGACTGAATCCCCGAGCTTTGCTAACACCCTGGCGCCTACGAGATCTGTGACGGGTTCCGGATTGCGCTGCATCCCATCGAAGTAAGGTGGTTTACGTACATAGGTCGATTCGCTATCCCAATCAAAGGTGTTTCCCTCTGGCGTAGAGAGCTCTTTCCAGCGGTGATCCCCATCAAAAACACTCGCGTAGTCCTTGGAAAACATCTCGGGTGAAATGGAAGTTTCAATCGCCATTTCAATCTCGGCTGATGTTGGCCAGATATCGCGCAAGTAAACCGCCACTCCATTCTCATCAAATCCCAGTTCGTCATGTTCAAAATCAAAATCCATGGTCCCGGCAATCGCGTATGCAACGACCAACGGTGGTGAAGCAAGATAATTCATCTTCACGTCAGGATTAATGCGACCTTCAAAGTTTCTATTCCCCGAGAGGACCGCAGTCACGGCTAGGTCGTTCTCGTTGACCGCCCGACTGACCGCTTCTATCAACGGGCCAGAATTTCCAATACAAGTAGTACAGCCAAATCCCACCAAATTGAAACCAAGCGTTTCTAGATAGGGAATCAGGCCCGCCTTTTCGTAGTAATCCATAACTACTTTGGAGCCCGGAGCCAAGGTGGTCTTAA
Source organism: Actinomycetes bacterium (assembly GCA_025355805.1). GTDB lineage: Bacteria > Actinomycetota > Actinomycetes > Nanopelagicales > Nanopelagicaceae > JANXYY01. The sequence goes on from JANXYY010000178.1 coordinate 8,810, forward strand.
CCCAAGGCTTTGACTTCAATCCACGCTCTACAGCCTTACGCGCCAGCAGAGCCGCGGCCAGCATCACAGAGGGATTGGACGTGTTCGTGCATGAGGTGATTGAGGCAATCACAACGGCGCCGTTATCTATCTCGGCTCGACCACCTTCAAGGTCAATCACGATCGGGTTCTTCTCTTTGCCGGCAACAACGTAACTGGTGATGGCGGTTTCGAATGCGGATTTTGCATCTCGCAACGAAACGCGATCTTGCGGTCGCTTTGGCCCGGCGATAGAGGAGACAACAGTTGATAAATCTAATTCGATAATTTCAGAGAAGCGGGGCTCTGATTCGGGATCGTGCCAAAGGCCTTGGGCCTTGGCGTAACTCTCGACTAGAGCCAATTGTTCTTCGCTGCGTCCGGTCAAGCGAAGGTATCGGAGCGTCTCGGTGTCGATTGGGAATATGGCACAGGTTGAGCCATATTCTGGACTCATATTTCCAATGGTTGCCCGGTTGGCCATCGGCACGTCAGCCACTCCAGAGCCAAAGAATTCAACAAACTTGCCCACGACTCCGTGCTTTCGGAGCATCTCTGTGATCGTCAGGGCTAAATCCGTTGCGGTGGTTCCAGCCGACAATTTACCAACTAATTTGAAACCCACTACAGACGGAATCAACATGGATACGGGTTGCCCGAGTAGTGCGGCCTCCGCCTCGATTCCGCCGACTCCCCAGCCAAGAACGCCAAGACCATTGACCATGGTTGTGTGCGAATCTGTGCCGACGACGGTATCGGGGAACGCGCGCTGTACCCCATCAACTTCTCGCATCATCACTACGCGAGCCAAGAATTCAATGTTCACTTGGTGGACGATCCCAGTCCCCGGCGGTACAACTCTGAATTCATCGAAGGCGCTCTGGCCCCACCGGAGGAAACGGTAGCGCTCCTGATTTCGCATGTACTCGATATCGGTGTTCTTCTCAAAGGCATCTTTTCGGCCAAAAACATCAGCGATTACTGAGTGATCGATGACTAGTTCAGCTGGCGCCAGTGGGTTCACCCTCTTGGGATCACCGCCGAGTTCTTTGAGTGCTTCGCGCATCGTGGCTAAGTCAACGACACATGGCACACCGGTGAAATCCTGCATGATCACTCGAGCCGGTGAAAACTGAATCTCGGTCTCAACGCCTGCATTGGGGTCCCAATTGCCCAAGGCCAAAATCTGTGCGGCGGTGACATTGGCGCCATCTTCGGTGCGCAGAAGATTCTCTAAAAGGATCTTTAAGCTGTACGGCAGGGTCGTGGCGCCCGTGAGGCCAGGCAAATCAACAATCTTGAAAATTTCTACCTCACTCGAACCGACTTTGAGCGTCGACTTGGCGCCAAATGAGTTATTGCTCACATCGTCTCCAACCTCTAAAGTATCTTGATATCAAGATACTTTGTCGTCTATCCGGCGTCAAGTACCGGCTCGAATGTTGCCACACACTCAACATGATGGGTCATCGGAAAGAGGTCGAACGCCCGGATATCGACCAGAAAATAGCCTAAATCTCGAAGATAGGCAGTGTCTCGGGCCAATGCAGCCGGGTCACACGCGACGTAGGCGATGCGTCTGGGCGTTAGCGCACAGAGCACTCGAAGCACCTTTGCCCCCGCCCCGGCTCTAGGAGGGTCAAGAACCGCGATGTCAACGCCGCCTCGCCTTTTCATTCCTTCTAACATTCGCAAAACTTCGCCGTGATGAATCGTTACGTTGGCTGAGTGAGCAAAGTTGACCTTGGCGTCGGCAATTCCTGGTGTCGAGGATTCGACCAAATCGATCCGCCCGGTCGTTCCTATCCGCGAAAGGAGAGCGCCGGTAAACAGCCCCGCCCCTGCGTAGAGGTCAAGCCCGTGATCGCCGTGAACCGGAGACAGCGAATCAATAACGGCTTCGCTCAAAACCTTGGGCGCGGCGGGGTGCACTTGCCAGAAGCCATCCGCGGCCACTCTAAAAGTACGACCGAGCACCGTTTGATCCACCTGCGGGGCACCAAGAATTTCTTGCCCACCAGCTTCATTTTTCACGATGACCACTTCGTCGCCAGTGTTGCTCACGGTGACTTGCACAACGGAGCCTGGCGGCCATCGATGTGCGAGTGCCTGAGTGGTCGCAATACTCGGAACCGCAATCAGGCAGGATTCGATCCGCACCAAATCGTGCGAGTGATTGCGCCTTAACCCTAGGCGACCTTCGTCATCTGCGAGGAATGCGACTCGAGTTCTCCAGTGCAACCCTCGTCCTTCTTCATCAAATTCATTCGCCATTTCTTCAACGTCGACTGCTATCTCAATCTTTGCCAGCCGATGGAATTGTTCGGTAATCACTGCCGCTTTTAATGTTCTCTGCGCAGATATAGACACGTGTTGGAAATCGCATCCTCCGCAATTGCCTGCGTACCTACATGGCGCGTTCACCCGATCCGGTGACGACTGGATGATCCTTACTGCGTCACCCCTGGCGAAGCTCTTAGCCAGACTGGTCACCTCAACGACAACCCGCTCGTTGGGAAGTGCGTGGCGAACAAAAATCACTTGCCCCTCGTGCCTGGCAACACAATGCCCACCATGCGCAATGGGGCCGATATCAACTTCGATAAGTTGCCCCAGCTCAAGTGAAACTTTCACTTCAAATTACTTCTGATCGTCAGGGCCACGACTGCGCCAATCTCGCAGTGAGGTAACCGGAATATCAGCTCGATCTGCGACTGCTTCAGACGATGCTAATTGCCAAGGGACGCTGGTAACCATGACGCCAGGAGTAAATCGAAGCCTTGCCTTCAGTCTCAGCGCAGACTGATTATGAAGCAACTGCTCCCACCAGTGACCGAGGGCGTACTCAGGAATAAATACTGTGACCAAGTCGCGAGGGCCTTCGCGGTGGATTGATTTGACGTGATCGACAATGGGCCTAGTGATCTCTCTAAACGGTGACGCAAGAATTCGTAACGGAACTGGGATCTCCCTGCGGTCCCATTCCGCGACCAGCGCTGCCGTCTCTTTCGGATCCACATCTACGGTTAGCGCTTCCAGCGTTGTTGGCCTGGTGGCGCGAGCGTAAGCGATTGCTCGCATGGTTGGACGATGAATTTTGGAAACCAGAACCACCGCGTGAGTTCGCGCCGGCAAAAGTTGTGGTTCATCTTCTTCGACAGCCAGCTCTCTAGCGACCGAATCGTAGTGGCGCCTAATCCCCTTCATAAGAACAAAGAGCACGGCCATAGCTAAAATTGCCATATAGGCACCCTTGGTGAATTTGGTTAATAAAACGACGATCAAAACGGTGGCGGTCATAAGAAGACCAAAAGCATTAATAGCGCGCGAACGTTTCATTTTGCG
>JANXYY010000183.1 GCA_025355805.1 Actinomycetes bacterium
TCAGAGCAAGGCTGACGTGCGATTCCGCTGATGCTCGAAAACGAGAAGCGTTCGAGCGTGGCTTACTGATGGATCTGATGTCAGCGAATCGAGAATGAAAGAGCGGAGCGATTCTGCGTCGGTCACTGCGACATGCACTAAAAAGTCTTCACCACCTGAGACGTGAAAAGTTTGAATCACCGGGGATAGTTGTGCGATCCGTTCGGCAAACCCGAGTACCTGTGATTTGTGATGTGTTCGAAGTTGCAGCGCAATGATCGCCTGCACCGGATAGCCGATCGCACTTGGATCAATATCGATCGTGAAGTTGCGAATCACTTTTTGATCAACCAAGGCCTTAACGCGAGCTAGTGCAGTTGACGGCGCCACCCCGACCCTCGCCGCGAGAGCGTTATTTGCGATGCGACCATCGAGGGTTAGTTCCGCCAGGATCGCGCGATCGATTTCATCCACTTTTATAATCCCCTTCGTCAATTTTTAGAGTTGAAGCCGTCGATCGAATCTTCGGCCAGATGAGTCCTAAAGCGATTTTGGCTGAATAAAAGCCTCAATCGAATGGATTTTCCTCTTATTTATTCGATTATATGGGATCAATTGAAATATTTGACGAGAATTTCAGAATGGAACATTCTTCTTTTGATACTGCCGCAGTCCACGCTGGGCGTTCCGGATTGAACCAACTTGGTGTGCACGCGTTGCCTATCGATCTTTCGAGTACGGCCCCGCTCCACGACATCGCTGGAGGTGGGCACTCATACGAATTATTAGCGGCCGGCGGCTCGTTAGTTGAGGGTGAATCAACGGTTTATCGAAGACTCTGGAATCCGACGGTTGCCCGGTTCGAAGAGGCAATCACCGAATTGGAAACTTGGGCACTCCGGGCTCGATCAAGTGCGGTGGCCGATGATGTTCAAACGGTTGCTTTCGCATCTGGAATGGCGGCAATTTCAGCACTCCTGCTAAGCCGTGTCAGTCAGGGACTTGGTCACGTGGTCGCGGTGCGTCCGATCTACGGGGGTACCGATCACCTTCTTGCGGTTGGCCTATTAGGTACCCGAGTGGATTTCGTACCTGCGGATCACATTGCGAATGCGATAAGAGATGACACCGGACTTGTGGTCGTCGAATCGCCAGCCAATCCTTCACTTGATCTCGTTGATATTCGTCGAATCGTTTCGGATTCTGGGCGAGTGCCGGTGATGGTGGATAACACGTTCGCCACACCTGTGCTTCAACAACCCCTTGATCTAGGGGCCGCTTTTTCTATTCACAGCGCAACGAAATACCTCGGCGGCCATGGTGATGCAATGGGAGGAACCGTGACGACGACTTCCGAGCATGCGACCAAATTACGTCAGATTCGCGCGATAACTGGGGGATTGCTAGATCCGTTGTCGGCCTATTTACTGCATCGAGGATTGCCAACCTTGCCCCTGCGGGTGCGTCGGCAGGAAGAAACTGCTCGGGCACTTGCATTCTGGTTGAAGGAACGACTCGAAGTGAAGCGCACCTACTATCCAGGATTCCCGGAATGTGATGATCAGAATCTTGTTGCCAGCCAGATGTATGGCGCAGGTGCGATGGTGTCCATTGAATTGGCCGGCGGGTTTGTGGCTGCGGAGGCCTTCATCGGAGGGTTGGAGTTAATAACGCACGCAGTTTCTCTTGGGGGCGTTGACACATTGATCCAACATCCGGCAGCTCTAACTCATCGATTGGTCGCTGCTGAAGCCAAGCCAAGTGATGGCCTTCTGCGGCTCTCCGTCGGGCTCGAGTCCTTCGAAGATCTAGTACACGATTTGGAGCGAGGCTTCGCCCGAACCTGAAGAAGTCGACTCGCCGCTCACGGAATGCAACCGATTGCGCCTGGGGCGGTGTCTGTCGGAATTTCGAGGAGACGAGGCGAGTGGGTGAAGATACGATTGAGTTTTCTCTTAACACGAAACACCACACCTGAAAGCCGAGTACTCAGATGAAGATCCGCAAAATAGTCAGAGTAGAGAAGCCCATCGAAGCGGTATTCGCGTACCTCTCAGATTTCACCACGACAACACAGTGGGATCCAGGCACGGTTCTCACTGTTCGAAGCAAAGGTGATGGCTTAATTGGAACCGAGTATCTGAACACGTCGACCTTTGCTGGGCGGCAAACTCAGCTGATCTATGTTGTCGAGGAATTCACCTTGAACCAAAGCATTCGATTGCGAGGGGAAAATAAGACTGTCATTGCCCATGACACCATGACCTTCCGCCAGATGGGTGCACGGACAGAAGTCACTTACACGGCAGAATTAACTTTTAAGGGGTTAGCTCGCCTGATTGCTGTTTTTCTAAAGCCTGCCTTTGCCCGTCTTGGTAATGAAGCAGAAGTAGGAATGGCAAAAGCGCTCAACCAACTCTGATTTGGGCGAGTTAGAGGCGAGGCGACTCGCCGCTCACGGTGAGCGGACTCGCCGCTCACGGGATGCAAAAATTTTGGTCTGGTGCGCCGTCAGGGACTCGAACCCCGAACCCGCTGATTAAGAGTCAGCTGCTCTGCCTATTGAGCTAACGGCGCATCACGACGGCAAACTTCACCACGCGAACCGAACCTTATCGCACCCTATGAGGGCTGTTGTGCAGA
>JANXYY010000003.1 GCA_025355805.1 Actinomycetes bacterium
AGCCGCGAGTGCGCGACTTCAGTTGATCGAAGAAATCAAAAACAATTTCGGCAAGCGGGAGGGTATAACGAAGTTCAACACGTTCTTCAGACAGATACTCCATCCCAAGAAGTGCGCCTCGACGGTTTTGGCATAGTTCCATGACCGTGCCAATGAATTCGCTGGGCGCAAGAATTGTGGCTCTCACTACCGGCTCAAATACCTGCGAGATTTTCCCACCTGGAAATTCACTCGGATTTGTTACGATCGATTCCTTACCTTCGTCCATCACTACGCGATACACCACATTCGGCGCAGTTGAAATTAGATTGAGTTTAGATTCGCGTTCGAGACGTTCGCGCACGATCTCCAGATGTAGCAACCCTAAGAAACCACAACGGAAACCAAACCCCAATGCGGCTGAAGTTTCCGGCTCGTAGACCAGGGCAGCATCGTTTAGTTGCAACTTATCCAAGGCTTCGCGTAGGGCTGGATAATCAGCCCCGTCGAGTGGGTATAGACCGCTGAAAACCATCGGCCGTGGATCTTTATAACCGCCGAGAGCTTGAGTCGCCGGTCGAGAAACCGTCGTGACAGTATCGCCGACTCGTGATTGGCGAACATCCTTCACGCCGGTGATGAGGTATCCAACCTCACCGACGCCGAGCCCTTTGCTCACAACCGGTTCGGGAGAGATAACTCCAACTTCAAGCAATTCATGCTTGACGTGCGTTGAGTACATGAGAATCTGATCGCGCTGCGAGAGGTGACCGTCGAATACTCGTACATATGTCACTACACCACGGTAGGAGTCGTAGACAGAGTCGAAAATTAAGGCTCGCGCGGGGGCATTCGGGTCGCCTTGAGGTGCCGGAATCTGCTTGACGATTTGGTCGAGCAGATCTTCAACACCTTCACCAGTCTTTCCCGAGACCCGGAAACATTCTTCGGGTTCGCAACCAATAAGTCGCGCTAATTCCTTGGCGAATTTATCGGGTTGAGCGGAAGGTAAATCGATCTTATTTAAGACTGGAATAATGGTCAGATTATTTTCCATCGCCAAATACAGATTGGCCAGAGTTTGAGCTTCAATGCCTTGAGCTGCATCAACCAGGAGTACCGCGCCCTCGGAGGCGGCCAGAGATCGTGAAACTTCGTAAGTGAAATCAACATGACCTGGTGTATCGATCATGTTCAGGATGTACTCGCCACCGTCAATCCCAGAACGCCAGGGTAGGCGCACCGCCTGCGATTTGATGGTGATTCCGCGCTCGCGCTCAATATCCATTCGGTCGAGGTATTGCGCACGAGCGTGCCGGGCATCGACGACGCCGGTCAACCCGAGCATTCGATCGGCAAGAGTTGATTTGCCGTGATCGATGTGGGCGATGATGCAAAAGTTGCGGATCTGGTCCGGGTCAGTAGACGCCGGTTGCGGCGCGGTGTCTAACGGAATCGCTGGCATTTACGCCCGCCTAGAGGCGCGTGTCGATTAAAGCGCTGAAGCGCGCTTGGCCATAGCCGACTTTTTGTTGGCTGCCTGATTGGCGTGCACGACGCCTTTAGCGACTGCGACATCGAATTGACGTGAGGCGGCGCGAAGTTCGGTCTCAGCTTTGGTCTTGTCCCCCGAGGTGGCGGCATCGCGAAAACGACGGACGGCAGTCTTGAGCGATGACCTGACGGCCTTATTACGCAGGCGCGCCTTCTCATTTGTGCCGATTCGCTTGATCTGCGACTTGATATTTGCCACTGCTACCCTCTTTAAAAATAGATTGTTCGGGCAATAACCCGTCGGCAGAGGGTACCAGCGCTCCTAGGTATCCCCCAAACTGAAGCCGGCCACCCAAGACTTGGCTCGGCTATCGAGCCATTTCGCACTAAAATCGTGTGCGGCGCTGGCAAAGATCTGGCGGGAAAATTGGGAAAAATGAGTTCCTCAACTGAAATTGATCGTTATCGGCAGGCTGGTTCGGACTTCATCGTTGCAGCCAGGAGTGGCACCGCTCGCCAAGCCCCAGGTGCCGACGGCAGTTGGAGCGCAACGATGATCGCCCACCATATGGCCGATGCGGACATGCATTTTGCGATCAGAGTCCGCGAGATTCTGGTGCACGAGAATCCGGCATTGACCTTCTTTGACGAAGAGAAATATGCCGAGCACCTTGCATATGAGAAGCGCCCCATTGAGCCGGCTCTTCTCGCGATCAAATCGATTCGCGAAGAGACTGCTGATCTGCTACTCGCCTTGCCTGAAGATGCGTGGTCTCGGAGCGGAACTCGCTCGGACGGCTTGAAACTCACGATTCGCGAAATTATTCAAAAGGCAACACATCACGCTGAAGAGCACATCGCACAGATTAAGAACGCGCTCTAACGATTGTCATAACAGCGCGTTCGAGCGCGTAAATGGGATCTGATTCGGCGCCTTTTACCGCGCCGTCCGCGCGGGCGACCGCATTAATGGCGACCGTTATCGACGCGGCATTCCAACCGGTGAGTTGACGCCTCGCCTTATCAATTTGCCATGGTGCTAGACCCAATTGTCCCGCCAATTCGCTAGCACGAATGTTTCTTGAAACGGATCCAACTTTGGCGATCGTGCGGATCCCGGATGCTAATGCACTTGTGATCAGGACCGGATCAGTGCCCGTGGCAAGGGCGTGCCTCAATGTCGCGAGCGCCACTCCCAGGTTGCCATCGATGGCCGCGTCAGCGACCTTAAATCCCGTGGCCTCAACCCGCCCCGCGTGGTAACGCTCGACCGTTTCGGCATTGATGGAACCATTTGTGTCGTTAATGAGTTGCGAGCAGGCACCTGCAAGTTCACGAATATCGCCACCAACCGCATCAACGAGCGCCCGTGCGCCTTCCGCATCAATTTTGCGACCGTGGCCTGCGAACTCGGCCCGAACAAATTCAAGTTTTTCGCTGTCTTTTTTTATCGCCTCACAAGCGATCTCGGTCGGCTTAGATTTTCTGATCGCCTCCAATAGCGCCTTACCTTTTACCACTCCTTTATGCACCAGGATCAAGGTGATGTTCTCGTCCGGTGAGGCTACATAATTGGTGATTTCACTTGCGCAGTCGGCGCTTAGATCCTGAAGGTCCCTAATCACCAAAACGCGTCGTTCATCGAATAGCGAAGGAGAGAGTGCCTCGCCAATCTCGCCGACGTCGATCTCCGATGCGCTAAGCGATTGCAGTGCGGTAAGTGGATCAATCGCGCGAAGATCGGCCAGAATCCCCTCGATGGCTCGATCAGCGAGAAGGGGTTCTGGCCCGATCGCCAGGACCAGGTTTGGGATCGGCTCGTTTCTCATCGTCGACGAGCATCCCATGCGCGGTGGCCGCGTGCCACAACGACCAAATCCCCAGCGCGTTGGGCCACGGCGAGGGACCCTGATTGATCGGTTCTGACGACGTAGACCCCTAGGCGCTGGAGGGCTGACAGGGTGGTCGCCGCGGGGTGCCCGTACATGTTTCCTTTCCCGACACTGATTACTGCCACGCGCGGACTCAATGCACTGAGGAAATTGGGATCTTGATTTGCAGAGCCGTGGTGACAAATCTTGAGCACATCAACCTTTATCTCACCCCATTCGGGATGGTTGCGCCAACTTGCCAACAGATTGGCTTGGGCGGGTGCTTCTAAATCGCCGGCAAGAAAGAGCCGAAGTGGAGATTGGTTTAACGTCGATTTCGTGATCAGCGTAGCGATGCTCGCATTATTGGGAGAGTCTTCTACTCCATTGGGCCATAGAGTTTCGATTTGATAGTCGCCGATCCTCAAGCGAATGCCGGCACCAACGTGGGTGATTGGAATCTTCTTTGCCCATTTCAATATTCGGCGAAATTCCCCTTTCGGTTCGTCGAGCGGCGTGATCCAGATACGCCCAACTTTGCGATGACGAAGGACACCGGGCAGACCCTCGACGTGATCGGCGTGATCGTGAGTAAGGATTAAAAGGGGCACAATCTTAATTTCGAGCTCATCCAGACACTTGCTGATGAGATGCACGTCAGGTCCCGCATCAATAACGATCGCACTGTGTTGACCAAGATTAAGTAGAAGTCCGTCTCCTTGTCCTACATCGCATGCAAGCAGGGTCCACTCTTTTGGTGGCCACCCTGGATGGGACAAACTCGGCAGTAATAAACTGAGAAATACAACGATCGTTCCGATCAAAATTCGGCGACTACGAGCCGCACGCTTTGCTAAAATAACCAGTGCGACCGTAATCACGGCCAGCAGAAGTACTCCGAAAAAACTCTTTGGCCAGGCAATCGCCGCAAATGGCAAGGCGGCGAATCGGTGCGCGATTCCACTGATGGCCATCGTCGGCAGCGCTGCAATATGTGCGATGAACGTCGCGATTTCTTCATTAAATTGGGAAACCAGGGCGGTGCCCAAACCAAGAATTGTTGCGGGCGCAACCAGAGGCCCTGCGATTGCATTGGCCAGGACCGCGACGATGCTCACCTGTCCACTCAACGCGACGATGAGCGGTGCGCACATTGCCTGTGCAGCAAGGGGGATCGCAATCGCTTGCGCCAACCATCGAGGTAGATGACGCTCTAAAGCGCGAGACCACCCGGGTGCCAGCAGTAGCAAACCCGCGGTTGCGAAGACCGATAACGCAAAGCCATAACTTATCGATTGGGTGGGATCAATCAGCAGCAATACGAAGATCGCTGTGGCCAGTGCCGGAATGGCAGATGCCTTCACACCAAGACTGGCAGCAACGAGGACTACGCAGGCCATCGCCGCTGCGCGTAATACTGATGGCTGCGGCCGCACAACGATGACGAAGAGAACGATCGCCGAAATCGCTATCGGCGAACGAAATCGCCGTGAGACTCTGGTGCGGCGTAGCAGCGAGGTAACCAGAGCGGCAACGATTGCAAGATTCGCACCACTTACCGCAACCAAGTGAGTTAGACCGGTTGTGCGCATGTCGTCGTTAAGAGATCTTGATACGCGAGAGGTATCGCCGATCACAAGCCCTGGAAGGAGGCCACGCGGGTCTGCTGGGAGTGAGTCCACGGAATGGGAAAGACCCGAACGAATTCTCCCTGCCCAACGCTCGAGGACATTGGGTTTGCGGATTATCTGAGGTGGAGCGCGCGCCCGCAAGGTTGCTGCGACATCTGCAATCGTCGGTATAAATGAGGCCTCTACTTGAACACGCGTCCCCGGCAGCAGACCCAACCAAGCGCGGTCCGCGATTACATAAACTGGGACTCTGGTCACATAAACCCGGTCCGACATTTCAATTCGGCTGAGTCTTGCATTAAACGAGACTGATTCTGGACGCAACATCGAACCTCTCACGGATGCGGCGTGAGTGGCGGGATCAGTGACGATAGTCAAAATCACTTTGGCGATTGCGTGATGACGAGCCAGCGACGCGACGACTTGGTCGTGTCTGGAAAGGAATCTACTTAGACTTATGAAAAATCCGACGCCAAGTGCGAGCACGAGCACGATCGCCGTGAATTTCGGAAGCAAATTTCTACCGCTCAAAGCCAATAATGAGGCGCCGGTTACGAGCAAAAAAACGATCGTCAAAGCGCGCGGGAAGTTGCCAGCAATTGCGCCGAACCATAGCCCGACAGCCGCGAGAAGGAGGCGTAAATCGATTAAGTTCGCACTAGTGGGCGTAGATCCGCGAATTTGGCATCACCCACGCCGGACACCTGTCGCAGATCTTCAACCGATTTAAATCGTCCATGCTCCTTGCGCCAAGTAACAATTCGAGAGGCAAGCACTGGACCAATTCCGGGAAGGGCGTCTAATTCTTGGTTACTCGCGCTGTTGAGATTCACTTTTCCCAGGTGAGTTGCTGATCCAGTAGTTGGAGAGCCCTGCTCAAGACCCACGACGATCTGCTCTCCGTCCTCGAGCCGTTGCGCCTGATTTATCGTCGTTAAATCCGTCCCTGGCAATGCACCTCCCGCAGCTTTGACGGCATCGATCGCGCGCGATCCCGTCGGAAGGGTGTACACCCCTGGATGTTTGACTCGACCGCCAATATCAACGACAACTATTCCCGGGGATTGTGTGGTCCCAGAAACGATTGACCCACTCAGTGTCTGATCGGAAATCATCGCTCTAGGTGTAGCAACCTGAATTTCTCGTGCGCGAGAATGCCAGAGCAACCAAAACGAAAAGACAACTGCCAAAAGCAAAAGGAGTGCGAGAGGTTTGACGTGGACACGCTCGATTTTGGTCGCGGCAAAAACCTTGCGGATTCGTGGATTGACAGAGCTTGGCGGTTCGTCGTCTAGCAAAGGTCTACGTTCCGCAAACAAATCATCGGACGGCCACGAATGGATAGACATGCGGGCAGAGTAGGCGGGCTGGGGTTCGGAAGCGCGGGGCGAAGCGGGCACTTGTACAGGGGCGAGCTCTGTGGATCGTGCTCGAACACCCTCGCTTTTTCCGCTGAGCGGCGAGTCGCCTCACCTCCAGCGGCGGCTCCGCTCACTTAACCGGGAAAACCCGCGTCAATAAAAATCGAATTAAATAGGACTTATGCTCGTTGGGCGACGGATCAAGTCAATCAAAAGACTTCATGCTCAAAGTTGCTACGCATCTGGAGGAGTTTCAAATGAAAATTGCCATCACGGGCGGAAGCGGAAAACTTGGCAAGAGCGTCGTTCAGCGCCTACGGCTCGAAGGGCACCACGTCATCAACCTTGACCGAGTAGGCGAACGAGGTGTGGGGATGGTGCAGGTCGATCTCCAAAATTACGGCCAGGTTATTGACGTAATTTTGGGTCTCGATGGGGTGCACACCGGCTTTGACGCAATCGTCCATCTGGGAGCCATCCCCGCCCCTGGACTTATTCCCGATGCTGCAACTTTTCAGAACAACATGCTCTCTACTTACAACGTATTCCAGGCCGCTCGACGAGCTAACGTCAAAAGAATCGTTTACGCCTCTAGTGAGACCGTTCTGGGTCTGCCTTTTGATATCGATCCGCCCTACATTCCAGTCGATGAGGAGTACCCAGCGAGACCGGAAAGCACCTACTCCCTGGTGAAACATCTTGAAGAGCAGATGGCGATCCAACTGACGCGCTGGGATTCAGAACTCAGCATCACCGCACTGCGCTTTTCCAACGTCATGGATCCGAGCGACTATGAAGCGTTCCCGTCTTTTAACGCGAATGCGACACTCCGTAGCTGGAATCTATGGAGTTACATCGACGGTCGTGATGGCGCCCAGGCCGTTCTACGTGCGTTAGAAAACGCAGGCCCCGGTTTCGAAACTTTCATCATCGCCGCTGCAGACACGGTGATGGGCAGATCAAGTGCCGATCTTGCAACTGAGGTATTCCCAAACGTTAAGTTGCAAAAGCAACTGGGCGAACACGAGACCCTCCTCTCTATCGACAAAGCCCGCCGGATGCTTGGGTATTCACCCGAACACAGTTGGCGTGACAAAGGCAAAATAGGAACTTGAAGCTCGGTCTTCACTGGAGGGAGTGAGGCAACCCGCCGCTCACGGTGAGGCAACCCGCCGCTCACGGAAAGCCAACTAGATGCGAGGGGCGACGATGACTGCCAGCGTGCCAGGACCCGTATGGGCGCCTACTACCGCACCCAACTCGCTCATAACCACTTCGCCGATTTGGTGAATGCTCTTGAGGAGGCGTGCGGCAACTTCATCTGCGAGGTCGGGTTCGCCTAGGTGGTGGACGGCGATGTCAACCGTCCCGTGTTGGGCACAGAGAGCCGCAAGTTCTTCAACACGCGCAAGAGCGCGAGCCTTAGTTCGCACTTTTTCTAGTGCAACTACTTCACCATTTTCAACGGAGAGGATGGGCAATACGTTTAGCGCATTTGCCAGTAAGGCGGCTCCTCGACTTACTCGTCCGCTTCGTCGCAGGTGCTCAAGGTTCGGCGTAGTGAAGAATGATCGTGTTGCCGCCGCGCGTAACTTCGCGACCTCGGCAACTTCATCGATGGGAGCGCCGTCATCGGCGGCGAGAGCGGCTGAGATTGCTGCAAATCCAAGACCCATAGCGACCGAACGTGAATCAATAACGCGTACCGGGATCGGGGATTGCGCTGCGGCTAGGACGGCCGATTCATAAGTGCCGGAGAGCAAACTTGATAAATGGATGCTAACGACGCCTTCGAAACCAAGTTCGGCGCGTTTGCGATAGACATCTAGAAAAGTCTCGGGGCTCGGCTGTGAAGTCGTGGCCGTAGCGCCGGAACGAAGCGCTGCAAGAACTACTTCGGCACCTTCGTCGCCTTCAGAATACGATTCTCCACCGATCAGCACCTGCAATGGAACGACGGTGATGTCTAGTTCACGAGCACGCTCCGTCGGCAAATATGCGGTGGAGTCAGTGACAATATCTATCGCGCGGATCGGCATTGCGCTCCTTAGGCCGGAACGATATTTACAAGTTTAGGTGGTCGAACGATCACCGAGCGAATTGCGGAGCCCTCGAGTGCTCTGGTGACCTCAAGATTTGAGATGGCAAGGGTGTGGAGTTCTGCCTCCGAGATATTGGGCGGAACGTCGATGCGATCCACAATTTTGCCCCTGATCTGGATTATGCATGTCACAGAGTCTTCGACCAATAGCGATTCATCAACCATCGGCCAACCCGCAAGAGCGACAGTTGGTTCGTGGCCAAGCCTCGACCACATCTCCTCTGCCGTGTACGGCGTTATTAACGACAGCATTATTGCAACCGCCTCCACCGCCTCACGCACCGCAGGATCGCCCGAGCCGCAGCCGGTATCTATTGCCTTCCGAGTGGAATTAACCAACTCCATAATTCGGGCAACGGCGACATTGAAACGGAAAGCTTCGACGGCCGTCGTTGCCTCATGAACGGCTCGATGCGTCACTTTGCGAAGTGAAAGTTCGCCGATCGTTACATCCACCCCAACTTCACTAGTGACATCACCTGAAAGTCGCCAAGCTCGCGCCAAAAATCGGGTGGAGCCAGTGGGCGAAACGTCAGACCAATCGATGTCATCTTCAGGAGGCCCCGAAAAGACCATGCTGAGTCGAATCGCATCGACCCCATGCACTAAGAGTTCGTCCGAGAGCCTCACAAGATTGCCGCGAGATTTACTCATTGCGGAACCATCCATCACAACCATGCCTTGATTGAGAAGACGTGTGAACGGTTCAGTGAAGCCCAACATTCCTAAGTCGTAAAGCACCTTGGTAAAGAAGCGGCTGTATAGCAAATGAAGAATTGCATGGGTAACTCCGCCCACGTATTGATCGACCGGCAACCAGGTGTCAAC
>JANXYY010000005.1 GCA_025355805.1 Actinomycetes bacterium
ATTTACTTTAGTAGTTGGTCTCAAATTCGGGGCCTCGAGGTGGGCAACATTAGTTACTGGCGAGTAACATAACGGCACACGCGCACTCCGAGGCATTAGTAAGGAGCCCAAAATGGGCCACTACACCGCAAATCTTCGCGATATCGAGTTCCTGCTCTTTGATTTGCTCGAGCGCGAGAAGGTTCTTGGCAGCGCCCCATTCGCCGAGATCGACCGGGATACGGCAATGGGCATGCTCGAGGAGATGAAGCGACTCGCGGAGAACGAACTCGCCGAATCCTTCGTCGTGGGAGATCGAGAGGGCGTTGCCTTCGATCCAGCTACGGGTGATACGAAATTGCCTGCCATCTTCCACAAGTCGTACCGCGCCTACATGGATGGCGAATGGTGGCGAATGGATGCGCCCGCCGAATTAGGTGGCACCGTAATTCCACGGTCACTGCGCTGGGCAATCGGCGAAATGGTGCTTGGCTCAAATCCTGGAATCCATCTCTATTCATCGGGTCCATCATTTGCCCATGTCATTTATGAACTTGGTACGGAAGAGCAGAAGAGTTTCGCGAAACAGATGGTTGAAAATCATTGGAGTGCCACGATGCTCCTCACCGAACCAGAGGCCGGAAGTGATGTTGGTGCTGGGACTTCTAAGGCAGTTAAACAGAGCGACGGCACCTGGCACCTCACTGGAACGAAAAGATTTATTACTTCTGGCGATAGCGACTTAGAAGAAAACATCGTGCACCTCGTTTTGGCTAGGCCAGAAGGAGCAGGCCCTGGCACCAAAGGCTTGAGCCTTTTTATAGTTCCAAAATTTATGACGGACTGGCAGACCGGTGAGCTCGGCGAGCGCAACGGAATTTTCGTAACCAATCTTGAACACAAGATGGGGCTAAACATTTCGACAACTTGTGAAATGAAAATGGGTGAGAAGACACCTTGTGTTGGTTACCTGCTTGGTGAGGTGCACAACGGCATCGCGCAAATGTTTAAGGTAATCGAATTCGCGCGAATGATGGTCGGAACAAAGGCAATCGCAACCCTCGGAGCTGGCTATCAGCAGGCGCTTGCCTACGCGAAAACTCGCGTGCAAGGGGCTGACCTAACGCAGATGGCCGATAAAGCCAGCCCGCGCGTAACAATTACCCATCACCCTGATGTCCGTCGCTCATTGATGACGCAGAAGTCCTATTCGGAGGGCATGCGTGCGCTGGTTCTTTACACCGCAAGCATTCAAGACGACATTATTATCGCGCGCAGCAAGGGCGAGGATCCAACAAAACTTGATGCACTCAACGATCTCCTCCTCCCAGTTGTAAAAGGATTCGGTAGCGAGAAGTCATGGGTTTTGCTCGGAACAGAAAGTTTGCAAACATTTGGTGGTTCAGGTTTCACTCAAGATTGGCCACTCGAACAGTACGTACGTGATGCGAAGATCGACACGTTATACGAAGGAACAACCGCAATTCAGGGTCTTGATTTCTTCTTCAGAAAGATTGTCCGCGACCGCGGGCAGGCATTAGCACTTTTGGCTGCCGAGATTTCTCAGTTCGCAAAAGGTGATCGCGAAGATCAAAGTGACGGCGATCTGGCGCGTGAACGCGGATTGTTAAGTCAAGCCCTGGACGACGTTCAGGCGATGGTGGGCACTCTCGTTGGGCACGCTATGGATTCACAGAGCGAACCTAAAGAGATTTATAAAGTGGGTCTCAGCACTTCGCGCCTCCTGCTTGCGACAGGTGAACTTATTACTGCCTGGCTGCTATTACGCAGTGCCGAAATCGCAAGTAACCGCCTAAAGCAGAGTGACCTAGTACCCAAGGAGCGAGCGTTCTACGAAGGAAAAATCGCGGCCGCAAAGTTTTTTGCGCAGAATTTTCTGCCACCGCTTGCCGCTGATCGTGCCATCGTAGAAGGTACCGACAATTCAATTATGGAATTATCTGAAGAGGCCTTCTAAAACTGAGTTGGAATCAGCGTCGATCTTTGAGCACGGGAAATATTTCGCGCGTCTTGGCGACGAGTTTGCGATCAATATCGGCGATCAGAATTTCTTCGTCGCTTCCCGCTTCGGCCAGCACTACACCCCAGGGATCGATGATCGCTGAACAGCCACCGAGATTCACTTCGCCTTGTTTGCCAACGCCGTTGCACGCAACGACAAAGGCTTGGTTCTCCACGGCCCTGGCTCGAATTAAGAGCGACCAATGAGCGATTCGACGTTCAGGCCAGGCGGACGGTATCAAGAACACTTCACTTCCAAGATCAAGTAATGCTCGATACATTTCCGGGAATCTCACGTCGTAACAAATTGATAGTCCTGCTGTAAACCAAGGAAGTTCAACGGTCACCAGGTTTTCGCCGGCAGTGAGCACGGTTGTCTCGCCACCAATAAAACCGAAGAGATGGCGCTTAGCGTATTGGGCGATAATCGATCCATCAGGGGCGATCATTACCGCGGTATTGCTCAAGGATCCATCCGCATTTCTTAGCACGAGCGAACCAGCGTGTAACCAGATGCCTGCTGATACCGCGGCGTTGCGCATTGCGGTCACGGCAGGCCCATCTATTTCCTGCGCGGTGTCGGCGAAACTTTCGAAAGCGAAACCGCCTTGAACCCAGAGTTCAGGCAGGATTACCAAATCAGCCTTGCGTTGGGATGCGACCAATGCAGCGGCACGTTCGATCCGCTCCCCAATGGGTTCGCTCAAATCAGTTCGCAATTGGATGGCGTGGACCCTCATGGGGCAATAGCCTGCCAGTTATGGACACTTCACTTCTACACCCGCAGATTGAGGCGCTCCGCGTCGGCTGGCTTGAATCAGTCTCGTCAACGATTGAAATCGGGCGTTCGCTAAGCGAAGAGTCGTGGCTTCTATCTTCACCCTGCCCTGGCTGGCGACTTAAGGATCTGATCAGCCACTTAATCGGGATTGAAAAGCATTTACTCGATCCAGTGGACGAATTGCCGTCGTTCGTGGAGGAAAAAGACTGGATTAAGAATGATTTTGGCCGCTTCAACGAAGTTGCGGTTTACGAACGACGAGAGCGCCTCGGGTCTGAGATTTTGGCTGAGTTCGCCGAGGTCGTGGAACGGCGCAATGCCGACTGGCGGGAAGAAGTACGTCAGCCCGATGAGGAGACCTTCTTCGAACCGGTTGGAACGCTGACGATTGGATTCTTGTTATGGCGCCGAGTCTTTGACTCGTGGGCCCATAACCAAGATCTACGAATGCCACTTGGCCTAACAGGTGATCTAGATGGCAAGGCAGCTGCCCTCGTATACCGCCAGGCTTCAAAATTATTGCCAATGACTTTTGCAAAGAAGTGTGGCGCGTCGATCGGTGACTCGATCGCACTCTCCATCACGGGTCCCGGCGCCTTTAATTACGGCGCAATCATTAACGAACAAGGACGCGGTGAATTTCTCGTCTCCTCGCCTCAGACGCCAACAGTGTCAATTGAAATGAGTACGCATGATTGGTATCTGCTCATTTGCGGTCGGGATGGTCGCGACCAAGTTACCCCGCTGATTCACGGTGATCAAGATTTAGCATCGCGGGTGCTCGAAAACTTCGCCATCACTCCGTAGCGAGTAACTCCCGTGGATCATTGAGTAACTGGGCAACTCGAGCCACTACCCGTGATCCCAATTCACCATCGATCATTCGGTGATCGAATGAGAGGGTGAGTTCACATACGGGTCTGATTTTTATTTTGCCTTTGTGAACCCATGCAGTATCCGTGATTTGACCCACTGCAAGAATGCCGCCTTGACCCGGCGGCAAGATAGGCGTTCCGCCATCGACTCCCAAAACACCGATGTTCGTAATCGTGATTGTGCCGTGTTTCATTTCCTCTGGAAGCGTACGACCTTCGCGAGCCGTATCGACCAAACTCATGAGCGCACTTCCAAGTTTAGGAAGTGACATCGAATCAGCTTCATGAATTACGGGAACTAATAAGCCGCGTGGGGTGGCCGCAGCGATCCCCAAATTCACATATCCGCGAATGATTATCTCCTGGGTCGCCTCATCCCAAGTCGCATTGATTTTCGGAAACTCGCTTACCGCTTTTATGAACGCCGCGGCGACAATTAATAGCGGCGACACTCGAACGCCGTTAAACATGGACTCGGTGCGAAGTTTTTGAACCAATTTTAATGTCCTAGTGACGTCAACTTTGATCCATACAGAGACATGTGGTGCGCTGAAAGCGCTCGCGGTCATCGCCTTGGCCATCTCGCGAATTACACCCTTGATTGGCAGCCGTTCTTCCCGCGCCGCGTCATAGGAAATCGCCGGAGATAATTCAACCTCGGGTCTTTTCTCTGCTGCAGCTAGTACATCGCCTCGAGAAACTGGTCCCCCAGTGTTCCTAATCCTTCTAAGGTCAACGCCAAGATCACGAGCCAACTTACGCACGGGTGGTTTTGCCACCACCGGCCCGTCATGGCGTTCAACAACAACACTCGGGACTTCTTCGACAGGTGCGACTCCACGACGGTGTCGACGGGGCCCCTGGTTGTCCTCTTTCACGCCATAACCAACGAGCACCGCAGTTCTCGTTTTTGGAAGTTCAGTATCTTGGATCGGAGGCGCCTCAGGGCTAGCACCAGTTCCAGAGCCGGCCGATGTGAGACTTTCGATTGAAATAATCGGAGTTCCCACGGCAACAGTCTCGCCAGCGTTAACCAAGAGTGCAGTGACCGTGCCGACATACGGCGATGGAAGCTCAACGGCTGCTTTCGCGGTTTCGATTTCACAGATCATCTGATTCAACGTCACCTCATCGCCGGCTTTGACATACCAACGGAGAATCTCTGCCTCTGTCAATCCCTCGCCTACATCGGGAAGTCGAAATTGTTGCTCTGCCATCGGTGCTCCTAACTTCCTAAAACTCAAATGACCGATCAACCGCATCAAGAATGCGATCGACGTCGGGCAAATAGTGGTCTTCAATTCGGGCCGGAGGATAAGGCACGTTATATCCACCGACTCGAAGTATCGGCGCTTCGAGAGAGTAGAAACATTCCTGCGTTATCTGCGCAGACAACTCAGCCCCCATGCCCAAAAAGGTGGGTGCTTCGTGCACGATCACGCCGTGGCCGGTTTTTTCAATCGAGGCAAAGACCGGTTCTAAATCAAGTGGCGAGAGCGATCGAAGATCGATAACTTCTAAACTTTTGCCTTCAGTTTCAGCTACTCGCCTCGCCTCAAGACAAGTGCGAACCGAAGGACCATATGTGATCAGGGTGAGATCAGTGCCTTCTTGCAAAACTTTAGCTGAGTGCAGATCCAGAGACGGCGCTTCCATATTGATATCGGCCTTATCCCAATATCGACGCTTTGGTTCAAAGAAAATTACTGGGTCATCGGAATCAATGGCTTGTTGGATCATCCAATAGGCATCTTCGGGATTGGAACAAGTAACGATCCGCAAGCCAGCCGTGTGGGCGAAGTAGGCCTCGTTGCTTTCGCTATGGTGCTCCACCGCACCAATACCACCGCCATATGGGATACGTACGACGATCGGTAAATTCACTTTACCCAATGCCCTCGCATGCATTTTCGACAATTGGCTGGTGATTTGGTCGAAGGCGGGGTAGACAAAACCGTCGAATTGAATTTCGCATACGGGCCGATACCCACGAAGAGCCAGACCGATCGCGGTTCCAAGGATCCCAGATTCGGCCAGCGGTGTATCGACTACTCGTTCCGTTCCGAAGTCGGCTTGGAGACCTTCGGTGACGCGGAAAACACCACCAAGTTTTCCAATGTCTTCACCCATCAGTAATACGTGCGAATCCTTTTCTAGCGATTTGCGCAGGCCGGCGTTAATTGCCTTAGCTAAAGTGATCACGGTTGGTCCACAAAACTGGCTAAGTAGTTCTTGAACTCTTCGCGTTCGCGGGCCAGTGGTGCATGCGGCTCTGCATATACGTGGGCAAACATTTCATCCGGATCAGGGTCTGGCATTCCAATAATTTTTGCTCGAAGCGTGGCGGCCATCTCTTCGGCTTGCGCATTAACCTCAGCGAAGAAAACACTGTCGGCCTGACCCGTACGTGCAAGATGCACCTTGACTCGCTCGATTGGATCCTTCAATTTCCACACTTCAAGATCACTAGCGAGGCGGTAGCGACTTGGATCGTCAGAAGTTGTGTGTGCACCCATCCGGTAAGTGAAGGCTTCGATGAAAGTTGGACCTTCACCTCTTCGAACTTTAGCGAGCGCTTCGCGGGTAACTGCCAATACCGCAAGCACATCGTTGCCATCTACTCGAATACCGGGAAAGCCAAATCCGCTGGCACGACGATAGAGCGGGACTCGGGTCTGCCCTTCGATTGGCTGGCTAATGGCCCATTGATTGTTCTGGCAGAAGAAGACCACCGGTGCCTGAAAGACGCTTGCGAATACGAAGGCTTCATTCACGTCGCCTTGACTGCTTGCTCCATCGCCAAAATAGGCGATTACGGCGCGGTCACTCTTATCGCGCATTAAGCCCATCGCGTAGCCAGTTGCATGAAGCGTTTGTGCGCCAATCACGATGGTGTACAACTGAAAACCATTTTCATTTGGATCCCAGCCGCCATGGTTCACTCCGCGGAACATTCCGAGCAATTGAACTGGGTCGACTCCCTTGCACCAAGCCACGCCATGCTCGCGATAAGTCGGGAACGCGTAATCACCTTGTTCCAGCGCTCGTCCTGAACCAACTTGGGCTGCTTCTTGCCCCAATGACTGCGCCCAAAGCCCCAATTCTCCTTGGCGTTGAAGAGCGGTCGCCTCAACATCGAAACGCCTGACCATAACTAAATCGCGGTATAGCGCCTTCAACTCTTCAGTGGAAATCTCAATTGAGTATTCGGGATCCTCAACTCGTTCGCCTTCGGGGGTTAGCAGTTGAACCAATCGCTCTTGCGCCACGCTCCAGCCATCTCCCCTACGCTTGCCACCGTGAGCCGTATGAACCGTGCGAGTCCCTACCTCAGACCTACCATTGATGCTATTCCTGCGTACATCGCAGGTAAACCACCCCAACAGGTGTCCAGTCTCACCTCATACAAAATCTCATCAAATGAGAACCCGTACGAAACGCTACCCGAAATCCATGAGGCCATCGTTTCTAGCCTGCGCGAGGTAAATCGGTACCCTCAAATGGATCCGATTGCTCTGAGAGAAGCCTTGGCCCACCGATTTTCGATCTCGACGGAGAATCTGGCTGTAGGTACTGGGTCTGTGGGAGTTCTTCAACAGTTCATCCAAGCCACCTGCGAGGCAGGCGATGAGGTTATTCACGCCTGGCGCTCATTCGAGGCCTACCCGATCGTAACGGCAGTAAATGGGGCAACGAGTATCGCGATTCCACTGCGGGTAGATGAGTCGCACGATTTGCCAGCCATGCTCGCCGCGATTACGCCAAAAACCCGCCTGATCCTGGTCTGCCAACCGAATAATCCAACCGGGGTGGCCGCTACAAACGAGGAACTTCGTGATTTCATCGAACAGGTGCCCGAGGAAATTACCATCTTGCTGGACGAGGCCTACATAGAGTTCGTAACCGATCCAGCGATACCCGATGGTGTCGAACTTTTTCGCGAACTCGTCGATCGAGAAAACATTGCAATTTTACGTACCTTCTCTAAGGCGTATGGCCTCGCCTCCTTGCGAGTGGGCTTTGCCATCGCGGCTCCTATCGTTGCGAGTGCAATTCGAAAGTGCGCTGTGCCATTCGGGGTTAGTGGCCCCGCACAAGCCGCCGCAATCGCCGCGCTTGCTTGTGAACCTCAATTGATGAAGCGAGTCTCTGCCATTACCGCAGAACGAAAGCGAGTAATCGACGGACTCCGCCTTCAAGGTTGGAAGACACCTGATTCGCAAGGCAATTTTGTATGGCTCAGACTTGGGAATGAGACGAAATCGTTTAGCGAACTATGTACCAGTTACGCTCTTTCGGTTCGCGCGTATGGTGATGATGGAGTTCGCGTAACGATTGGGGAGGTCGCTGCAAACGACCGATTCCTAGATGTCGCTCGCGAATTTCAGGAATCTGTCAGAGTCCGTGAGGGCTCGTAATTGATGTCCACGCTGACAGTTCCAGCAATCAAAGGTGATTCAACACATCGTGGCGAATTCATGGTCGTCATCGCGGCGCTCCTGTTCGGCCTAAACGGCACCGTCTCCAAACTTGTTCTGCAGGCCGGCATGCCACCGATGCGTTTCACAGAGATCCGTAGTGCAGGAGCATTTATTTGCCTTCTCACGTACGCACTAATCAGAAGACCAGCTTCACTAAAAATCAATCGTCATCAAATCGGCTTCCTGGCCCTCTATGGCATCGCCGGATTTGCCGGCGTCCAAGTTTTTTACTTCATCGCAATTTCGCGACTGCCAGTTGGTATTGGGTTACTTCTTGAATTCACAGCTCCCGTGTTGATCACGCTCTACGTTCGATTTGTTCGCAAGGAAAAAGTTAAATCGCGCATGTGGGCGTCTCTGGTTCTAGCCATAAGTGGCTTGATCCTCGTCGCTCAAATTTGGAATGGGCTCACCCTAAATGGGATTGGCCTGCTGGCCGGCGGAATTGCCAGCATCTCACTTGCGATCTATTACCTTCTTGGTGAACATGGGGTTGGGATTCGAGACACCACCTCGCTCACTGCATGGGCATTTGGCTTTGCCACTGCGTTCTGGCTGATAGTTCAACCTTTGTGGAGCTTCCCATTCCACCTGCTAGCCAAACAGATAAATCTTGGCGGTCGCTTCGCGCATCTACACGCCCCCATGTCAGCTTTCATCATCTTGGTCATTCTCGTGGGAACCGTTGCGCCATTCGTTCTGGTGGTTAGCGCTCTTCGGCATACAACTCCGGCTCGAACGGCCATGATCGGAATGCTAGAACCAGTCTTTGCTTCGATCGTGGCCTGGTGGTGGATCGGAGAATCACTCACACTGATTCAAATCGTCGGGGGAGTTGTAGTCCTTGTTGGTATTGCCTTAGCCGAAACTGCGCGTTAAGCGAGGACGTAACCAGAGCGAAACGTAGACGAGAGCGACGAGAGCGGGGACCTCGATAAGAGGACCGATAACCCCGGCCAACGCCTCCCCAGAAGTGACACCCCACACGCCAATGCTCACCGCAATTGCGAGTTCGAAATTGTTCCCAGCAGCAGTGAACGCCAGTGTGGTGATCTTGGGATAGCCAAGTCGGGCGCGAGCGCCGATGAAGAACGCAGCTCCCCACATGATGGCGAAATACACCAGTAGCGGTATTGCAATCCGCATGACAGAAACTGGATCACTGGTGATCGCCTTACCTTGCAGTGCGAACATCACCACGATGGTAAAAAGCAACCCATAGAGTGCGAACGGACTGATTTTTGGAAGTAACCTCTGCTCATACCAATCCCGGCCTTTAGCGCGTAGTCCGATCCGACGAGTGAGATATCCGGCGACTAGCGGAATTCCAAGAAAGATCAGTACGGCCTTTGTTATTTCCCAGGTGGAGAACTTGACATCCTGAGTTCCTAGTCCGAGCCATCCCGGCAAAATTTTTAGATAGAACGTGCCAAGAAGTGCGTACGCGAAGACCTGAAAGATGGAGTTAATGGCCACCAGCAACGCGGCTGCTTCTCGATCACCACAAGCCAGGTCATTCCAAATCAAAACCATTGCAATACATCTGGCCAAACCAATCACGATTAGACCGGTACGAAAGGCCGGTTGAGCGGCAAGGAAGAGCCAAGCGAGGGCGAACATCAGCGCAGGGCCGATCAGCCAATTCAGTAAGAGCGACAACCAGAGGAGACGACGATCTCCGGTGACGTGGCTGATCTCCTCGTAGCGAACTTTGGCCAGAACCGGATACATCATGAGTAGCAGTCCGAGCGCTATCGGGAGTGAGGTTTGGCCAATTTTCACCGAGTTTAGGACTCCCTGCACGGAGGGCACGAGGCGTCCAAGCAAAAGGCCGGTGACCATCGCCGCCAGAATCCAGATGGGTAAAAATCTATCCAAAAAAGTTAGCCGCTTGAGGACCGCGTTTTCTTCGACCGCCGTGCTTCCTGGGATGTTATTCATCCCTAACAGCACTTCAGATGGAGAGTTTGAGCGATTGCGTGGATGGCCTCTGGCACGACTTGGTAGTAGACGCTCATGCCGCGTCGTTCTTTCACGACTAATCCGGCACCTTCGAGTTTCTTCAGATGGTGGCTGATCGTGGGCTCTGATAACTCAACCAACGGTGCCAGTTCGCAAGTACAGGCCTCCTGGCCGGGCTGATTGAGCATATGCACGAGTAATTGCAGGCGAACCGGGTCGGCCAAAGCTTTCAGCCGGAGGGCCAACGCAAGGGCGTCTCCAGGCGATAAGCCGGAACTACTGCCAAGCGGCGCACAACAGATGGGTGAGAGGTCTTGGAGCATCGGCAGGGTCTTGGGCATGTCTAGATTCTCTCACTTTCTTGACATATGTCGAAGAGGTAGGCAGAGACCTGTGATTAAGGAAGTGGCAGCGCTGCGTTGAACAATCTTGGCCCGGGTGGGTGAGAATCTTGGTTGACGGACCAGAAAAACTCTTAAATAGTTGCCCCCATGCCAGCCTCAGTTGAACTCGTAAATCTCTATCGAAAGTTGCTTGAAGACGTTTCCAGCGGAAACCGAGCGGGAATGATTGCACTTTTAGCCGATGACCCTGGGGTAATTCTCGTGGGCACCGCGCCTGATGAGTTGATGCAAGGCCGAGAAGAAATCATTGCCGTGGTGTCCGACGCGACCGCGAGGGGTTTCCGGCTCGTGCCTGGTTCACCGCTTGGGTATGAGAACGGTGACACCGGATGGGTCGTTGACCGCTCACACTTTTCCTTCAATGGAATTGAAGTGGCAGATCGAATGACAGCGGTCTTCACGAAAACTGAAAACGGCTGGCGGCTGGTGCACCTGCATCACTCGGTGGGGGTACCGGATGCCAAACTAGGAATTCTGTCCAACAGTTAACTCAGTGCTTCAAAGCCAAAAGTTAAATGTTTGCGGCCATATCCACGAAGCGCGAGTAGTGCCCTTGGAATGCGACAGTGACCGTCCGGGTTGGACCATTTCGGTGTTTAGCCACAATTAGATCTGCTTCGCCCTGGCGTGGGTGATCGCGATCGTAGGCATCTTCACGGTGAAGCAAGATCACCATGTCCGCGTCCTGCTCAATGGAGCCTGATTCACGAAGATCTGAAAGCATCGGCTTCTTATCTGTGCGCTGTTCTGGGCCACGGTTTAACTGGCTAATTGCCACGACCGGAACACCGAGTTCTTTTGCGAGCAATTTGAGTTGACGCGAAAACTCGGAGACTTCTTGTTGCCGGCTCTCAACTTTCTTGCCGCTGGTCATCAATTGTAAATAGTCAATGATTACGAGACGAAGATCGTGACGTTGCTTGAGGCGCCGACATTTTGCTCTGATTTCCATCATCGTCATGTTTGGCGAATCGTCAATAAAAAGAGGAGCTTGCGAAATCTCACCCATTCTCCGTGCGAGCCTGGCCCACTCATCATCATTCATTGTGCCACTGCGCATGTGTTGAAGTGGCACGCGCGATTCCGCCGAAAGCATCCGCATCGTGATTTCGTTGCGCCCCATTTCAAGGCTGAATATCACTGAAGTAAGACCATGCTTAATCGATGCAGAGCGCGCCAGATCTAGGCCGAGCGTTGATTTACCAATCGCGGGCCGGGCAGCGATCACCACCATTTGTCCTGGGTGTAATCCGTTGGTTAAATCATCAAGATCTGCAAAACCGGTGGGGACCCCAACCATCTGACCACCACGAGTACCAATTGACTCGATCTCATCGAGGGCCTCTGGAAGTAGATCGTTGAGGATTACGTAGTCTTCACTGACTCGCCGCTCGGTGACTGCAAAAACTTCAGCTTGTGCAGCATCTACAACGTCATCTACATCGCCTTCAACGGCGTAACCGAGTTGGACAATCTTGGTCCCAGCCGCAACGAGTCTGCGAAGAATGGCACGCTCGTGAACAATTCGTGCGTAATAACCCGCGTTTGCCGCAGTGGGGACGGAGGAGATCAGCGTGTGCAAATACGGGGCGCCACCAATCTTGCCGATCTCCCCGCGCTTGGTTAATTCTGCAGCGACCGTAACTGGATCGGCCGGCTCACCCCGTGCGTACAAATCTAGAATCGCATCAAAGATCGACTCGTGAACTGGGCGATAAAAATCGCGAGAACGAATAGTTTCGACGACGTCGGCAATCGCCTCTTTCGACAGGAGCATCCCGCCAAGAACGCACTGTTCGGCCGCAATATCCTGCGGTGGGGTGCGCTCATATTCGCTGTCTCGAGGGAACTCGGCAATGCTCATCTGACGGTCACTTGCTGCTCATCCACTCTCCTGATTTGCTTGCCTGACATTCTCTACTCGACCACCGACAGGCACCGTACGCAGTAAGGACGTGAGCGTCACCTACCCTGTGGATAAAGGTGTTGATAAAGGTGTTGGAAAGGCGGTAATTAACTGTGCATTGCTTGTTGATGGAATGTGGATGGGCCCCGGACCTGCGGTTAAAGTCCCAGGTCAGATCGGTGAGGAAGGTAGTTCTAGCTGTGGATGAAGAAACTTGTTGACCATCTCAAATGGCGGACGGAGGTGGGTTACCCCACCTCCGTCACCGTAAATATTTCAGCACCGAAATTAGTGCTGCTTACGCCTTAACAACCTCAAGATTGATCGTTGCAACCACCTTGGGGTGGAGGGTGACCTTCACCTTGTAAGTACCGACCATCTTGATGTGGTCGGCCAGCGCGATCCGGCGACGATCCACATCAGGACCACCGGCTTGGCGTACGGCGAAGGCAACATCCTTCTGGGTAACCGAACCAAAGAGGCGTCCCGTTTCGCCAGCCTTCGCTGGCAATTTGACGGGCGATGCTTCAAGGGCCTGCTTGATCTCCTGGGCGTGGTCCAAATCGCGGACTTCGCGCGTGCTTCGCGCTCGACGAATTCCATCGATCTGCTTAGCACCCCCGGCACTCCAAGCGATTGCATCTCCGCGAGGCAGAAGAAAATTACGTGCGTAACCATCTTTAACTTCGACGACATCACCAGCAGTACCGAGACCAGTTACTTCGTGGGCAAGGATGAGTTTCATCGTATCCTCCTAACGAGCTGTCGACGTGTAGGGAAGAAGAGCAACCTCGCGGCTGTTCTTTACCGCTTGAGCAATATCACGCTGGTGCTGAACACAGGCGCCAGTAACTCGCCGTGCCCGAATCTTGCCGCGATCAGAAATGAACTTGCGCAGCAGACCTGTGTCTTTGTAATCGATGTAAGCGACTTTGTCCTTACAGAAACTACAAACCTTCTTTTTAAATTTCTTTACCGGTGGCTTGGCCATCGTGGTGCTCCAATTGTTGGATGCCCCGCCCATGAATCAGATTTGATTCCGTAGCGGGAATGGTCACTTCAATTTAAAACGGGGGTTCTTCCATTGAACCAGCAGGGGCACCCCAACTACCCGAGGCGCTTGCCCACGGGTCTTCGGTGCTTGTTGGGGCACTTGCGGCAGAACCATTGCCACGACCTGTCTTTGCGACTTTTGCCGTGGCATTGCGTAGCGATGGACCCACTTCATCAACCTCTACTTCAAAGACCGTGCGCTTTTCGCCCTCTTTTGTTTCATAAGAGCGCTGCTTCAAGCGACCTTGCACGATCACTCGCATTCCACGCTGAAGAGATTCGGCAACGTTCTCCGCTGCTTGACGCCAAACGTTGCACGACAAGAAAAGCGAGTCGCCATCTTTCCATTCATTGGTGGTCTTATCGAGATAGCGCGGGGTTGACGCAATCCGGAATTTCGCAACCGCTGCACCCGATGGGGTGAAGCGAAGCTCAGGATCGTCGACGAGGTTGCCGACAATAGTGATGACAGTGTCTCCAGCAGCCATGCCGTTGACTCCCCCTTCGGTTAGGCGCGTCAGCGCTGATCGGGACGGATTACCTTGGTACGAAGAACCGCTTCATTGAGGTTGAGCTGACGATCCAACTCTTTCACTGCTGCTGGTTCACAATTCATTTCGAGAACTGCGTAGATTCCATCTGGTTTCTTCGCAATTTCATAAGCCATGCGACGACGACCCCAGATGTCAACCTTCTCGACGGTGCCGCCTGCATCTCGAACAATCTTTAGATAAGTTTCGAGACTTGGGGCGACCGTGCGTTCTTCCAACTCTGGATCGAGGATCACCATTACTTCATAGTGACGCATGCGTTAACCCACCTCCTTCGGACTATACGGCCACGGTCTCTCCGTGGCAGGAGGGTTGCTGCGCCAACTCGGCCATAAATATCACCGGGTTTGGTGGCGTAAGGCTACCTCCCTCGACGCTCAGGAGAGAAATCCTTATCCACCGCCCTAGGCTTAGAAACGTGGCTGAATTCGGTGGACTCCTAGGTGCAGCGGTCGGTGACCTAGACCCGATCGCTGCTGCCCGGACAAGAGGCGCTGACGCAATTCAATTCTTCTTGGGCGACCCCCAATCTTGGAAGAGCCCAGAGTGCAGTTACCCGGAGGGCCCGGACGCGCTTCGAATCGCGGCCGAGGCGGCGGGAATCAGACTGTACGTGCACGCGCCGTATGTAATTAATGTTGCGACCACAAATAACAAGATCCGAATCCCGAGCCGCGTGCTTTTAAAGAAAACGGCTCTGTTGGCGGGCGACTGCGGAGCGGCCGGGGTGATCGTCCACGGTGGACATGTTCAGGAGGGCGATGACCCGGCGATCGGCTTCGAAAATTGGGGAAAAGCCCTAAGCCAATTGGAATCCCCCGTCCCGATCCTGATCGAAAATACTGCAGGAGGTGAACGCGCCATGGCGCGGCACCTGGATTCGATCAGTCGGCTTTTTGAAGTTGCCACCACCTATGGCGCCGGATTCTGCCTCGATACCTGCCATGCCCACGCAGGTGGCCTCAACATGGAAACGTTGGTCTCCGACATTTTAACTGCAACCGGTCGAATTGATTTGATCCACGCAAATGGAAGTAGAGATGACGCAGGCTCGGGTCGTGATCGCCACGCCAACCTCGCTCCCGAACTATCTGAACTCAATAAACTCGACGTGGCCACGGTTGTGGAGATCATTCGACAGGCAAATTCAGCGGCCGTCGTTGAAACGCCAGGCGACGAAATTTCTCAGGCGGCTGACATCGCATTTCTACGTGCCCAACTGGGAACGAGCGATAGTCCGTGACCCTGCGTATCGCTCAAATCGACAGGGGACAGCATCTTGCTTATGTGAACTCGCTCGGCAGTGCCTCGTTTCTTCAAACCCCCGCTTGGGCAGAAGTTAAATCCGACTGGGAAAGCGAAAGTCTCGGCTGGTTTGCTGATGATCAACTAGTTGGGGCCGGCTTATTGCTCCTACGAAAAATTCCAAAAATTCCAAAATGGTTTGGTTACCTACCTGAAGGCCCGCTCCTAAATTGGCATGGTCCACTTAAAGAAATAGATGACGCGCTGGATCTGCTCATTGCGTACGCGAAAAAAAGAAATGTCTTTCTTCTGAGAATTGGTCCGCTGGTCGAGAAATCGTCTTGGTCGGCTCAAACAATGAAAGCCGCTCTAGCCGGCGAGGCGACCGCAAGCCTTCGCGCTCTGACACCGGACGAAGTGTTTCCCCAAGGATTGGCAATCTGCGACCACTTGAAATCGTCGGGGTGGTTGGCGCCGAAGAGTGAAGCTGGTTTCGGGCTTGGCCAACCTCAATTCGTATACCAACTCTCCCTTGCTAACAAGAATCGCGAGGACTTGCTCGCCGGTTTTAATCAACTTTGGCGACGTAATCTAAAACGTGCAGAAAAGGAATCGGTAACAATTGAAGTAGGCACGCGGCAAGACCTAAACACTTTTCACAACATTTATCTTGAGACTGCAGAGCGTGATCGGTTTATTCCTAGACCTCTCGGCTATTTCCAAAAAATGTGGGATGCTCTCCGCTCCGAAGACGCAGATCGACTCTCGCTATATCTAGCAAGGTGGGACGGCGAGGTCGTTGCTTCAACAATCATGATCCGAGTTGGAAGTCATGCTTGGTATTCATATGGCGCCTCCTCAACGCGCGGGCGCGAAGCTCGAGGAAGCAACGCGATTCAATGGCGGATGATGCAGGATGCACTCGATTCAGGAGCGCTGATCTACGACTTACGGGGTATCACCTCAACGCTTGACCCCAACGATCCTCACGTAGGTTTGATTCAATTCAAACTGGGGGTGGGGGGCGGAGCCGTGGAATATGTTGGCGAATGGGATTATCGAATCAGCAGATTCTGGTCGCTTCTGTTCGCACTCCTTCTTCGAGTACGCAAGTAGAGTGGCCGGCATGGGCCTCACCCTGCATATCGATCAAGCAAAGTGGCGCACCCACATCGATGCTTTCGCGGCCCTCCACACAGGATTAATTCCTGTCATAAAAGGTGGCGGTTACGGTCTCGGCACCGAGCGCTTGGCTAGTGAAGCGATCCGCATTGGAAGCCGAATAGTTGCGGTGGGCACGTCAGCCGAGGCGCTTGAGGTCGGTAAAGTATTTAACGGCGAGATACTGATTCTCAGCCCGTGGCGAGCGGACCAACCTCGCATTTCTGGGGCTCTCCACACTCTTTCAAGTATTGAGGCGATAACCGGCTGGCAAGACCGTGCGCCAGTAGTCGTGGAGCTTTTAACCGCAACCCGACGTCACGGAATTGCGCGGAATGATTTTGGACGAGTGTCCGAACTGCTCGGCGACCTTGATTGTCGAGGATTAGCGTTTCACCTTCCACTGGCTCCGTCGCGAAATTGCGTCGACACTATCTCTACTGCAATCGAGAAGGTTTTAGAAGCAAAAATCTCTCCGAACTTATTTGGTCACACAATCTGGATCTCTCACATCTCGGAGCAGCATCTCGCTCTCTTGAGAATCAAATATCCAAGCTTTACTTTTTTGGAACGGGTTGGCTCCGCACTATGGCTCGGAGCCAGCGACGCGTTGCGAATAACTGCGACTGTTCTAGACCGCCACCGTGTGAGCGTCGGCGATCGAATTGGTTACCGCCAACGCCGAACAAGAAGTAGTGGGTGGTTGTTGGTAGTGGCCGGTGGTACAGAGAACGGAATAGGTCTTGAGTCGCCACCAAGTGATTTATCGATTGTCGGTCGAATTAAATTGATTGCAAAAGCGCTACTTTCTGGCGCCGGGGTGCAACTCAGTCCCTACTCGTTTCACAAACAGAGATTACGGTTCGCGGAACCCCCGCATATGCAATGTTCGCTGCTTTTGATTGGTAAGGGGGAGATACCCAAAATCGGTACGGAAATTGACGTGACGGCGCGGCTGACTACCACGCGCTTTGATCTGATCACGGTGGAGGAGGGGGTGGGGTTGTAGCCGGCGGGAGAGTGTCCGTCGGCATTGGTGTTGGTGTTGGTGTTGGTGTTGGTGTTGGTGTCGGGGTGGCGCCGGGTATTGGTGCTGAAATTGGAATGCCGTTGACAAAGAGTGCAACTGGTGTGGGTTGGGTTCCGGAAATATAAACCGGCGAAGGAAATTGCAAGACCGGTTGACCTTTCAGCGCCCCGCGCATAAAAGCAGTCCAAATGCGCGCCGGAAAGGAACCGCCAGTAACCGAGTTAAGGCCACCGATCCCGTGCAGGTTTTTCGTGGCATCGTCTCTGAAGAATGCAACTGAAGTGGCTAACTGCGGTGTGTATCCACTGAACCAAGCGGAGGCATTATTGTCGCTAGTCCCGGTTTTTCCTGCTGCTGGGCGTTGCAACTTAAGCGCTTCGAATCCCGAGCCTGACTGAACTACTGTCCGAAGCGCATAGGTCAGATCAGCCATAACGTCCTTGCCGAAAACCTCTTGCCCCTGTGGATGAGCCTGATACAACACGCCACTGTTGCTACCAATCACAGAACTAATGAAGTAGGGCTTCGCGTAGATTCCCTGTGCGGCATAAGTGGCGAAAGCCCCGGCGATATCTAATACGTGTGGGCTAGCCGAACCAAGCACCACTGACGGCGTTGGCATTAAAGCAACATCGTTCGGGATTCCCGCCCGCCGGGCGACGTCAACTATTT
The DNA here is from genome assembly GCA_025355805.1 of Actinomycetes bacterium. Taxonomy (GTDB): domain Bacteria; phylum Actinomycetota; class Actinomycetes; order Nanopelagicales; family Nanopelagicaceae; genus JANXYY01. Next base: position 18,123 of record JANXYY010000005.1, read on the forward strand.
TATCCGGACCCACCTGGATCCCAAGCGGAACATAGACAGTGTTTACGGAGCTTGCCGTCGCCCTGAGGAGGGTAATGTCGCCAAAAGATCGCTTGCCGTAGTTACCGACAACGTATGGCTTTCCATTGATGTTGAAGGATTTTGGTGAATTTCCATTCCAGAGGGTATTTAAGCCAATGCCACCCTCAAGCGCGGCGATCAAAGCGAAGGGTTTAAACGTGGAACCGGCCTGCGCAATGCTCTGGGTGGCGTCGTTGAGCTGACGTTTCAAATAATCATCGCCGCCATAGATAGCCACGACTGCGCCGGTTCCTGGAGTTACTGCGGCAAGGCCAATATGAAGATCTGCAGGAGCACTCTTAGGCCTTTGCGCCGCCACTGCATCTTCAGCGGATTGTTGTGCTTTGCGTTGAAAAGTCGTACGTACGCGAAGCCCGCTGACCAGTATCTGATCTTCGGTGAAACCAAGTTTACTCAACTCGCTCTGCACTGTTGAAAGCAAATATCCACGGGGCCCACCGAAAGTGCCGCCCCTCGTTCGAGCCTTAATCTTTGGCAACTGGGCAATCGCAGCACGGGACTTTGTGATCCAGCCCGATTCCACCATGCCTTGGATCACGTATTTAAACCGAGCGGCTAATCGCACTTGATTCTTTGCGCCGTAACTTGGATCGTAATAACCAGGGGCACGCAGCACACTGGCCAAAACCGCACCTTCTTCTAAAGTCAACTGGTCAACGTCGCGACCAAAATATTGTTGAGCCGCAGTTTCAATTCCATATGCGCCTCGACCAAACCAAATGGTATTTAAGTAATCCTCAAGAATTTGATCCTTCGAAATTTGTTGCTCCAATTTAATCGAAATGATCAGTTCTTTGAGCTTGCGCGTCGGTGTGCGAGCCGAGGTGAGAAAAGCGGTCTTTGCGTATTGCTGTGTGATAGTTGAACCACCCTGTAAGGAACCGCCGCGTAAATCGTGATAGAGAGCGCGCAAAATACCCAGTGGGTTAACCGCATGGTCGGTGTAGAAAGTGCGGTTCTCCGCAGCCATGACGGCTTCACGTACCTGAAGCGGAACTCGAGCAAGTGGAACGCTGACGCGGTTTTGGGCACCAAGACGACCAATTTCGGTGCCATCAGCGAATTGAATGATCGTGGCTTGCCCGGTAGTGAAGTCATTCGGATTGGGAATTTTTACCGAAATATAGGCAGCGATCAGGGTCACCAATCCGGCCAGAAAAAGGACCCCGCTCACTACCAGTGCCCAGCGCAGGACTAGCCTGCGACGCGAAGGTTGGGGAATCGCCATGTCAGAACGCTACCGTTTCCACTCATCCTCTAGCGTTCGAACTCGGCGCGGTGCCTTTCTCGGAACTCCGTCACCGAGCAGGAAAGAATTAACGAGATGGTTCCAACCGCAGTCAGGACAGATTTCGACGGTATAAACGCGGAACTCGCCGTGCAAGCTCGCCATCTCGACTATCTCCTCTTTCGATTTGATTCGTCCTGAGTATTGGCCCAATTCGTCGCCAAAGGTGTAGCGCAGTTCAACTAACTCCTTACGTCGACAGACCGGACATTTGCGCGTGGTCGACTCGCCGTGATATTTCGCGGCACTTCGAAGATAGGGATCTGCATCACAAGCACTCGAAAAATGGCTCGAACCCCGAAATAACTCCACTAAGACCGCGCGACGAGTCAAGGCATAGTCGATCACGTCTCGAGCCAGACGCGGATTGTGCATGAGGAAAGGGTAAACGACTTGCATGCTGCTCCACCCTGTTATATCGTGACGATATATCGAATTATGGTTTAGCGGAGCGGGGGTGTCGTGGCGACTAGAAAGAGCCAGACCCTTGATTTGGCGATTCTGGGCACTTTGAAAGAGGGCGAACTCCACGGTTACGAACTTCGAAAACGAGCCTTGTCACTGATTGGCCAGGTTCGTTCTCTCTCCTACGGGTCGCTATACCCCGCGCTAAGGGAATTAACCGAACGGGGATACCTAGAAGTTGACGACCGAGCCGCGCTCGGCATTCGACGGGGAGCTAACCCGAGGGCTCGGATTGCGTACTCGCTCACCTCTGCTGGAAAAGAACACCTGAATTCCCTCTTGGCCGAGTCGGGACCCAAAGAGTGGGAGGACGACTCCTTTGTGGTGCGCTTCGCTCTTTTTTCCCAAACTGATCTGCGAGTGCGAGTCCGAATCTTGGAAGGGCGCCACACCAGGCTCGTCGAACGACTTGAAACGATTCGGGAATCGTTAAGTCGAGGGCGAGAACGGATGGACACCTGGACGTTGGAATTGCAACGCCATGGCGAAGAGGCAGTGGAGCGCGAAGTCCGCTGGCTAAACGAGCTCATCGACAACGCAAAAACCGAAGAGAAAGAGATGAATAAATGAGCGAGATACGAGTCGCCATCGTTGGCGTCGGAAACTGTGCTTCTTCACTCCTACAGGGTGTCGAGTACTACAAGGATGCCGACCCGAACAGTCAAGTTCCTGGCTTGATGCACGTCCAGTTCGGTCCCTATCACGTTCGTGACGTTAAATTCGTGGCGGCCTTCGATGTTGATGCCAAGAAAGTCGGCACTGATTTAGCCGAAGCAATCTTTGCCAGCGAGAACAACACCATTCGTTTCAGCGACGTACCTCCAACCGGTGTGGTCGTACAACGTGGTCATACCCTCGACGGGCTCGGTAAGTATTACCGAGAGATGATTGAAGAGTCGCCTGCTGAACCCGTGGATGTCGTAGCGGCGCTTAAAGAAGCGCGACCAGATGTTCTCGTCTGCTATCTCCCAGTTGGCTCTGAAGATGCAGCTCGCTTTTACGCCCAATGTGCCATTGATGCTGGAGTCGCATTTGTTAATGCCCTGCCGGTGTTCATAGCAGGAACCAAAGAATGGGCTGACAAGTTCACCGCTGCAGGACTGCCGATCATCGGCGATGACATCAAGAGTCAGGTTGGGGCCACAATCACACACCGAGTTCTAGCCAAGCTATTCGAAGATCGTGGAGTGCGTCTAGAGCGCACCCTCCAACTAAACGTTGGTGGAAACATGGACTTCATGAATATGCTCGAGCGTGATCGCTTGGAGTCAAAAAAGATTTCAAAGACCCAAGCCGTTACCTCACAACTCTCCCGAGACATCGGTAAAAAGAATGTCCACATCGGACCCTCCGACTACGTCTCCTGGCTTGATGATCGTAAATGGGCTTACGTGCGCCTTGAGGGACGAGCCTTTGGAGATGTTCCGCTAAACCTTGAATACAAACTCGAAGTCTGGGATTCACCCAACTCGGCCGGCGTAATCATCGACGCTATTCGCTGCGCCAAGATCGCGTTGGATCGAAAGATAGGTGGACCGATCCTGTCGGCGGCTTCGTATTTTATGAAGTCTCCCCCTGTTCAATATTTTGACGATCAAGCCCGTAACGCAGTTGAAGATTTCATCGCGGGTCGCATCGAGCGATAGTTTCAAAGACCGATTAGACGTTTCCGCTTAGGCTGTGGGGATGGTTAAAGAGCGAACACCGTTCAAACTCTTTAACCATCCCCGATTTGTTCGCCTCCTAACCCTCCGTTGGACTTCACAATGGATGGACGGGATTTACCAAAGTGCGCTTGCCTCTTTTGTACTTTTTTCTCCGGAGCGACAGGCAACTGCGGGGGCCACTGCGGGTGCCTTCGCCTTAATGCTCCTTCCTTACTCACTAATTGGGCCATTCATTGGGACAGTGCTTGATCGATTTCCTAGACGACAGATTGTGTTGTTTGCAAATAGCATTCGTGCTTTAGACCTCTTACTCGTGGCCTGGCTTTTAATTAAGGGCCAAACTGGCGCGATTTTTGTGATCACGGTCTTAGTCGCATTTGGAATCAACCGGTTAATCCTCGCCGGTCTTTCGGCAGGCCTCCCACATTTGGTGGAACGCGAATATTTAGTTAGCGCAAATGCCCTTGCGGTGACTGGGGGTACTGTCTCAACCGTTGTAGGCGCTGGGTTCGGCTATCTGCTTCGGAGATTATTTGAAGGTTTTTTTCCTCCTGATAGGGCAGACGGGCTCCTCGTCTTAGCGGCTAGCCTCGGCTACTTAATCGCTGCCCTGCTCGCCCTTCGGTTGACTAAAAATTCGTTAGGCCCACTTCCTGAAGAACTTGCGGTCACGCACAATCGTCGAGCCATCCTTGATGCGTTATACGATCTCAATTCGGGGATTGAATATTTGCGAAGCAAAGGCGATGCAACCTTGGCCGTCGTGGCGGTTTCAATCCAGCGTGGAGGGGTGACCGCATTAACCGTTTCTGCCCTACTCATGGAACGCAATTTTCTCCACGATCCTAAATTCCCGGACCGAGGACTGGCTGGTCTTGCCACCGTCATAACTGGAGCGGGAATCGGAGTAGTTCTTGGCGCTGTCGTAACTCCACCTCTCGTTCAAAAGTTTGGTCGACATCGCTGGTTACGCGTGAACTTGGCTCTTGGGGCGGTTCCGGCGCTCATGATCGCTTGGTCAAACGCGATCACCTTGCCGCTATTGGCGCTCTGGTTATCAGCATGTGGTCAAGCAGTAAAAGTGACTTGTGATGCATTGCTACAACATCACGTCGCTGATCCATTCCGCGGCCGAGTCTTCTCTGTTTACGACATGACGGTAAATATTTGCATTGTTCTCGGCGCCTCAGCGGCTTCGTTAGTGCTACCTATAAACGGCCGGGGTGTTGTAGTTCCGATGGGAGTAGCACTCACTTATCTGCTCTACACCGCCTTACTAACCGGCCGTCGTTTTAGGCCCGATTCCCCCACCATGTCTTCAACTCTTCGGTAGCCCGATCAACGCCTAGCGGTCCGTTTTCAATTCGTAGTTCGAGAAGATAGGCGTAGGCCTTACCCACCTCGGGCGAGGGCGGAATTCCGAGAATCCCCATAATCGAATTGCCATCTAAATCTGGTCGCATCGATTCTAGTTCTTCGCGTTCGCTCAACTCAATGATTCGGTTTTCTAGATCGTCATAGGAATCAGAAAGAGCCCTGGCCTTTTTATCGTTACGAGTTGTGGAGTCCGAGCGAGTCAACACGTGCAATCGTGGCAGAAGTGACCCTGCGTCTCGTACATACCGACGTACCGCACTATCACTCCATTCACCCGTTCCATAGCCATGAAAACGAAGATGCAACTCGACTAGCATCGAAACGTCCTCGACTGTCTGTTTGTCAAAACGCAACGCCTTCAGGCGTGCTTTAGCTAAATGAGCACCCACAACTTCATGGTGATGAAACGAAACACCGCCTCCGGCAATAAAGGCACGGGTTTTGGGCTTTCCGATGTCATGCAATAACGCCGCTAGCCGTAACGTAAGATCGGGTCCGCCCACTCGCGCTTCTAACCCAATTGCCTGATCCAAAACGGTGAGTGAATGCTCGTAAACATCCTTGTGACGATGGTGCTCGTCAATTTCAAGTTTAAGTTTAGGAAGTTCTGGAAGAACAAACTCAGCCAGCCCACTTTCAACGAGTATCGATAATCCGATCCGCGGTCCATCCGACATCAACAGTTTGATCAACTCGTCGCGAACTCGCTCGGCAGAGACGATCGCTATTCGCTCCTTCATAGAACCAATCGCCTGCAAGGCGGGTCCGTCAATCTCAAAGTGGAGTTGGGCAGCGAATCGGGCTGCTCTCATCATGCGAAGTGGATCGTCGGAAAATGAGCGTTCGGGTGTTGAGGGAGTACGAAGGAGTTTCAAGGTCAAATCACCAAGACCACCGTACGGATCCACGAACGTTGGTTGGGGAGTGGTGAGTTCCAGGGCCATCGCGTTGACCGTGAAATCGCGGCGTAGCAAATCGCCCTCGAGACTTTCGCCGAATTCGACTTCAGGTTTTCGGCTCTGATCTTGGTAAACATCGCTTCGATACGTTGTAATTTCCACCGTAACCGGTTCCACGATGCCCTTCTTCGCAGCAATCGTTCCGAACGCGGCGCCGGTCTCCCAAATAGCATCGGCCCACTTATCCAACGTGGCTCGCGTTTGTGCGGGCTTGGCATCGGTGGCGAAATCCAAATCCGCGGATAGCCGACCCAGGAGGGCATCCCTGACCGACCCTCCCACCAGAGCCAACTTGAAACCGGCGTTTCCAAAACGTTCGGCTAAATCGCTTGCCGCTGGTGCAACCCTCAGCAACTCGCCCATGGCCAGTGACTGAGCAGCCGAAAGAGGCACGCTCGCTTTACCTCTGGTGCTCATGAGGCCTAAGGGTAGGACGAGCAGGACCTCTCTCGTTACGCTGGCCGATGTGACGATCAACGGCGGCGCCTCCCCGGCCCCGAAACCTGGCCCTCCGGGAAGCCAGCTTCCACTTAAGGGCGGCAAGGGTCGAGTCAAGAAGGTCGAAGAGATCAGCGCTGGCGGTCTGGTACTAAGTTCGGACCGAAAAACCGGGCTCTTAATCGGGCGTAGGGATAAGCGTGGTCGCACGCTCTGGTCGCTACCAAAGGGTCACATCGAGCCTGGTGAATCGCCGGAGGATGCCGCACTACGCGAAGTCGCCGAAGAGACAGGCATTCAAAGCGCGATCGCTCGAACCCTAGGGGTCATCGATTTTTGGTTTATGGCAGACGGCAAACGAATTCATAAAACAGTTCATCATTTTCTCTTCACGGAAACTGGGGGTCATCTGGCACCTCAACCGCTAGAGGTTGACGAAGTCGCTTGGTTCGCCGTAGACGAAGTCGTTTCACGACTGGCCTACTCCGACGAACGCAAACTTTTAGCCGGCTTTGGCGACCTGGCCGCCCTCTTGAATTAAGTGATCTGACTTGAAACAGAATCGACGTATTTTTGCCCTTGCCGCCTCATTGTTGATTGTTTTAGTTTCTCTACCCAAACCGGTGTTTGCAGCCAACTCAACGTCGCCGAAAATCACCGTCATGAATATAAGTATCCATCGCGGTGACACCGTGAATCGGGATCTAATCGGGATAAGCGTTCTTATAGACTCTCCAACAACGATCACGAATTGGTCCCTGCAACTTCTCTCCAACCGTCGAGAATTTACGTCCCGGAGTAAGTTAGCCGTGTTTGCCAGCAGCACCATCGCGGTGGGAGATCGGTTGGTTAGTAAAACGGGGGATTCACCACTTATTGCACACACTCCATTTGCGGCGTCGCTGTCGCTAACTGGTAAGCCAGCGATGGTTCGCGAACTTGGGGTTCACGGATTTTGGCTGCAGCTCACCACAAACGGGTCCGTAGCGAAATCCATCCCATTTTTTGCCTACGGGAGCGGGGGCTCCGAAGTTCAGCCCACCCCGATCACCTGGGCGTTGCCCTTGGTCGAACCACCCCACCGCGACCTCGTCGGCAATTTCAATGATGACGACCTGGCCAAAACTCTTGCCCCCAACGGCCGGCTTGGACGAATCCTGAATTTTGGTGGCGGCCCACTCGTAACCTGGATCATCGATCCAGAGTTAGTGGAAAGCGCGGCGGCAATGTCCCGTGGATACACCTTTGCGCACGGAAAACCCGGCACCGGTCAACAAATCGCAACTCTGTGGCTCGCCCAATTGCGCGGCGTTGTCGCCAACAGTGATGTTCTGGCCCTGCCTTATGGCGACCCCGACCTAATCACTTTGGCCAAGGGAGGTTTAAGGAAGGACCTACTGAAATTAAATGCTGAAGGTGTGGTCCGGCTGAGTGCCTTGCTCCAGCGGCCAGTCACCAGAATCGCGGGTTGGTCTAATACCGGCCGCCTAAATAAATCCACGAAATCCCTAATCGAGAACGGTACAGTTACGACGATTCTGCTGAGCAGCGATTCCTTTCACTTTCTACAAACTGCGACAAACTCCTCAAATTTGAGCCCCCGTGCTTCGAAGAGCCAACTGCTCTATGACTCGACGTTGGCGAATCAATTGATAGAACTCACTCCACTGTCTGTCAATCGATTGGCTGCAGAATTAACGATGATCACTGCAGAGCGCCCCTCGATAGCCCGAGCCCAACTATTACTGCCACCAAGACTGTGGAATCCAAATAGTGAGTCGATGCAATCGGTAAAATCCGGAGTGCCGGTGAATGAGATCTCGCTTGCGAATCTGCAATCTTCTCCCATCGCCTCTCAGGAACCCGTTTGGTTGTCTAAAGTCTCACCACTAGATGAAGGCGAACTAGAGGCTCTGCAAAAGATAAGCAAGAATCTGCGTGCGTTCGCTTCGACAAATCAAATTGGTGATCAAACCAGCAAGAATGAAATGTTACGCAGCGCCCTCGTTCTATCAACTTCTTGGCGGGGCCGTGGCTTTAACGCTTCTCTATACGCCCAACGCGCTGAAGCTGAATCAGCTCGCATCGTGCGCCAAGTGCGGGTGGTCAGCGGGAGATACACCCTCACGACGCTCCATCAAAAACTACCGATTACTATCGCAAACGACTCAAACGGGCGAGCAACGGTCACTTTGCGGTTTACCCCTACAACCTATCGAGTTCTCCAACCTCAACCAGTGAATATCACTTTAGAAGCGAAGAGCAAAACGCAAGTTATGGTCCCAATTGATGCCATAACAAGCGGCAATTTGATTTTGGATGCCGAGGTTCTGACCCCGCGAGGTGAGATCCTCGGCGATGTGGCCCAATTGTCGCTGAGTATAAGAACTGTTCCGTCCATCGCGAACTGGATAATGGAAGGCGCCGCCATCGCTCTCGTGCTTGGCGCAGGTGCCCAAATTATTCGACGCTTACGTCGGCGAAAAAACACTGGGCGAGATGCTTTGCAGATGAAATTGACGCCACCATGACGGTCTTCCAATCAACGGCGGTAATGGCAGCGGGGACTGTTGTATCCAGAGTCACCGGATTGGTTCGCAATCTATTAGTGGTGGCCGCCTTAGGTACCGCGATCTTCGCGGACACATTTAACGTTGCAAATACCATCCCGACGATCCTTTATATCCTGCTCATCGGTGGCGCACTCAACTCGGTCTTTGTACCGCAGTTGGTCCGATCAATGAAAGAGGATGAAGATGGTGGGGCAGCCTTTGCATCACGACTCTTGACGGCCACGGCCGTTTTTCTTGGATTTATAACTGTCGTCGCTGTCTTAATTGCTCCGTTACTCGTTCGCTTGTACGCAGGAAAATTTGGAAGTGTTGGGTTCGAGCAGGAATACCAATTGACCATTATTTTCGCCAGGTACTGTCTCCCACAAATATTCTTTCTTGGCCTTTTCGTCATGCTGAGCCAAGTAGCAAATTCGCGCGACAAATTTGGCCCGATGATGTGGGCACCGGTACTTAATAACTTCGTCGTAATCACAACGCTGCTCATATTCTTGAAGGTCGCCCCTCACGTTACAACTCGGACAATCTCCTCAGGCGAAAAGGCCTTATTGGGTCTAGGTACAACTGGTGGAGTGGCACTCCAATTCCTCGTATTGATTCCAGTCGTGGCTAGCCTAAAAATACCTTTACGACCCAGATTTGATTGGCGTTCAGGAGGATTGGGTCATTCAAGCCGTTTAGCATTTTGGACTTTTTGCTTTGTCTTGGTAAACCAAATTGGTTATTTGATCGTTGTAAACATTGCCACCGGGGCATCGGTCAAAGCAAAGGCTCTTGGTCTGACGATAGGTGTTGGATTTACTACCTACGCAAACGCTTACCTGATCTTCATCCTCCCACATTCCATCTTTACCGTCTCCCTTGTCACTGCGCTATTACCTCGTATTTCGGCGGCTGCTGCGGCGAAGCGCGTAGATGTGGTCCGTCGTGAAATCAGTACCGCACTGAAGATCATTGGCGTAGCGACCGTTCCCGCCGCCTTTGCTTTTTTATTCTTTGGACCCCTGATGGCGACGATTCTCTACGCCGGTACAAATGCAGCAAACGCCCGTCAAATTGGATATGTACTTGCCGGATTTGCCCTTGGATTGATCCCGTTCAGCGCGAGCCACCTACTTCTGCGGGGTTTCTACGCGTTTGAAGACACGAAGACTCCGGTCGGAATTAATCTCATTCTTAACGCCGTCATGGTCGTCTTATCCATCATCGCAAATATTTTTCTGCCGCTACGTTGGGTTGTGGTGGGATTGGCAGCCGCCTTCGCCATTGCGTACTTCGTCAGCATTCGCATCACACTTTTTCGGCTGAGTAAAAGAATCGGATCTTTGAAAAATGATGGCATTCTGCGCACACACGCGCGACTCGGACTCGCCTCGTTCATCGCTATGGTTCCCGCTTTTGCAATAGCCAAACTCTCAACCGCGGCCTTCGGTCGAGGCGCCATGGGCTCGTTCATCGCTTTGAGCATTTCTGGTCCTATTTTCCTGGCACTCTATCTTTTCCTGGCTCAAAGATTTCGGGTGGTCGAGGTCCAGACTTTGATCGCGCGCCTCGGATCGGCAGTCCGGCGGGGAATGAAATCCACCTAAGATTAGGTTGTGAGCAATGTGAATCCAGAAGAAGAAAGCGTCCGCGAGGTCGTGATTGTTGGATCAGGCCCAGCCGGGTATACAGCGGCAATTTACACAGCAAGAGCGCAATTGGCACCAGTTCTCTACGAGGGCTCGGTCACCGCAGGCGGGGCCTTAATGAACACTACAGAAGTGGAAAATTTTCCTGGCTTTGCCGACGGAATCATTGGACCCGATTTAATGGAGGCAATGCGTAAACAAGCCTCTCGATTCGGTACCACTTTCATTACTGACGACATCATCTCGATGGATCTTTCCTCCCCGATCAAGGTTTTGAAAGACGGAAGCGGTCGGACAATCAGATCCAAAGCGGTAATCCTGGCAATGGGCTCGGCCTACCGCGAGATCGGATTGCCAAACGAGAAGCGCTTGGCTGGGCACGGAGTCTCCTGGTGCGCAACTTGCGATGGATTCTTCTTCCGCGATCAAGACATCGC
>JANXYY010000033.1 GCA_025355805.1 Actinomycetes bacterium
ATAACCACCGATCCCGTCAACCTAATCGCACGTAAGGTAAGCGACCTAGGCTTGAGCACACCCGTGCTCTCGGACCCATCGATGGCTATTTCACGCAAGTACCAGGCGAACCGATTCGGGATGATGGGAAACAGTCGCGACGGACACACGTTCATCTTGGTTGGCCCAGAAGGCAAAATTCTCTGGCGAGCTGATTACGGCGGACCGCCGACTTACACGATGTTCGTGCCGGTTGAAAGACTCCTAAAAGATCTGCGGGCATCACTGAAATCATGATTACCCTCACTCTATTGACGAAGAGCGACTGCGCCTGGTGCAACGATGGCAGGAAAATTCTCGAAGAGTTATCCCTTGAATTTCCGCTGCAGATCGAAGAGGTCAGCCTAGACAGCGAGCAGGGCCGTCGCCTGGCAGCCGAACATCACCTGATGTTTGCTCCTGGACTTATCGCTGATGAACACCTCATTGCGCACGGTCGGATGTCGAAGCGGGCATTGCGCCGAGATCTCATTCACCTAAATGAGACAAAATAATTTTCAATTAACTTGACCGCAGGTGAGGCAACTCGCCGCTCGAAGTGAGGGGACTCGCCGCTCACCGAAAAAACCAACGTGAGGGGACTCGCCGCTCACGGGATGGTGGCCAGGGACAGGATCGAACTGTCGACCTCACGATTTTCAGTCGCGCGCTCGTACCAACTGAGCTACCTGGCCTATTACTCGCGAAGTCTATTGGAGAGTCCGCCAATCGGGAAAAACTTGGGCTAGATTCTCCCTCCTGCGGCGGCTCCGTCCGAAAGTCGTTGGCTAAGCCAGACGGGCAGCGCGAAAGCCACGATTAGGCAAGCAGCCACAACATTGATGACTGGCGCTTGGTTAGGCCGGAAGAGATTATCGAAGATCCACTGCGGAAGGGTTTTAATGCTGGCACCCGAAGTAAAAGTGGTCACTACGATTTCGTCGAATGAGAGGGCGAAGGCCAGCAGAGCGCCGGCGACAAGGGAGGAACGTATTGTTGGAAAAGTCACGTATCGGAATGTTTGAAAGGTATTGGCGCCCAAATCTCCTGACGCTTCTTCCAGAGTTGCGCCCACTCTTCGCAGTCTTGCCAAAACATTGTTATAGACCACGACGATACAGAAGGTTGCATGTCCAACGATCACCGTGAAAAGTCCGAAGCCAATTCCAAACGGCTTAAGAAATGTCGTGAAGGCTGAATTAAGTGCGATACCGGTAACAATTCCTGGAAGTGCGATCGGAAGTATTACCAGAAGCGAAATCGCCTCACGACCAAAAAACGTATATCGGGCCACCGCGAAGGCTGCCATTGTCCCAAGAAGCAGTGCGATCGAGGTCGCTCCAAGTCCGGCCTTCACACTTGTGACAAACGCGGTACGCACACCTTCGTTAGCGATTGCTCGACTCCACCACTTCGTCGAAAAACCAGTTGGCGGCCACGAAAAGGTCTTTGCCGGATTAAATGAGTTCACTAAAACCACGAGTAGCGGGATATAGAGAATCAAAAGTACCAACCCGGAAAATGCGCCGAGAGCCCGACGTGCGCGCTTCGAAAGATTCATCTCCGGCTCACAAATTATCCAGCGCACCGGAGCGACGCACCATGAGGAGGTAAGCGATGATCGTCACGACGGGCACCATTGCGGCGGCCGCTGCAAACGGTAAGTTTCCTGCAGTCCCGATGTTGTCGTAAACGACGTTTGCAAAGAGTTGACTCTTACCCCCAACAATCTTCACGATGATGTAATCGCCCATCGAGAGCGAGAATGTGAAAATCGAACCAGCAATGAAAGCCGGATAAGTTATTGGGAGAACGATAGTTCTGAACGTGCGCCAGGCATTCGCCCCTAAATCGCTCGACGCATCAAGTAGTGAGTCCGGTAAACGTTCCAATCCGGCGAAGACCGGCAAAATCATGTACGGCAACCAGAGATAGGCCAGCACGGCCGTCGTCGCCCCGAGCCCATAACCAGGCGTATGGATGTTAAATGGCGACGCCACCCACGCGAGTACTCCGCCCTCGGAAAAAATTGTTCGCCAGGCGTATGCCTTTACCAGATATGACGCCCAAAGTGGGAGAAGTACCAGGGCCACCATAATTCGCCGCCAACGTGGGGAGAGGATCTTCGCCATGAAAAATGCAATGGGTATTGCGACAACGGCATCGACGATGGTCACGATTGAGGCTACGACGATAGAACGAACCGCAATAGTTCGGTAGACGCTCTCAGTGATGAGAGTATGAAAGTTATTCGTCGTGAACTTACGCACCAGGGCGCCGGTGAAATCATTTGTACTCCAGAAGGCGGCAACGAACATGACGATGAGCGATCCCAAGTAAGCGACAACCAACCAGAGCATTGGTGCACTGAGCAAGATGGCTAATCGACTACGGCGATGTCGGTGCAACCAAGCCGAGATAGTCGCGAATAAGTGGCGGGCTCGCGCCCGCCACTTATTCTGGCTTAACCTTTTATTGCAGTCCACGCCTGAGTCCAGGCGGCGTAGTCCTTGCAGATCCGTCCACGACCATCAAGACAGGTTGTGGTTGGTGTCGTCCAGTAATAGATCTTGCTTGCATAGGCAGCATCCGTCGCATGATAAGTGGCGCAGAAATTCTTATCTACGGTCTGGGCACATGCAAGTGTTTGTGCCGGCGCCTCGCCAAAGTACTCAGATACCTGTGCGTTGGCTTTTGGAGAAATGATGTGATCCATCCACTTGTACATACAGTTTGGGTGGGCCGCCTTTGAGGAGATCATCCAGGTGTCAGACCAGCCTGTTGCGCCTTCGACTGGAACGGTTGCATTGACCTTGACCTTCTTGTCGCTATTGACCATATTGACGATGACCTGCCAGCTGGTGCCCAACAAGGTGTTGCCCGACTCGAAGGACTGAACTGCTTTCGTGTAGTCAGCCCAATACTCGCCAACAATCAACTTCTGCGCTTTTAGCAGATCTACTGCTGCCGTGAATTGTTTGTCATCAAGTGCGTAGGGATTCTTGATTCCCAGATCTGGTTTCGTCGACATCAGGTAGAGCGCAGCATCGGCGATGTAAATCGGTGAATCGTAAGCGGTGACTTTTCCCTTGTATGGAGACTTGGGATCGAATACGGCAGACCATGAGGTGGGTGCGGGCGTGACTTTGCTGGCATTTGACGTCAAGACGTTGGCGCCCCATGCGTGGGGGATTCCATACATTTGACCAGCCACCGAATTCCACTTCTGGTTTTTTAGAAAGTCAGAAACAGTTGCGTAGTTCGGTACCAGGCTCGTGTTAACTGGAGCCACGTCGCCGCCGTAAATCAAACGCAGAGTCGCGTCACCCGATGCAGAGACCCCGTCGTATTGTCCGGTTTTCATCAAGGTGACCATCTCGTCGGAAGTGTTACCGATTTTGACGTTTACCTTGCAGCCAGTGGTCTTTTCAAAGGGAGTAACCCAATCGACTGTCTTATCATTGCTGCCATTTTCCGCGTAGCCGGCCCACGCGATTAGGTTTAGTGCCCCTTCACCTTGGCCGAGCGCCTTAGCCAGTGGGACGTTTGGGACGCCTCCAGCCGCTGCGCCTGGAGTGGAAGTGGTGCCGGCACTTGAGTTGCTACTACTGCTGCATCCAGCAAGCAACAGAATTGTGGCCGCCGCAATGCTGAGGGTACTCAGCGTTAGAGTGCGTTTTTTTGAGCGCAACTTCATCATCCCCTCTAGATAACAACCACTGGCTCCGTTGCCAATGGTGACAATCACGTGACTTGGAATTCCATCGACGAATCCCAGCTCAGTTCAATTCGACTTCCAATTGTTAAGTCCAAAGGATCGCCATCATTGTGGCGGAGAGTCAAGAGGGTGCCGCCGCTCGCCAGGGCAACAGTAATGCGTGTGGCAGCCCCGAGATACACGGCATTTGTAACGGTTCCGCCAACTCTTCTCTCACCGGGGACTGGGGCTGAAGTCGGGTCTACAATGACAATCTTTTCGGGACGGATGCTGTAAGTGCCCTTCTTTCCTAGAACTCGCTCACTGACATCTTCTTGAAGCAGATTCGAGGTGCCGACAAAGCCTGCAACGAATTCTGATTCAGGGCGCTCGTAGACGTCAATCGCATTACCCAGCTGTTCGATTCGGCCGTGATTGAACACGGCGATTCGATCGGCCATGGTCAGAGCTTCTTCTTGGTCATGCGTAACAAAAATAAAAGTGATTCCAACGTCTCGCTGTAATTGCTTTAATTCAACTTGCATTTCCTGACGTAATTTTAAATCGAGTGCTCCGAGAGGCTCGTCGAGCAAAAGAACTTTTGGTTCGTTCACTAGTGCACGCGCTAGAGCGATGCGCTGGCGTTGACCGCCCGAGAGCTGTGATGGTTTGCGCCCGCCAAGCCCAGAAAGTCGCACGCGTGAAAGCGCCTTCTCCGCGCGTGCGACTCGTTCGTCCTTGCTTACCCCTTTAACTTTAAGTCCGTATTCAATGTTGGCTTGAACGCTCATATGCGGGAATAGGGCGTAGTCCTGGAAGACGGTATTCACATTACGAAGAAATGGAGGCTGATCTGTAACGTCTTCGCCGGCTAATTGGATTCGTCCTGAATCGGGGAGCTCAAAGCCGGCGATCATCCGAAGAACTGTGGTTTTGCCAGAGCCGGACGGTCCCAGCATCGCAAAAAACTCGCCATCTGAAATTTCAAGATCTACGTTGTCGACGGCCACGACGTCGCCAAAACTTTTGCTCAGTCCAATGAGTTTGACCGCAGGAGGTTTGCCGGTCGCGTCCATCGCTTGATCCTAGGCGCTTTTCGGCCTCATTCGGGAGATTCGATGCGACCCGGACCGAACTATTTGCTTCTACGAGCATTTAATTCGCGGAAGAAGTACGCACTACTTTTTGCAGTGCGCTCCTGCGTCGCTCGGTCTACATGAAATAGACCAAAACGTTTCGTCCAACCTTCTGCCCACTCCAGATTGTCCAGAAGCGACCAAGCAAAATAGCCTCGAACATCGATGCCACGCTCCTTGGCGATGAGCGCTGCATCGATATGACTGGCGTAGTAATTTAAGCGATCCTGATCGTCAATCGAGCCGTTGACTATCAGGTCGGGAAAGGCACCACCGTTTTCAGTGATGTAAAGAGGGATATTCGGCAATCTCTCTTGCGTTGCCACGAGGGTAGTAATCAAACTTGCGGCGTCCACTTCCCAACCCATCTCAGTAAGGGGGCCTTTTGGAGCGAATGTGATGGGAGGTGTCCCCGGAAAGGCGTCAATTCTTTGTCCATTTCCCACGCCAACAGCCCCATCGTCGTTGGGGGAGGCAATCCGTTGGGGGTTGTAGTAATTGATTCCCAGCCAGTCAATGGGCCTAGAGATAGCGGCCAAGTCCGAATCATTTATGAAGGACCAATCCGTGAATTGTCGTGAGTTCTCCATGATGTCCGATGGGACGCCTCGACCCGCCAGCAGATCAAGCCACAAGCGATTCATTATTCCATCCATGTGATGTGCAGCCGCCTTTGCACCTTCATCTTCGGCGATGAAGGTTGTGAGGTTTAGAGCTAGGCCGACGTCTTTAGCGTTGTATTGACGAAGTACTTCGACAGATTTAGCGTGGCCCACCAGCAACCTATAAGCGGCCTCAAATCCTGCTGCGGGATCTCCCTTACCGGGTGCCATAAATTTGTCGGCATAGCCTAAAAATGCAGAACACCAGGGTTCATTCAGTGTGGCCCACATGGAGACACGATCTGAAAATTTCTTGGCCAAGACCTCGGTGTATTCGGCGAATGCATCTCCAATGCCATCCCAATTCCATCCGCCTTTCGTTTCCAAGGCAGAGGGAAGATCCCAATGATAGATAGTGAGAACCGGTTCTATATGCCGCGACAGAAGTCCGTCGATGAGTCGATCATAAAAAGCAAGTCCGGAATCATTGTTCTCCCCAACTCCATGTGTGAGTACACGCGGCCAGCTCACTGAAAAACGGTATGAATCAACCCCAAGCCACGAGAGAAGGTTCAGATCTTCTTCCCAACGATTGATGTGATCGCAGGCAGGATCGGCCATCGCGCCATCTCTGATATTTCCGTGCACCGCGGAGAAATCGTCCCAAATGGAGCGGCCCCTAGTTGTGCTCGACCCTTCGATCTGCCAGGACGAAGTAGCGGCACCGATGAGGAAGTTGCGGGGAATGCGATGTGCCAACTCATCAATGGAGTCGAGCACGGATTTACTTAAAGGAGGCACCGGAGTTTACCTATCGATTCTGAGAGTAGTTATTTGACGGAGCCCGCCAAAAGACCTCTAACGAAGAAGCGCTGAAGTGAGAAGAAGACAATGAGTGGAATCGCAATGGTCACGAACGCGCCCGCAGTTAGGGTCTCCCAACCTGATCCCCATTGCCCCACCAAAGAAGCAAGCTTTACGTTGATGGGCGCGACTTCCTCAGTCCCCGAAGCGAATGTCAGCGCAACAAGGAGATCGTTCCAGACCCACAAGAACTGGAAGATTGCGAAGGCTGCAATGGCAGGGACAGATAACGGAAGAACAATTTGGCGGAAAATTTTGAAATGGTTTGCACCGTCAACGTGGGCTGCTTCCATCAAATCTCGCGGTAACGAGGCGATGAAGTTATGCAAGAGGTAGATAGCAAGCGGTAGCGCGAACATCGTGTGAGGAAGCCAGATGCCTGCAAAGTGACCGGCAATCCCCAATTTCGGAATGATCGTGATGCTTCCCACGTGTGCCCCTCCAGTGAATAACTGAAGCAATGGAACCAGCGACATCTGGATCGGCACGATCTGAAGTGCAAAAATGAAGAAAAAAAGTGCGTCGCTGCCCTTAAATTTCACCCACGCAAGGCAGTAGGCGGCCATGGTGGCCACGACGACCGGAAAAATTACCGCAGGGATCGTAATCACGATCGAATTCATGAGGAACGGAAGAACTCCATTCGAGAGGGTCGAGGAGCTGGAACCGAAGAGAACCGCATGGTAATTGCTGAGCGTGAAATGCGGGTTCGTGAATACATGCCACCAGCCAGAAAGGAAGATATCTTGCTTGTTTCTGAATGAACTGGCAAAGAGACCAAAGGTTGGAATTGTCCAAAGAATCGTGATCAACCAAACGACGGTGCCTGCTACCTTGGTCGATAAGACTTTCCGCCCGGGATTCGCAGTAGCAATCTTCGAAATGCTCATGCGTTTGTCCTTTCCCTGCGAAGGTTCCGGATGTTGTAAATCAAAATCGGCATGACAAATACAAAGAGAATCACCGCGAGAGCCGAACCTCGACCCTGGTCAAAACGAACAAAAACTTCCGCGTACATTTCATTTGAAATAACGCTAGTGCCGAAGTTTCCACCCGTCATTGTTCTTACGATGTCAAAGAGCTTCAAGGAAGTGACGAGCATGGTGGCGAAGACAACTATCGTGGTGCTTCGAACCATGGGGAAAGTGATGTTCTTGAATAATTGCCATCCATGAGCACCATCAAGGGCTGAGGCCTCGACGATATCGGCAGGGACCGCCTTTATGGCTGCGGAGAGAATCACCATGGCGAAGCCTGTCTGGACCCAAATAAAAATGATCATCAATAGAAAAGTGTTGAGAGGTTGAGTCAAAATCCAGTTCGAAGGCTTGAAACCTAGGGACCGGACAATCGCACTCAGCAATCCCGTCTGCGGTTTACTCGGAACCGCATAATCGTAAACAAATTTCCAGATTACGGAGGCGCCGACAAATGAAATCGCCATCGGCATGAAAAGTAGTGATTTGGCTACAGATTCGCGCTTCATGCGATCAAGCATGATCGCCAGGAACAAGCCCAAAGCAGTGGTTGCGAAAGGGGTGACGACAATCCAGAGGAGGGTGTTGATTAGGACCTTGCGCATATCAGGATTACCAATGAGCCACGAATAGTTCTGGAAGCCAATGAATGCCACAGAGTTAGCGTCTTTAAAGCTGAAAAGTATTGTTTGAATCGCCGGAACGATAAGTCCAGCGGTTAGGAGAACCATCGCTGGCCCAAGCAGAACCAAAATTGCGACCGGGCGCTGTTTTCGTCCGTTTGCTTTTCCAGCAAGATAAAAAACGACCATCAGGATGGCGAAAAAGGCAGCTACTGCGACAACCACCTGTTCAAATTTCGAAAGGTTGGTTGAGAGAAAGGAATCCATCACACCCCCGGCTCAAGAATTTTAGTAGTTTATCAACGAAGGACAGATGGAGCCTTTAAGTCCTGACATAAAAATGCAAGAGAGATTGGTGGGGGTT
>JANXYY010000047.1 GCA_025355805.1 Actinomycetes bacterium
TGCGGGATACAACGGGATGCCAGTTTGGGATCCTGCAGAACTCACTGAAGCGATGATCGCTTTCGATGCGGTCGGCTTCCAAATTTTCGTTCATGCCATCGGCGACGCTGGAATCCGCATCTCATTAGATGCCATTGAATCAACAATCTTGCGCAATCCACCACGGGACCGTCGACCGGTGATCACGCACATCCAGTTGCTAGATCCGAATGATCTGCCGCGCTTTAGAAAACTGGGGGTTATCGCGAATTTTGAACCCCTTTGGACGTGCCTTGATCCCATGCAAGTGGTGTTAAGTGTTCCACGACTTGGAGCCGAACGTACTGCTAGGCAATATCAGATGCGCTCGCTGCTTGACGATGGAGTGATCCTCAGTTTTGGAAGTGACTGGCCGGTAACTAGCGAAGTGCCGCTTGAGGGCTTGTCGGTTGCCGTACATCGGCAGACGCCCGATCAAGAACCGCCCGCTGGCTGGATTCCCGAGGAACGAATCACTATGGAAGAGGCCCTGATGGCTTATACCTCTGGCGTGGCTTATCAAAGTTACGAGGAACACTCTTGGGGTCGCCTAATGCCTGGCATGGAGGCAAATCTGATAATCCTCGACGATGATCCCCGCACAATTGACCCGCACGTCGCTGCGAAATCAACTGTGCTAGCAACTTATAGGCGTGGCGTAAGAATTTTTGGGGCCGATTAGAAAATAACTCGCGCCTTTTACTGACAAGCGAAAGCGCTACATCTACTCTCTGCACAAGCGCGCTTATCGATTCAAGGAGGATGGGCATGTCAGAGACTGCATCTGCTAAGCCAAGTGGGAAAGGTCTTTTCGTCAGGCAGTCATCGGGCTTAGTGCGTGAGGTGAGCGTCCGTAATGCCCTCTTCTTCAACACAGCAGCATTCATCGGCGTCGGTGTTGGTTGGTACCCGGTTTTCTACGCCCTGCCGTTTATTGCCGTCGGTATAGCTGGTCCATTCTCGACCTACGGTTGGGCGGCCATTATTGTTGGCGCCGCCTGCGTTGTCCTTGCATTTATCTATGCATCTCTTACCAGCGTTATGCCGCGCTCCGGCGGAGACTACGTGTTCACCAGCCGATTCATTCCTAAGGCTGGGCCTTTCATCGCGTGGGTCGAATCCTTTACCTTGGTTTTCTCATCACTTGCGATCATTGCCTTCGAGGTCCCGATCGTGGTGCGCAATATTCAGATCAGTGCTCGGATTATCGGCCTCGGAACTGGTTCCGCATCGATGGGGAGAGCCAACAAGTGGTTCACCGATTCCACGGGAATCATCCAAGCGTGGCCTGGCTTTCTAGCCTCGGTGGTAGTCCTTCTGCTAATTCTCTGGGTCGTAATTCAACCAACCCGCCGCTTCCATAAGATCGTCACCTGGTTGGCGGCAATCGGGCTCACCTCCGGCGCCGTGATGTTCCTCTTCGGATTTACCGTCACTCAGAGTGGTGTGGCGGCTGGTCTCAAGGCTCAGGGCGTCAACATCGCTGCGGTTCAGAAAGTCGCCGTCGATAACGGAACGCTGGGTCATGGAGTGAACTTCAGCCCAACCGTTTTTGCCTTCATGATGAGCATTCTTTTATTCCAGTACATCGGGTTCCAATACTCGGCCTACATTGCCGGTGAAGTGCGCGGAAACGTAAAAAAGAGCATTTTGACGGCAACTCTCGGTGCACTCGCCATCGGCATTTTCATGAACTCGGTATACGTCGACGTGCTTTCGCGCCGATTTGGCTTTAACACCCAGGTTGGTTGGGGAACTGCCTATTGGTTGGGCGATGTCGCCCACATGCCACTCGGTCAGCCGAACTCAATGCCGCTCGTGGGCGCCCTTGCTCACCCAGGCCTCTGGCCGATCTGGCTCTTTGTCAGCATCGGCGGCACGATTTTCCCGTTCCTTCTCTGCCCCGTGTATCTCAACTTCATCAGTCGAATCAGCCTGGCTTGGAGCATGGACCGCCAAGTGCCCGAATGGTTTGGAACTGTGAACGAGAAAGTTCGTGCGCCGTTGAATTCGCTGATGACGGCGTTTGGGATATCGGTGCTCTTTGCCGTATTCCAAAATTTCGCAATCCTTCCACACTCGATTGCGGCAACGGGTCGTCTGAATCTCGTGGCTACCGCTTGGTTCTCGGTGCTGATGGCTTCGCTCACCTGGATCCTGCCTGGGATCAACGCAATGTTGGCCGGCTTTACCCGACCCGATCTAATTCGAAACGCCCCATATCGACGAGCGCTGCCGTGGTTGGGCGCGATCTGGACTGCTTTTGCGCTGACGGTTTTCTGGATCGCTGGATTCAAACCAATCCTCGACAAACTTAATTCGAAAGACACCAAAGTAGGCGCGTATTTGCGTGATTCAGGCGTCCAATTTGCTTTGATTATCGTCATCGTAGCGGTTGTTCTCTTCATCCTTCAGGCAATCAATAATCGCCGTCAAGGGATTAATACCGCCCTGCTTTACCACGAGATTCCACCGGACTAATCCGGTTACCAAGGGTTAGCGACGCCAAGTTCTTCCAGCAAAAGGGGTTATCAGTGCGCAGAAAGCGTGATGAAACACGTTTCTATCTAGTTTCAGATTTTCACGCCTCTGAGCCGTCTTGGAAGAAGATGTTGAACGCCATTCGGTTGGGAATCTACAAGGCAGATGCAGTTCTTTATGCTGGCGATCTCACGGGTAAGGCGATCGTCCCCATTGTCTCGACGGAGAACGGATATCAGGCGACCCTCCTTGGCGTTGAACGAAATGCGCGCGACGATAAAGAGTTGGCCGACCTCGAGCGCGATATCACGGCAATCGGGTACTACCCGCATGTGATGACGAGCAACGAGATAGAAACGATTGGCGAGGATCCAGAGAAACTCCACGCACTCTTTTCTCACTTGATCCACAAACAAGTCGAGCACTGGATGAATCTTGCGGCTGAACGGTTGGCGGGTACCGATGTTCCGCTCTATCTCATTCCCGGCAATGACGATCCATGGGAGATTGATCCTGCACTTGATGCGAGTCAATATGCCATAAACGTCGATGGCAAAGTCGTGGATGTCGTTGGCGGTTTTCAACTTCTCGGCCTTGGAAAATCGAGTCCCACGCCCTGGAATACTCCCCGTGAAGTCAGCGAGGATGATTTTCGGCAAGAGATTTATGGGCTTTCTGATCAAATTCGCGATCCCCGCAAAGCAATTTTTTTGATTCATTGCCCGCCCTATGGCACCGGTCTTGATACCGCGCCTATGTTGGATGCAGATTTCAAACTCACGACTTCGGCGGGTGATCTTCTCCGTGGACCGGTTGGGTCAAAAGGGGTTAGGGAAGCGATTGAGCAAGTCAATCCGCTTCTCTCGCTTCACGGGCATATTCACGAATCGGGTGGCGAGCGAATGTTGAATAATTCGCTCTGCATCAATCCAGGATCCGAGGCTGCTTATGGCGTTGTTCGCGGCTACTTAGTTGACATCTCTTCAAATGGAATCGAAAGATCATTCCGGGTAGAAGGTTGAGTTACGACCCGGCTCTCGTCGAAGCTCTCGAAATTGTCGATGGCGCTGATGCCGAGGGAATCCCACTCAAACTTGTAGGCGGAATGGCTGTGCGCTACCTCTGCCCCGAGTACCCGCCGCGCATTCGTGATGGTCAAGATCTCGATTTAGCGTCCAGTAGTGCCGCGCGCAGGAATTTAACTGATTTCTTAACGAATCGTGGGCTTATTGCGGACAAGAATTTCAACGCACTCTACGGTCACAAGCAACTCTACTTTCGCTCGCCAGATCGCCTGCAGACAATCGACATTCTTGTCGACTCTTTTGAGATGTGCCACGTCCTTGAATTTCGGGATCGCCTCTCAAGATATCCAAAGACGCTGGACCCGGCCGATCTGCTCCTTTCGAAACTGCAGATCGTGGAACTTAACTCAAAAGACGCGCAAGATATTTGTTACTTGTTGGCCAAGTTCCCCGTCGCCGACGGAGACTCGATCGGAACGATCGGACTGACCAGAATTGGCGAACTAATCGCATCTGACTGGGGATGGTGGAGAACAATCACTTTAAATTTGATCAAAGTCCACGATCTCGTCACCACAGATCATGAGGGACCGGCAGGGCCTCTTCGCCCGAAAAACGCTGAACAGGACGTGCCTAGTGCCTTGATGAAGATTCACTCTTATGCGGAAGAAGTTCCTAAGTCGGGGAAGTGGAAGTTACGATCCAAGATTGGTGAGAAGAAGAAGTGGTACCAGGTACCTGAGGAAGTTCCGCACGACTGAGAGATTATTTTTTAAGAACGTTTCCATACAATTCTGGTCGTCGGTCTGCTCGCAGGTCATTGCGCGGCCCAACTTTTCTGTCGGTGGGGATTTCGACATCGGCGATGAGGATTTGCATCTCGTCGAGGCGACTTCGATCTGAAATAGCGTGGATCACGCCGTCAAAATCGGCGATAATACTTGCGCTTGACCAACGAATTCCACGTTCATCAAGAGTGCGATCAGCGGCAGCAACCACCATTTTATTCTGACTCGCAGCTGCTTGCACTCGCACCGCCTCCATCGGCGTTGGATGCGTGGAAATTCCACCGTCAGGCCAATTTGTAGGTAATGCCAAAATTGCCGCATCGGCTAAGAACGCTAATCGAGCCCACTCTGTAAATTCCAAGTCGTAACAGACCATTGTCGCCAAGCGCCCAAACTTCGTATCGATTACTAGCGGTTCGTCGGATCCTGGGGTAAAAAAGTCGGGTTCGTCATTCCAGAAATGGACTTTTTTGTACCAACCCCTCAAGCCCGTTTCATCAATAATGACTGAGGTGTTGTAGAAATTGCCACCCTCTGCGATTGCAAGGCCACCGACAATGACGATGTCTAGCTCGCGCGCGAGTTCGGCCCACTTATTGATCACCGCGCCATCCAACGTGGTCGCCCGTTCTTCGACCTCGACGATGCTACGAAAGGCATATCCCGAATTTGTTAGTTCAGGTAACACAACGAGGCCCGCTCCATCACCGCCGGCTTTGCGAATAGCCGATTCAGCCAAGAGTAAATTGGCGTCCGGGGAGTCAATACTTAGCGGAAGTTGGCAGACGGCAATTCTTAGCACGCTTGATTATATTCACTCCTGGCGCGATATTTGACATCTAAGATTTGCCCATGCCGCCAAGCAATCGTCTCTTCGAATTTCTCATCGCTTCGATAGTAATCATCTTGCTTCCTGGGCCTAGCGTTCTCTTCACCATTGCGCGCGCAGTTTCGTGGGGGCGAAAAATTGCGGTGCTGACCGTGGTCGGAAACGATCTTGGTTCGTTTGTTACCGCAGTACTTGTCGCGATTGGCGTCGGCCCACTGTTGCAGCACTCGAAGTTTGTCTACGTAGCGATCCAGATCGTGGGAGGGCTCTACTTGATCTGGCTGGGGATTGGCGCCTGGCGACATAGAAAAGCACACGCCGACCAGATGTTGAATGCCGGCGAAATCGCGCCAAGTATTAGTCGTACCATTCGCCAAGGTTTCATGGTCGGTTTACTCAATCCAAAATCGTTTGTTTTCTTCGCCGCGATCTTTCCTCAATTCGTTGATCGTTCGCGCAACGTTGCCTCTCAAATGATTGTTCTCGGCTTTATCTTTGCTTTGATCGCTTTTATATCGGACTCAACGTGGGGAATTCTCGCTGGGACGGCTCGCGTTTGGCTGGCGAGTTCGCCGAGTCGCCTGGTCATTCTTCGCTCAATCGGTAGCTCGGTCATGGTCGCCCTTGGCGTTTACATTGTATTGACCGTTCGTCGAGGATGAATTAAAACTCTGAAAGCGTCCAATGTTCTACCTGAGGAGCCTCAGTGAAAAACGGGCCGATGATCGCTCGCCACTTTGTGAAAAGATCTGATTCGCGAAAACCCACTGTGTGGTCCTCAAGCGTTTGCCAACCGATGGCCAACAAGAAAGTATGCGGACGCTCGATGCCGCGGTGTACATGAATGATTTCAAATCCTGGGGCCTGGGCTAATATCTGTTTAGCCTCATTAAGGGCGGCTTCGAAATTTGCTTCGAGCCCTGGCGTGACGGTGATAAAAGCAGTCTCCATGATCATGGTCTGAACCTTAACGAGGGGTTGGCTGAGGCGACTCGCCGCTCGGCGTGAGGCGACTCGCCGCTCACCGAGAAACCAGCGAGGCGACCTGGCCCGCGTCCAAGTAGCGACCAAGTAGCGACCAAGTAGCGACCAAGTATTTGACCTAATTTCGCTGGTGCCCTCGGCACCGTGTAACCTCAACCACGCTCGGGCCAATCCCCGGTGCGCCCCTTTAGCTCAGTCGGCAGAGCGTCTCCATGGTAAGGAGAAGGTCTACGGTTCGATTCCGTAAAGGGGCTCAAGGTTCGACTCGGACCTTTGGCGGGGTA
>JANXYY010000067.1 GCA_025355805.1 Actinomycetes bacterium
TTCGCGTGATGCAAGGCGATCGTCACATCATCATCGGCGGCCCCTCGCACACTTCGAACTTGCGCATATGCGACTTCGGCTGGACCAGCCCATAAGAGTGCTTGCGAAATAAGGTGCGTCTGTAAATCAAGGAGCAATCCCCCGCCGGATCCAGGAGTTGATTGCTCACGCCAGGCATCTGGTCGAGCCTCGGGACGCCAGCGATCAAAACGTGATTCAATCCGATGAACTTTTCCAATCTCACCATCTCGAATCACGCGGGCCGTCGTAAGTGATTC
The DNA here is from genome assembly GCA_025355805.1 of Actinomycetes bacterium. Classification (GTDB taxonomy): domain Bacteria; phylum Actinomycetota; class Actinomycetes; order Nanopelagicales; family Nanopelagicaceae; genus JANXYY01. The sequence continues at coordinate 279 of JANXYY010000067.1, forward strand.
GCTGTCCCAACGTCGCGAGTAATAAGCGGTAATTGGCACATTCTTTTCGGCGGCGTAATCAATTAGGCGAGTGGTCTCGGATAGATCTCTGGCCATCGGCTTATCCACGACCACCGCAATGCCGGCATCCAACGCGGTGACTGCATTTTCAAAGTGCGCCTGATTCACACTGGCCACGACCACCAAATCAAGGTCCAGTTTGGCGAGTTCGGCAGCAGTTGAAAGAACCTGAGCATCTGGGTGATCGGCTTTGGCTTGCGCTACTCGGGCAGGATCGCGCGTAACGATTCCTGCGATCTCAAATCCGGTCCCTTTGAGAATCGGAGCGTGAAAGACCCGTCCCGCTAAACCGTAACCAATGATGCCGACGCGAGGTTTACTCATTGGGCAATCCTAAGTGTCCCATTCGGTGAGCGGCGACTCGCCTCACCTGCGTTGGCTCCCCACCACGCAAAAACGCGCGCCCGGCATTCAGCTTCGGATATTTCCAGATGTGTTTGGTGCGCCAACTCCTCGGACCAAAGCCCGGCAAGCTTTCTATTGAGCATCTCCCACGACATCTGAAACCCGATCAATTCAGCGATCAAGTCTCGTGCCGCCTTCGTGACCGGACCTAGTCGAGAAAGACCCTCGAGATCGAATAGATCACGAGGCGAGCCTCTCTCGAACCACGCCATCGTCTTGAGAGCGACAAAACCGTCAACTGTTGGGACGTCAAGTTGGGTGGCACCGACATCGGAGTAGCGCTGCTGAATGACGCTCTTTTGAGTTGGAATTTGATTCCAACCACGAGAATGTGAATTAAGGACTTGCACCTGGATTTGAATTGCTGAGTCGCACACTAGAAGCGTTGAGCGCGGATCGATTACTTCGGATGGACGCAGATCCCAAAATGCTCGGGGAAACTCTTGGGCGATAAGTTCAGGTAGTAAATCGAGCTCTCTTGTAAGGCTCTGTCGGTCTCGCGAGTAGAGGTCAATATCTTCCGACAACCGACCCCCAATCAAGTAAGTACGCGATAGGGCCGTCCCGCCAAAGAAAATGAGTTCAGCGCGAATACTCTCCAGTGCCGCGAGTACGTGGCTGATCGCATGATCTCTTCGCACTTGCGCCGCAGTAGCGCCAAAGATCTGTTGCACTTGCTCGGCTTCAAGAAGATCAAGCATCCTCAACCCAAGTCTCTAAGCGGGCAAGCGCGGAAGCCATCCGTTGTCCTTGAACAATCACTTTCAACTTCTCTTCATCGCACCGTGGAAATAAAGCGCAAGCGGCCTCGCGGGTGACTCGTGATAATCCCACGACAAGATCAGGGCGACGCGCAAGGTCCAGCACGGTTTGCTCAAGGTTTGTTGACCAACCCGATGCAAGTTCCGTCTCCATACGCATCCGCTTCAGTTTTCCAACATCCCTTTTCACAAAAATGATGCGCCCACAAACCGTCTCCAAGGGAGGCCGCTGCTTTGGAACCGCGAGAACTGCGACCGCGAGAGCGCGAGGGATCGCACCATGAATTCTCGCCGCAGACAGGTGCATCAACGCCACGGCTTTATTACCATAATCCGCCTGGCCAAGCCCTAATGCGAGTGACTCCATTTCGGGACGCCACGCGCTTCCTCGCGCGGACTCAGGAATAAGCGCGTAGTACCCGTGCGCAACTCTTAGAAGTACGCCCCTTTGTTCGAGGCGGGGAAACTCGAGGTCGGGTCGGGCATAGATCGCGAGCGCATCTCGCGGGCGGAGAACGCCTAGATGGAGAGAGGCCAGTAGGGGCAACATGCATCAAGAATACTACAAAACGCAGTTATTTACAGGGTTTCATAGTACCAATAGAACAATCCCTTTGAGATCAGGCGAGTCGAGCGGCCCTAACCAGGAAGGCTGCGGCTCGCCCAGCTCGTTGCTGGTCAGACTTGATGGTGAGCAAGGCGTCCTCGGGAGATCGAGTCTTTATATGTAGCAAGGTGCTCAGACTCAATGCGGTGGTGTGATCGAGTTTTGCCAGTGAGGCGATAGCTCCGTTGTGGTCGCGTCCTTCGTAGCAAACGCCCAACTTCGAGCAGCAGATAACGTCAGCGGCTGCGACTCCGGCGTGTACGCAGAGAGTCACATAAGCATCCCCCATCGCCAGGTCGTCGATAATTGTGGCGATGGTCTCGGCGGCCAGGAGGAACTGCTCAGCCTTAAAGAGCCGGTCGGCTCGTTCGTCGGTCGTACAGTGCAGGACTGTTTCCACGTCAAACTTTTCCTATCTGCCGGCGTAACCGACTCGGGAAGTTAGTTTTGCGGAAAGGGGTGACAAAAACTGCGTCGACGTAAGGCCTGTTTAAATCCACACGCTCGCCCTCTTAACATCGGCGGAATCTTATCTTTACCCACATTATTTAGATAGAGGTTGGGCAGAAAGAAGCGCAATACACGCTCAAGAACCCACCAAAGAGCGCTGGACCTAGTTGCTTCCGAAGGCCTGACGCCAAGAGGCCGCGGTGACCTGGTCGTAATAACGGGTGAACCCGCACCCCCAGGCAACAGCTGCGTTTAGCGCGCTTCCCCCAAACCGTGGTTCGCCAGTTACCAGCAACCTCGACCCGACGCCATAACTCAACTCCTGGTCCGGACTCATCGAAGGTCCGATCATGTCAACCGTGACGGTGTTTTGGGCGCCGCCTCTAAACCATTCGTTGACGTGAAAAGTGACGGTGAGGTAGCCGTCGAGGGCAGGCGAGCCATCGGCTGGTGACTTCATAACCTCGGTCTGGGTAACCGTTCCGTCGAAGGCGAATGCTCGATTTTTCAGCCGGAAAAGATCATACGTTTCAACACAACTGGCCGCGAGAGCCCCCGGTACCGCGCCAACCCGCGAACTTAGAATTTGTGCTTCGGGTCCAACGGTAGATCGATCCCCCGCAAACCAGGTGCCCGCTGATACGGCGACGATCAACACCAGAACAATTCCAGTGAAAACCACGCGTCTGTTCCTGGTCACCGCTCGTAGTCACTGCTCCTAGTCACCGATACTCCTCAAACTTGAATCAAACGCTAACCGGTTCGTCAATGAGGGCTGGATCGTGTTGGAGTTTGGACGGCCACCAGACCATCGGGCCGATGTCGTGAACCAACGCGGGCACGATGATCGATCGGACCAGAATCGTGTCCAAAAGAACGCCGAAGCCAACTGCGAATCCGATTTCGGCCAAGAAAATAAGGGGCAATAGTCCGAGCACCGCAAAGGTTCCAGCCAACACAACACCAGCCGACGTAATAACGCCACCGGTAACAGTGAGAGCCTTCAACGTGCCAGCGCGAGTGCCAATCCGTTTGCTCTCTTCTCGTACGCGGGTCATTAAGAAAATGTTGTAGTCCACACCTAGTGCAACTAAGAATGTAAAAGCGAATAGTGGGAAGGAAGTATCGGCACCTGAGAAATGGAATACATGATTGAAAAAGAGCGCTGAAACGCCAAGCGTGGCTATGAATGAAGCCACAACGGAGGCCATCAACAAGATCGGCGCCACCACCGAACGGAGCAGAAGCATCAAAATCAACAAGATCACCGAGAGCACAATCGGAATAATGACGTTCCGGTCGCGGCGTGAAGCGCTCTGAGTGTCAACATTGATCGCAGTGCTGCCACCAACCAGAATCTCACTGCCCACTTGCGAATGAAGCGCGGCCCGCAACCGAATGATGGTCTTGTTCGCAGCCATGCTCATCGCGTCATCTTTGAGAATGGCAGTAACTTCTCCAATGCCATCAACAATTTTTGCCTGAGACGCTGAATTTCCAGGTACTCCTGGCGCTCCTGTGTAGACGGAAACTTGAGCGATACCAGCCACGCCCTTGGCCACTTGAATCGCCTGGTCAATCTTTGACGCCGGCACAATGATGTCAACCGGACTTCCTTCGCCAGCGGGAAAGTGTCTGGCGATCGCCTCATTGGCTACAACCGCATCGGTTCGCTGCGTGAATCCACTTGATAAGCCGCTGGCTTTAAGAGTAAATACCAGAGAACAGAGAATCAACAAAAATACGGTTCCCAACGCCCAAGCCCGACGCGGACGCCTTCCGACGCCACGAGCGACTTTGCCCCAAATTCCTTTTTCTTCAGGATGCTCGGTCCCAAAATTAGGACGCTTAGGCCAAAACAGCCTGCGCCCAAAGAGAAGTAGCAGTGCGGGCAGCAAAGTCATGACCGCGATGAATGCGCAAACAATTCCAACGGCACAAACGGGCCCAGTGGATTTATTGGACGAGAGCACCGAGAAGGACAGACAGAGCAACCCAACAGCCACCGTGGCCGCAGAGGCCGCGATAGGTTCGATGACCCCCCGCAAGGTCACCCGCATAGCCTCATATTTATTCTCATAATTACGGAGTTCTTCCCTAAAACGGGAAACGAGTAGCAGCGAATAATCAGTCCCCACCCCAAATACCAGAATGAGCAAAATCCCCTGCGCCTGGCCATTCAAGTCAACGATGTTGTTCTTGGCAAGCAGGTAAACCATCGCCTGCGCCAGCGCATCACCCATACCCACCACCAGCAGTGGGATAAACCAGAGGAAGGGCGATCGATAAACCAAAATTAAAATCACGGACACCACGAGAACCGTTGAATAGAGCAAGGTGCCGTTGATGCTTTGAAAGACGCCAATCAGGTCGCCCAGGATGCCGGCAAATCCACCCACATGGCCATCGAGTTTCGCCGCATGAATTGCATCCCGAATTGTCTTGACGCTTTCGGCAATCGCACTCTTACCGTTGCTTAGCATGCGGCCGGCTTTACTGTCATCAAATAGCACGATCGCCGAGATCGCTTTACCGTCTTGTGAAGGCAGACCAACAATCGGTAATGGAACTAAGTAATTCCTAACCTGCGACCCCTCGGCCAATCTCAAATTGGGGATCGTGGCGATAAAGGAATTAATCGCAGCACTCTCGTCCGCCGAAAGGCGATGAGATTTCTCGAAAATTAGCGTCCCAAAGATGGGTTGGCGAAGGCCCTCGATCTTCTTCTGCGCACCCAATGCAAGAGTCGCTTCAGCTTTCTTGGGGAGGAAGGCCGCATTGTCATTTTTGATTACCTGATTGAGTTTGCCGGCAAATGGCCCAGCCGCACCACCGATGATCAGCCAGACGATGACCAAAAGCGCTGGAATTGCCCAACGACGCCTGTGGATTCGAGAGGTGGTCATCAGATCGTGGCTCATGGTGGCGAAGTTTACGGTAAGAGCCCCCGGAATCGCTGCGCGAACGGAATGCCCTTAGGCTTAGGACCGTGATGTCAACCACAACGACCACTCTGGAAATTAGGCGAGTTGGCGTGGTCGACTATCTCGTCGCTCTTGATGAACAGAAACGCATCGCCCTTGAGGTCATTGCGGGGCGAAATCCAGGAACCGTTCTCTTGCTTGAACATCCCCCAGTATTCACGGCGGGACGACGCACAGAGGCACACGAGCGGCCTTTTGACGGCACTCCAGTGATCGACGTCGACCGTGGTGGCAAAATCACTTGGCACGGCCCAGGCCAACTCGTGGGCTACCCCATCATCAAACTTCCAGACCCAATGAACGTCGTCAGTTATGTGCGAAAGCTTGAAGACCTCTTAATCCTGACTTGTGCTGACCTCGGACTTGAAACCATGAAAATCTGCGGCCGATCAGGGGTCTGGCTCCCCGC
>JANXYY010000105.1 GCA_025355805.1 Actinomycetes bacterium
AATGCCGACGTGGCGCAATTGGTAGCGCACCCGACTTGTAATCGGGCGGTTAGCGGTTCGATTCCGCTCGTCGGCTCCACTTCATTTTTTTCTCCGTGAGCGGCGAGTCCCCTCACCTCGAGCGGCGAGTCCCCTCACCTCGAGCGGCGAGTCCCCTCACCTCGATGCGATCGGCTCTAATGAGTTTTCATCGCATACTTGACGGTTCGCAAGGCCATTCACCACAATTCACGACACTAGACACGCGCGCACCGCGCCCGCCGTACTTACCCGCCGTACTTAATTGCCGAGATTTGGAGAGACCAAATGGACAAGGACTTAGTTGATCAGGTGATCGATACCGCCCTGCGGGTCGTGGCTAGCGGCGCAATCTCGGCGAACGGCCACGGAAACGTGAGCATTCGAGTCCCCGGAGCGCAGGAGATGTACTACACCGCTGCGCCTTCCCTGCGCGAACACCCACGTTCGGCGGTCGTACGAATCGGTCTCGACGGCACTCTGATCGAAGGCAACCTGCCTCCGATTCAGGGAGCCGTGGTTGCGATGCACACTGCGATGTACGCCGATAGCGCAGATGTCGGGTGCGTTCTTCACACACACTCTCCCTATGCCACTGCTTATGCGGTCGCGGGCCGTCCGATCGGTTGCTGGGTCGAAGCCTTGGCGATGTTCGGTTTGCCCAACGGTGTGCCCGTCGCGAGTTATGGACCTCGCGGATCCGAGGATGCCGTGGCAAACATTCGAGCGGCAGTAATTCCCGGTGTCCCCGCAGTCCTTCTTGCCAATCACGGAGTACTGGTGTTCCACCGATCTCCGGAGTTGGCGATACTCGTCGGCGGTGTCGTTGAAGAGGCCGCAATGGCGGGAATCAACGCAGGAAGCATCGGGGGCCCGATCGAGATCCCGGAGGCTCTGCGAAGTGCCGCGCTTCAGCGCGCCATGACTTTCGAAGGCATGGGCATCCAACACGCTTGATGGGCAAATAAAGAAACCAGCCGAGAACCCTTTTCAGGATTCCCGGCCGGTCTGAGACTTATCCCCGAAACGCATTCCTGCATTTCGACCTAGTCGAGCAATTTCAATTTGAGCTACCTAGAGCACTTACTTCTTTAGTTGGCCACGAACTGCACCAGCTGGGAAAGCTGGGGTGTGGGCGTTGAAGTAGTAGCTTGACGGGCTTGCAGCGATTGCCTTAAGAACCGATAGAGGCGCCTTAACGCAAGAGTTGCCCATCATGTTGAATTTTGCAAAGTTCATGACGATGGCAACGGGTCCATCGACTCCAGCGGCACCCTTGTGAATGTGGACTCCGTTAATTCCGGTTAGTCCCGAGGACTTGATGTTGTAGCAGAAGGTGAGCTTGGTCTTGTTGATGACGAAGTTTCCTGAGGCGGTGCCTGTTGGGCTGCCTTTGCCGGCGCCTTCATTTGCGCCATTGGCGGTGACTTTAAGACTCACCGGGTGTGCGGTGGTTGCGAAAGCAGGTGTGGTCGCGAAGGCGGTGGTAATCGCAACGGCGACTGCAGCTGCCTTAGCGAACTTTGAGAAGCTTGACATATGCACTCCTAGGTTGTGAGCGGCGAACTCGGTCGGTCCGAATTGCCTCGAGCCTTCTAAAAGACCCTTTCATCATCTAAACGAGATGACCGTGGAACAGGTTCACCCATCAATCAAAGTTTTTTCTGGCAATAATCTGTGATACCGCTGGGGGCTCAGTAGCCTGGTTTTGGACTTGGTGCCTTGGTGGTGGGAGTCGTTAAGACGGGCACCTTTGTAACCGGAGCCTTTGTTGTGCTCGACATCCCTTTCAGTTGACCACGGACCGCGCCCGCTGGGAATGCTGGGGTGTGAAGGTTGAAATAATACGCGCCTGGGCTCATCGCTATGGCGCTGAGAATGGCGGGGCTTGCTTTAACGCAGACATTGCCTGGTTTGTTAAATCTTTTAAAGTTCATGAGGATGACAACTGGTCCATCGGCTCCAACCGCACCCTTATGGATGTGAACTCCATTGGTTCCAATCATTCCTTTGGACGTGATGTTGTAGCAGAAAGTCCCTCGTGAAACGCTCACAATGAAATTGCCCGAGGCGCTGCCCGTTGGACTGCCATTTCCAGCACCTTCATTCGCGCCGGTTGCAGCTGCCTTTAGTTTTACCGGGTAAGAGGTTGCCGCGAAGGCGGGGGTAGAGGCGATAGTGGTAGTGAGTGCGACCGCAACGGCGGCTGCCCTGGCAATTTTGGAGAATTGAGACATGTGCCCTCCTTGGTTTTGATGGGCGAACTCGGAAGCGCCGAATTGCGTCGAGTCTTCAAAAGACCCTTCAACGTCAAAACGAAATAGCAGGTTCATCGGTTCAATTTGAGTCTGAGAGGTGGCGCAATTACACCCGTGACCTGCTCCGTCTACGCTAAAGATTGATTCTCGGAGGGGACCCTTGCAGGAGTTCACAGATTTTCTGGCAAAACAGCCGCCTTTTGACGCCCTAGATGCCGACGATATTGAACGGCTAGCCAGGAAAATCGAAGTCGAATATTTCGGCGCAGGAACCGTCATCGTCACGGCGGGATCGCCAGCCTTGGATCACATCTACATAGTCAGGACAGGAGCTGTTGAGGTTCTTGACCGCGGGAACGTCGTAGATCTGCTTGGTCCTGGGGATACCTTTGGCCATATTTCGGTACTAACTGGTTTACCGCCCGAGTTCTCGGTTCGTGCCGCTGAAGACACCTTGTGTTATCGCCTCCCCGATCCTCGCTCTATTGTCCGAGATCCGTCGGCCTTGCAGTTCAGCCACTTTGGAACTTTGATGACTCGCCATCGCCTCACCGCGAGCGCTTTGATGTCGGATGCCCAAGCAAGCGTGACTCGATATATGCGCTCGATTGTTTGGAGCGATGACTCGACGCCCGTACGCGATGTTGCGAAAGCCATGAATGAATCTGACCACTCTTGCGCCCTGATTCGATCAGCTAGGGGATTGGGTCTTGTTACAGATCGCGACTTTCGTAACAGAGTCGGCGCAGGCGAGGTGAGTATCGACGCTCCGGTTCGCGAAATTATGAGTACACCATTAATCACCGTGCCAAATAACTCGACGTTGGCCGCAGCGTTCTTACTTATGGTCGAAGTCGGCGTACATCATCTTGTGGTAATCGATGAACACGACCAGCCAGTCGGGATCGTGCGAGCAATGGACCTCGCCTCGGTCGAGCTTCGGAATCCTCTCCTAATTCGGGCGGCAATCGAGTCCGCTCGCACTATCGATCAACTTGCCGAAGCATCCCGACTTTTGCTGCCTTCGATTGTGGAATTGCACGATAGCGGCGTGCCACCACTACACGTTGGTGCGCTGATATCCGCGATTATCGATGCAATCCTCACTCGACTTCTTACTCTCTCGGACACAAATGAGAACGTCGCGCCAAGTTCTTGGCTCATCCTTGGATCGATGGCTCGCCGCGAGGCGTTGCCAAATTCTGATGTTGATACAGCAATCGTTTGGGCAGAATCCGAGGATTCTTTTGATCCAGCTGAGGGGATTCGGGGGAAAGCGAGCCAAGTGCTCGTTCGGATGGAGCAGTGCGGCCTTCACCGTTGTCCCGACGGAGCAAACGCCGATAATCCGCTTTTTAGTCGCTCGAGATCTTCCTGGATCACGGCCTCACGAGGCTGGTTAGCCGATCCAACCCGAGCCGGCGCCCTGCTCTTATCTTCGATTGTCGCCGATAGTCAGCCGCTGACTCAATTGGCCATTGGTCGCACTATTACTGACACCATTCGAGCCACCACTCGGAGCAATGAATTTCTGGCAGCCTTGCTTCGATTTACGCTGGCTAAGAAACCACCGATCGGTTTTGTCCGCAATTTCGTAATCGAACATTCAGGCGAGCACCGCGGCGGTCTGGACTTGAAACGAGGAGGATTGAATCCGATTTCCTCCTTGGCGCGCTGGCTTGCAATTGCACTTGGGGATGTTCGCGGAGGAACTATCGATCGATTGAGGCGAGCTGCTTCCGCAGGACTTTTGAAGGATGAGGAAGCTGACATTCTTATTGGTGCCTTTAAGGACATCTATCAACTTGCTTTCGAACAGGAGATTGATGGAATTCGTAGTGGACGAGTGGGTTCGAGTTGGGTATCTCCGCAAAATCTGGATTCATTAACTCGACGTCACCTTCGAGAATCTTTTCGGGCTGTGGCAGCCATCCAGACTCGGATTCAAAGTGAGTGGGAATCGAGGCTTGCTTGAAACGCCTTAATAAGTACAGCCATTACTCCCAAGTCGATCTCGACGGAGATTGGCGGAGCATCGATTACTGCGTCATCGACGTCGAAACCACGGGTCTTGATCTTCGACGAGACGAGATCATCTCTATTGGGTCAACGCAGATCCATGAAGCACGGATCACTGCCTCAGATAATTTATATCGTGAGGTTCGACCGGGCAGAGTTCCCTCTGTAGATTCGATACGAGTACACGGATTGCGTCCGATTGATTTGCAAGAAGCCGGCGCTTTGGAAGAAATCATTCCCGAAATAGCAGCCCAAATGGCTGGTCGAGTGGTGATCGCCCACGCGGCTTGGATTGAACGTGCCTTCCTACAACGTCACTTACGTCGAACGGGATTGGCGTTTTCGAAACTGATGATCGACACGGCGGCATTGGCTCGAGCGGCTGGTTACGCTCAAGAGGGGAACGGGCGCGAGCCTTCACTTGAATTTCTCGCACGACGTCTAAATCTCCCGGCGTACGCCCCCCATAATGCGCTCGGCGATGCGCTCACCACTGCGGTCGTATTCTTGGCTCTCGCGACTCGGCTTGAAGGTGTGCAACTGGCTGCCAACTCGTCGGTGCTTTCACTGCGAGCGCTGCTTGAAACTTCAGCCCAAAATGAGATTCTCAGGTGACTCGCTTACACTCATCGATCATGCGTCGCTGGGTATCTTTTATTTGTCTAACGGTACTTGTTTCGGGATTCGTTCCGTTGGCACAGGCGCAAAGCGACCAGTGGGGGATCGCTAAAAAGAACTTCAATGTCGATACCGCTGGATTTCTCTCACCGAATTCCGTTCGCCCCGGTGAACAGGTACGGGCCTTTGTCACGTGCCCGCCAGGGAGTTTCACATTAACTGCATACCGGATGGGTTATTACGACGGGCTAGCCGCTAAGTCCTATTGGACTTCGCCATCACTGCCATGTGTGAAGCAATCTGCCCAAAAGATTGATGCGATAACTCATCTGAGTGAAAGTCATTGGCAGGAGAGTGCCCAGATTTCAACCGACGGATTACCCCCAGGTTTCTATCTAGTGAAAATTGTCTCGGGCGTCGGGCACGAAGCCTTCATGCCCCTGATTGTGCGTCAACTGGATACGCGTGACCGACTCGTTTTCGCTATTCCAATGATGACTAGCCTTGCCTATAACCGGTGGCATGGGGCTAGTGCGTATAGCGGTAAGACGGGTTTTCTGGATCGAGCGCGCGTCTTGTCCTTTGATAGACCAAATAATTGGGGTTACGGCAGTGGTAAATATCTAAATTATGTTCAACCATTGCTGATAACGGCGGAGCGGTTGGGATTGAATATCGCCTACGTGAGCGATGTAGATGTCGCGACGATTCCAAACTTACTTGATGGTGCGCGGGCTTATGTTTCGGGTGGGCATGATGAGTATTGGACAACTGAAGAACGCGACGCCGTCGAGCGGGCGCGTAGCCACGGCACAAACCTACTTTTCTTCGGTGCCAACATTGCTTATTGGCGAACTCGGCTGGCCCCTTCACCTCTCGGTGCCAATCGCCAGATGATCCTTTATAAATCGGCCTCGGAAGATCCAAATAAAGTGAACCCGACAATCCGCTTTCGCGATAGTAACCGTCCCGAATCAGCGTTAACTGGCCAGAATTACAATTGTTTTCCAGCAGTTGGGAGCTTTCAGGTGAGCGCTCCTCATTCGTTTATTTTTCGATCCACTCATGCGAAAATGGGCGATAGTTATCCCGGCATTATCGGACCCGAGGTTGATCACGTTGGTGTGCCGAGCCGTTTCGTTGGGCGAGTTCAAGTGGTGTCCCGATCAGTCGTTGCTTGTGGCGCCGAAAAGAATAAGTTCAATACTTCCAACATGGTTTATGGAGTCTCGCCAAGTGGGGCGGGGACGATCTCGGTGGGAACGATGATGTGGGTCGAGCGAGGGCTCACTAACAGCGTCTCGGCTCGGACGCGAACTTTTGTCACTCAGGTGACCGAGAACCTGCTAACCGCGGCCGCGAGTGGGCCGCTTGGCTTCAAATATCCTGCAAAATAGTTTGATTCCGGCGTGAGAGGATCTCCACGTGCACAAATTCACGTCGGAAACCCAAATTGTCGCTGATGAAATATTCGAATATGCGCTGGCCCGCCTGAAAATGGATCCACCCATCCTTGACTCGCCTCGCACGGCTCAAGAATTGGCAGCGGACGCGGGATCCACCATCACTGAAGATGGGTTAGGCGGCACTGAGACCCTCCGGCTCTTTGGCGAAGTGTTGGCGCCAGCTTGTATCTCGGTTGATCACCCTCGATTTCTCTCATTTATCCCCAACGCGCCCACCGAGTACTCAAGTCTTTTCGATCTGATTGTTGGAGCCAGCGGACTCTATGGCGGCTCGTGGCTTGAAGCATCGGGTGCAGTATTTGCCGAAAATCAGGCTTTGCGCTGGATTTCGGATCTCGCCGGTCTGCCGAAAGGCGCAGGTGGCGTTTTTGTCCAAGGCGGAACTTTAGGAAATCTTTCGGCACTTGTAGCCGCGCGTGATCACCTGCGCCACCAGAACAAGGATGTGACCCGATGGGCGATCGCATGCAGCGAAGAGTCTCACTCGTCGATCACAACTGCGGCAAAAGTAATGGATGTCGACGTAATCAAATGCTTTGTAGATTCAAGTGGGCGATTAACCGGCGCCAGTGTGGATGCCGCGATTGACGAATATGAAACCGACACAAATGGTCGTGCGTTCGCTGTGGTGGCCACCTCTGGCACAACAAACCTTGGAATCGTTGACGATTTGCGAGGTGTGGGGGAATGCGCAAAGCGCCGAAAAATTTGGTTTCACGTTGATGGAGCGTACGGCGGCGCTGGGTTGGCGGCTCCGAGTGTTCGCCACCTCTTTGATGGCATTGAACTAGCAGATTCATTCGTTGTTGATCCACATAAATGGTTGTTTGCACCCTTTGATGCTTGTGCACTTATTTATCGCGATCCACCGATCGCAAAGCGCGCGCACACCCAACACGCCTCTTATTTAGAACCACTGCAAAGCGAGGAGGGCGATTGGAATCCCTCTGATTATGCGATCCATCTTTCGCGCCGCCCACGAGGGTTGCCATTCTGGTTTTCATTGGCTGCCCATGGAACCCGGGCTTACACCAAGGCGGTGGAAGATACGCTGCGGATGGCTAAGGTCGCAGCTCGCCTAATCGATGCCCATCCGGCCTGCGAACTGCTAATCGAGCCGACGCTATCAATCGTCGCCTTCACTCGTAAGGGCTGGGATGCCGATGATTATTCAAAGTGGAGCGATCGCTTGCTCCATGAGCATTTCGCCTTCGTTGCCCCATCAGCGCACCACGGCGAGCCAATACTGCGCTTTGCCATCGTCAACCCCAGGACCAGTGAGGCTGATATCACCGAAATTCTCGGCACTCTGTAATAGTCGTAGTAAATGACAAAGGTGTAATTCGACCTCTAACATGGGTAGGCAAGCAGACAGTTGGTCAGACTGGTCAGACTTGTCAGAGGAGCTAGAGCGTGGAATCTGGATCGGCAGTTAGGAGCCTTGATGAAGGCTCGGCGATGCGCGAATTGACTGACCGAGATCGTCTCATTCTGGAGTTTGAGCGCCAGTGGTGGAAGTACGCCGGGGCCAAAGAGAGCGCGATCAAGGAACTCTTTGAGTTGACGCCGCCACGCTATTACCAACTTCTCAACGACATCATCGACCGCGATTCCGCCCTTGATTTCGATGCGATGCTGGTTAAGCGTCTCCGTAGGCTCAGAGACTCCCGCCAGCGCGCGAGAAGTGCTCGTCGGCTCGGATTTGATCTCTGATTCGTTTTTTTGCGCATTCACCCGGGTTGTGAGGAGCTAATCAAATGGCGGTAGGTACGAAGGTGTTCTTCCACTACAGCGCAATTCAGATGGAAGGCTACAAAACCCTGCAGGCGGAGA
>JANXYY010000127.1 GCA_025355805.1 Actinomycetes bacterium
TACACGCAGCAAAAGCAAGAATGGTGGCGGCACGATGTTGGGATCCACCGCCAGAGGTTCGCGTATTTCCCGGCGCACATCCAAAGCGACCGGCAATTTGAGATGCCAACCAGCGTCCTCGCCGCCGGTGCGTCGACGCAACGTCATTCCTCGAGTCGCTAGCGCCAAGTCGGCGGTATCAAAATAGGTGGCGTCGAGTTGGTGCTCGACAGGCTGCTCGACCCGGTCCACCCCGGGTAACTGATGCAAAGGCGGTAACTGAGTCGTCTCACCGACGTCGAATTTTCGTTCAATCTCAACACCGCCGGTGAAGGGCATAGCCGATTCTATGTCCGCCAATGCCCGACATCCGCGGCGGGTTGCCTCACTCTGTTTTCTGGTGAGCGGCGAGTCCCCTCACCTTGAGCGGCGAGTTGCCTCACTCTGTTTTCTGGTGAGCGGCGTCTAGGCTCGTCTCATGGATATCTTCGAACCTAAAGTCACGATTTTGCTCGCGGATGCCGCGCAGATCTCCGAGGGAAAACTGAATATGTTGGGCGCAGGATGGTCGATTATTACGACTCCAACTGGCCCATTCGTAGTAGTAATTCACGCTCAGATCCCTTGGAATCTGACCAACACGAAGATGCCTTGGTCGCTGGATTTGCTGGATACAGATGGGCACCCGGTGAGCCCTGGAGAATCACCAGATCCGATCCACATGGAGGGCTTCGTTGAATCAGGAAGGCCTGCCGGCATGGAATCTGGAACCGCGATTTACGTCCCCTTCGTATTTCCGTTCTTCGGCATGCCACTTGAGCCCGGCAAATACGAGTGGCACTTCAAATTGGGCGATACCGAAGAGATCTACTCGTTCTTTGCGAGGAGTTAGTTTCCGTCATCATTGGGGAGTCGCACGTGAACTCGGAACTGCACACGTATGTTGAAGAGTACGAAAACGCGACGATTCGATTTGAATCACTCGTTCTTGGATTGAGTGAATCGGTTCTTGATCGCAAACACCCCGATGGGTGGTCGTCCCGACAAATCATTCATCATGTCGCAGATAGTGAAGCGCAATCGTATGCACGCATTCGGAGGCTGATCGCCGAACCCCTGGGCTCCATCATTCAAGGATATGACGAAGGCGCTTGGGCCGAAAACCTGGTCCTAGGTTACGAAAAGATTCCGGTGGCAAATTCGATTGCCGTCTTTCGCTCAGTGCGAGCAGCCACTTTAGATGTGATCAGGCGAATGGGACCGAAGGATTTAACGCGATATGGCGAACACTCCGAGTCGGGCCGTTACCCCGTCATGAGATGGTTTGAAAATTATGTGCGTCATCCAGAAGAACATGCACAGCAAATTGAACGGGCTCTAAGGGAACTTCTTTAAATCACGTGTAGATACTTCGGGCGATCTGAAGGAGTGTTCTCCGACGGGAAGTTCCATTTCATCGTCACGCGCGAAACACTTAATGCACGTGACTTCACCGTCAGCGCTCAATCGAAAATCGTGCTCGCACATGATTGCCATCTCCTCATTAGCATCTCGTATAAGTGACGCGACTTCAATAGTTCAGCTGTTCACGGAATTTGAACAAATCATTTGTTGGTTGATCGCAAACGAATCCTCGGCAAAGGTAGGCGGTGGTCTTTTTTTCAAGCAGAGGGCGATCTTTTAGCAGGTCAACAGGGGAGTCCAAGTTGGGTTTGGAGAATGCAATCACGGTGCCTGGCGTCGATGACTGCCACGCCGCCTTTATAAACTGCCGCCGCAGCGCATCGTCGTCGGGGCCGATTATGGCGATTTGAATTGGGCCGCAGAGTAGAGCCTGGGCGGCGACCAATCCCCACCCAACTCCCATGGGCGATGTTTTTGCCATTTCTGGAACAGGGACGAGCAGACTCTCCGCAATCTTTCGATATTCGCCATTGCCGCTTAGAGCCGAGTAGCTGACGAGTGCCTTTGCGAGTGCAAACCAGCCAGATGGTTCGGCATTGTCATAAACCGTCTTCGGTCGTTGCACCAATTGAGGTGCATCCTGATCGGTGTAGAAGAATCCAGTTGAACCATCAGAGAAATGCGTTACAACGCTCTCAAGCAATGAGCCGACGAGATCGAACCAGCGCACGTTTCCAGTCGCTTGGTACAGCGCGAGGAATCCTTCGGCCGTACTTCCATAGTCGTCTAACACGCCCCAGTTCGAGCCCGCCACTCCATTTCGCGAAGTGCGGTTGAGGCGATTCGACCCGTGATTTCCCAAGTGAACTTTCACGAGTAACTCGGCGGCAGATTCTGATGCCAGAATCCAAGTTGGCTGATCGAAGAAGACTCCGGCTTCCGCAAGAGCAGCGATAGCCAAGCCATTCCATGCTGCCACATTTTTATCGTCAAGGTGTGGTCGGGGACGGCGGCTCCTGGATGCAAACAGCACGCCCTTAATGCGTTCCCATCGGTCGTCATCTTCTGGATCTCGAAGCAACTGCAAAGTCGAAAATCCATCTTCAAATGTTCCTGATGGTGTGACGTTTAGTAGAGAACTTGCCCAAGCACCATCGTCGACGCCCAATAATTCATAGAGGGTTTCTTGATTCCACGCGTAAAAGGCCCCCTCTCTTCCTTCGCTGTCGGCATCGATCGCTGAGGCAAACCCACCTTCAGGGGTGCGTAATTCACGAATCATAAAATCAGCAGTCTCGCGGACGACTCGAAGTGCAAGGTCTGATCCGGTGAGTCGCCACCAGTGCGCATATACGCGCAAAAGGAGTGCATTGTCGTAAAGCATTTTTTCAAAATGCGGAACAACCCACGAAGCGTCGACTGAGTAACGCGCAAAGCCGC
>JANXYY010000145.1 GCA_025355805.1 Actinomycetes bacterium
TGCTCGACGGAGAGAGTGCCATATGCGTAGGGCGCACTGATTTTGAAAGTCGCTGACTTGATTCCCGCTTCTTCGGCGTAAGAGATATCAAAGATTTCACTCTTGTAACCGTGGCGTTCGGCCCAACGTAGATACATGCGGAGCAACATTTCAGCCCAATCGGCGGCGTCAACTCCCCCCGCCTCTGATCGAATTGTGATGAGCGCCTCCCGCGCGTCGTACTCGCCATTTAGTAACGTCCGCACCTCCATCAGCCCGATCGCGACCGTCAGCGAATCAAGTTCAATGTCTGCTTCGGCGAAAGCGTTTTGATCGCTCTCGGCTTCAGCAAGTTCTAGCAGAATCGGAAGATCATCAACACGTCGGCGTAGTACCGTCAACTGGCGCAACTCATTCTGAGCATATGACAATTGACTGGTTACGTGCTGGGCCGCATCACTATCATCCCAAAGATTGGGGACACCTGCGGCCTGCTCTAATTCTTTGATCCGATTGGCAAGTTTTGGAAGATCAACGACAAATTCAATTGATGTCAAGGTAGCGTTTAGCGCACTTATCTCGATTGCATATTCGCGCTGCGCCACAACGATAATCCTAGCGGGTCAAAGTGAAGTGCTACTTCCGCACCGAGGAAGCCGAAGCTGATGCACTGATAGTCACGACGTGGGATCTTCCAATTGCGTAAAAGTCCCGCTCCGGCACGTCGGCAGCCAGCGTGATCTGAATTGTTCCCATGTCTACCGCCAATGATGAAATCTGTACATTTTGTACGTGAGATGTTGAATTTCGACTCTGCGCGACCCAGCGTTGTGCAATCTGCCAGGCACCATCCCGATCAATAGGCATCGATCCAACAGACCCAGTCGAATAATAGGAGTTCAAGTCGAGTGCAGTTGCGGCCGCAAGCGCCGTTGAATCCGCAAGTCGGACTAACTCACGGTGTACCAAAAACACTCGCGCCGAATCCGCAATTACGCCTAGAAGTAGTGCCCCAATAAGAACTGCGCCAATAATTAAAGGGGAGATTGACCCACGTTCAAATTTTGATTCCGAGCCTCTCATCGACCAATCACCCAGGTATCTACAGGCTCCGTTTCTTCAACGTGAATCGCACGCGAGACAACCCGCAGATCAGTGCGGAAGTCGACGTGGGCCTTCACTGAAGCTCCGGGAGTAAGACAGGGGTAAGCAGAGCAAACAACTCTTAATCTGAAATCGTGATATTGGATGCCCGCATCGGCAAGTATTCGAAGGGCAATCGCTTGCGCATTAGTCTCAGCAATTTGACTCGATGGAGACAGCGAGTAACTGCGAGCCGCTTCTCTGGCAGCGCTCTGTCCGGCCATTAACGCGCTGAAATAATTTGACACATCGACCATCCCCAGAGCAAGCGGAACGAGCAGAAGAATGCCAAAGAGGAGAAACTCGATGATCGCGCTTCCGCGTTCTCTCTGATCTAGATGTTTAACTCTCGGCAATCGCATGGCCTAAGACTTTGATTCCGCGTATTCCGAAAATCGAGAACAGGGACATCGGTGCCGCAATCTCGATCACGACCTGCTTAACTCCTCCACTAAACTCATACTGGACACGCGTCGTCTGGATGTCGACCCCACCCAAGGCGCGTGAACCCCGAATCCTCACTACGTCTTTCGCTGCCTGGGGGTCGCCGCTAATTGCCGTCGCGCGTGCAGCATCATTGGCCACACTTACCAAGACATCACGTGCGTGCGAGATGAGTCCGATCTCCAACATTCCAGCCAAGAGGAGCGCAAGCGGAGCCAACATAAGTCCGGCTTCGATCGATCCCTTTTCATTCATCTACGTGAAACCGAATCGAGCGCAGAGGATAGGAGAGCGGTAAGTTTCGGCCCCGCCACAGCCCACATCACAGTCACGAGTCCGGCTGTCATCAGCAGCACAAGGACCCAGCCTGGGACATCGCCTCGCTCACGCTTACCGTTCTTTGCATTTATGTACTTAAGAATTGAGGTCCATACGCGTAACCACAGGCGAGTCACGTAATCAGTTATCGAATGCATTTGATTTTCCATTCTTTAGTAGGTCATAGAGGAGAGCGTTGTAATGCTCGGCCAGAGCGCAAAGAGCACGGTGATCGGCATGATGAGGAAGACGATCGGAATCATCATTGCGATTTCGGCCCGACCGCTTGCTTCTAAAAGGGCGCGGCGATGCTCTTCACGGACATCGTTGGCCTGCATGCGTAGAGTTTCCGCAATGGGTGTACCTCGTTCTAGCGTGACGATAACTCCGTCGATAAAGCGTTCGAGAGCAGGAACTCCGCTTTGGTGCGCAATCTCGTCGAGGGCAATCCCAAGTGGCACGCCTGCCTTCATAAGATTTATCGCTGAATCAAATTCGGCGATCAGCGGACCCTTGCCTCGCGCAACCAATCGATCAAGAGCCGCTGTTAGCGACTCACCGGCCGACACAGCTAACGCCAGAAGCTCCGCGGCTTGAGGAAAGCGCGCTTCAATCATTGCCTCATGACGTTTTACCTGCGCAGTTAACTGGCGATCTCGTAGTACGACACCTGAGACCGCACTCAGGGCCAGGAGAACCATCGAGCGAATTGGCCCCGGATGAAACCAAATCGCCAGTAGAACTCCAATTATTAAGGCACCGGATCCCCATCGAATTTGCTCGCGTCGGTATTGATCATGAGTCAGTGGCGAACTGACTCCCATTCGTGCAATCCGTCGCAAAACACTTTTATTGATTCGCGATTTTGCAGGAGCCAGTGCCCGTGCCACCTGAGAATAGGCGTTACTAATTCCCCAGATTTCATCCTCTCTATGCATCGACCAGTACCCGACTATCAACAAAAACGGTGTAACCAGAAACGCAATTCCTGTCTCTCTCATATCGCCGTCACCCCTAATCGTGCTAGGCGGCGCATCCAGAGATATGCAACGACGCTAACGACGCCACCAATTACGATCGTCAAGATTCCACCAGATGTCTGATATGCGGCAACGGACTCTTTGCGTAGGGAAAGTAGTGCCAGCAGTATCCATGGCGCTGCGGCCGCAATCCGTGCTCCATTTACCACCCACCCTTGGCGAACGCGAATCTCGTCCCGAGTTTGGATCTCTAGACGAAGGAATTGCGAAAAAGTGCGAAGGAGCCGGCCAATTTCACTGCCGCCAACTTCGTGCGCGATGAGAATCGTTTCGGTCAATTGATCCGCAATTGGATCATTACATTCAACACAGAATTGGACGAGTGCCTTCTCGAGCGAGGTACCCGAGGCAAGGTCGTTTCCCAAGGCGATAAAGACCGGACGGAGAGGTGCCGGGCCTCTCAATCCGATCGCGGAAAGCGATTCCGAGAGATTTAACCCCGCGCGGATTGCTGAACTTAGGTGGTCGATGGCATCAGGCCATGCCTGCGTGATCGCGCTCGCAATTTGACGACGGTTAGAGCCCGCCTTGAAGGACGGCGTAGCGGCTAGGAAGAACGCAAATGGCGCCGCGATCACGTAGGAACCAAAGATTGCCGTGCCCAAAATGAGTCCCACCCCCAACAGTGCCACCGCACTTATGATCTGCTTTGGGGTTTGTGTGAGCCAGCTGCGATCAGATCTATTGCGCTCCATTTTTCGTGCCGGAGAGTCGAGGAGCGAAGCGAGGCTAACCCCAATGAGGAGAGACAAAATCATGATGAACATGGAAGTTGGTGAGAAGAATTTATCCATCTGATTCACCTCGCATTGATACGTCGGCGTTGATCAATTGGTCATTCGTGCGGGTGAAAATGTCAACAACATCGATATCCTCGCCAGATGTTGAAGGCGATAACGAGACGATCTCGAAGACGCGACGATTGCCGGTCTTCGCATCGAGTTGACAGTGCACAACCAAATCAATTGCCGCGGCGACCGTCGGAATGATGAAATCATGTCTGACGTTTTCTCCTGCGAGAAGGGGAAGGATCGCAAGTTTCTTTACCGCTTCCCTTGCCGAGTTTGCGTGGATACTGGCCATACCGGGTAAGCCTGAATTGAGAGCAATTAACAAATCCAACGCCTCTGCTCCGCGTACTTCGCCAACGATTATTCTCGATGGACGCATCCGCAGCGCCTCTTTAATCAGCCTTCTTAAGGTGATTTCACCCTCGCCTTCCAGATTGGCTTGGCGTGTCTGCATGGCTACGAGATCTGCAACTTGTGGTGCGAGTTCGAAGACCTCCTCAACCGTTATAACTCGCTCATAAGAAGGCACAGCGGAGATCAAGCAATTCAAGAGAGTGGTTTTGCCGGCCTGGGTCCCCCCACTAACAACAATGTTTTTGCCAGCAGCCACGCTCTGTGTCAAGTAATCTGCCGCAGACGAATCAAGCACCAACTGATCAACCAGATCGGGCAAGGTCGCTGCCCTTAAAACATGCTTGCGAATGTTTACGCACCAATGCTTCGAGGTGACGTCAGGGATCACAACGTGCAGCCGACTCCCATCGGCCAACGTCGCATCTACAAATGGGTTAGATAGATCTAAACGTCGATTGCTTCCGGCTAGCATTCGTTCGACACTGTCGCGAACTTCGGCACTAGTCATGACTAGATTTGTAAGTTCTGATCGTCCGCCACGAGCCACAAATATTCGACTCGGCGAATTCACCCATACCTCCTCAATACTCGGGTCCTGGATTAAAGGCTGAAGCGCACCAAAACCAGAGACCAATTCGTGGACCCTCCGGTTGAGTTGCAGGCGTTCGTCATTGGTGAGATCCCGTCGAGATATCTCGTCTTCGATAACCTGAGTAACCATCTGGCTTTCAACTCGAGTGCTCTGCGATCGGCGTAATAACTCGCTTCGCACCGACGCTGCAATCTCACGGTCCACCTGGCTCATAACTCACCCCGACGTAAGGAGCCCACATCCAGGGCGCATCGATTTGGCCAGAGGCACAGGCGACGATCCCTCTTGGCAAATGATTTACGCTAAGCCGATGACGATTCGCGAAGCGTTACCTCAAGATGTGACCTCGATTCATGGCTTAATCGTCGAGTTGGCCAGTTATGAACGAGCGGTGGATGAAGTATTAGCCACCCCCGCCGATCTCCAGGCGTCTCTTTTCGCCGAGGCTCCTTTGGTCCATGCACACGTGGCGATCGACGAATCCACCGATGAGATAGTTGGGTTCGCGATCTGGTTCGTCAGTTACTCGACCTGGCTGGGCCGACATGGCATTTACCTCGACGATCTTTACGTCAAGCGATCCGAGCGCGGCGAAGGGCATGGACGCGCGCTGCTATCAAGGTTGGCCAGCATTTGTATCGAAAATGACTATGGCCGCCTCGAGTGGTCGGTTTTGGATTGGAATGAGCCAGCCATAAATTTTTATCGGCAACTGGGAGCATCATCCTTGAACGAATGGACTGTCAACCGAGCCAGCGGCGACGTTCTCAGGGCCATAGCCGAACTGGGATGAGGCAACCCGCCGCTCACAGTGAGGCAACCCGCCGCTCACCGAATAAAGAGTGAGGCAACCCGCCGCTCACAGTGAGGCAACCCGCCGCTCACAGTGAGGCAACCCGCCGCTCACCGGAGAATTAGAACGGCTCGAGCACCATTCGGGATTCGCGTTTTGCCGCGGCGAGATTCACGTCGGCTCGGCGGTAGATCTGCTCCGATTCCGGGTACGGCACTCCGACGAATAGCGCGGTCGCGTCGACCTGAATTTCAATTTTGAGCCCGGCCAAGTCATATTCAACATTGAGGGCAGCTACTACTCGGTCTACGGATGCTTTCAGATCCGCATCCGAGTTCATCCCATCGCTAAAGAGGATCTGAAAATCGTCGTTACCCAACCTACCGACTACATCCGATGGGCGAACGCAGGTACGCATACGATCGGCGGCAATGACCAAAATGGAGTCGCCAACTGACACCCCGTACGCGGAATTGATCCGTGCGAAGTTTGAAATATCTAACAACAAGAGTCCAAAGGGGCGTTGATCTTCTGCTCGTCGACTAAGCAACCAGTTGAGTCGCTCGCGCAAGATCGATGGACTCGCAAGCCCGGTGAGTGGGTCAACGAGTTCGTTCATTTTTCGGCCGAAATCAGCGCGGCACACACGACGATGGCGACGATGGCGATTGGTGCGGCGAACGTCCAACGTCCCGCTTGCCCGAGGTAATAAGAAATTGGCAAGGCGATCAGATTTATTAAAAGGGCCGCTGTTCGTCCGGAGCGACGCCTAGTAGGCAGGCCCCGGGCGGCAAAAAAAACGACGACGCCAAAAAGTACAAAGATTCCAAGTTCAAACAATGCAGCGATCAAGTGTTTTGGTCTGGCCACCAAAAGCTCGAAGCAGAACCAGATGCTGGCAATCCCAAAGGCTGCCGACTCAGCGAACAAGAGGGCCGCGCCGATTCTTCTGATCGGGGCGATTCGGAAAAGCATGTTTAGAGGTTAGCCTGAAGACATGCGTGCATTGCTCATTGTCAACCCCAGCGCGACTTCGACGACGCCAAGGTACAAGTCAATGGTGGCCAGGGCCCTTAGTGCAGCGACCGACCTCGAAGTCGTCTCGACAAACCATCGAGGGCATGCTCGTGAACTAGCGGCCGCCAGTGCCGGCTATGACTTGGTCATCGGTTTTGGTGGCGATGGCACAATTAACGAAGTCGTGAACGGTGTGGTCGACCTGCGCATCGGTAAAAGCCGTGGTCCGCGCCTCGGCGTCATACCCGGCGGAAACGTCAACGTGTTCGCGCGAGCAGCCGGTATCGCAGCCGATCCGAGTGAAGCGACTGAACAATTGATTGAAAGCATCTCTAGTCATCGAACTCGCGAGTTAAATCTCGGGTATCTGCGTTGGGAAGAGAATGAGTTAGTCCAGACCCGAATCTTTAACTTTTGCGCCGGAATGGGATTTGATGCCGCCGTAGTGCACGAGGTCGATCGTTTGCGCAAGCGAGGCAGCCGCTCTTCACTGGGACTCTACCTAGCAGCAACCGGCAG
The DNA here is from genome assembly GCA_025355805.1 of Actinomycetes bacterium. Taxonomy (GTDB): domain Bacteria; phylum Actinomycetota; class Actinomycetes; order Nanopelagicales; family Nanopelagicaceae; genus JANXYY01. Next base: position 6,991 of record JANXYY010000145.1, read on the forward strand.
AGCACTCGTCGAAGTGGCACGCAGAGGGGGTAGTAGGCCCATCTCATTGATTTCTCCCGACAGCGTGCGAAAGGAATTCGCACTCGTTCTAATCACTTCGACTGATCCGTGGACCTACGTGAAAGATCGACCGTTACGTCCCACTCCACGGGCCTCCTTCGACAGCGGAGTTGATCTCATGGCCATCACTTCGAGTAACCCGAGCGCATTATTCCATGCCGCCCAAATCCTTCTTCGCGGTCGGACTCCCCATGGCCGTTCAATCCTTCATCTTCACGATCAAAGCTGCATCATTCTTGAAGGCAAAACCCCACTACCGTTGCAGACAGATGGTGAAGCAATCGGTTTTGCGCAACGAGTGGAAATCCATGATCTACCGAAAGCTCTCGAGATTCACTATTGATCCCCACTTTGGCTAATCAGTAAGTTGGCAACGAAGGATCAATCTCTCGAGCCCAAGCAAGTACTCCACCACCGACGTGAACCGCATCGGAAAATCCAGCCGACTTGATTACTGCCAAGCATTCGGCCGAGCGCGCTCCCGACTTGCAGTAAAGGACGATCTGCTTAGTCTGCGGAAGAGATGCCAACGCGGTGCCGTTTAGGATTTCTTGCTTCGGCACCAAAATGGATCCAGGAATCCGAAGAATCTCAAACTCATTGGGCTCGCGCACATCGATCAAAACCATATTTGCGCCAGAATCGATCATTGTTTTGAGTGTCCGTACCGAAATAGTCGATTCCTGGGCCGCCGCCATGGCTTCCTGCGAGATGGTTCCGCAGAATGCTTCATAATCTGGCAGCAACTCGGTCTGGGTGGCGTTCGGCGAACAGATCGGACATTGGGGATCTTTGCGAATCTTGATAGTTCGGTATGACATCTCAAGCGCGTCGTAAATCATTAGCCGGCCGACGAGTGGTTCACCGATACCCATTAGAAGTTTGATTGCTTCGGTTACCTGAATTGAGCCGATACTTGCGCAGAGGACACCGAGTACGCCACCTTCGGCACAACTCGGAACCATTCCCGGCGGTGGGGGCTCAGGATAAAGGCAACGGTAACAAGGCCCATGAGCTGACCAAAAAACGCTAGCTTGACCGTCAAAACGATAGATCGAACCCCAGACATAAGGCTTATTTAGTAGCACGCAGGCGTCATTCACTAGATAGCGGGTGGCGAAATTATCTGTGCCATCGACAATCAGGTCGTACTGCGAAAAAATCTCCTCTACATTCGTTACATCGAGGCGGACCTCGTGGAGTACAACTTCGGTTAAAGGGTTGATCTCGTAAACGCTATCTCGTGCACTCTGGGCTTTACTCCGCCCGATATCGGATTGGCCATGAATGATCTGTCGTTGAAGATTGGATTCGTCGACGGTGTCGAATTCAACGATTCCTAGCGTGCCCACTCCTGCCGCTGCCAGATACATGAGGGCAGGCGAGCCAAGACCGCCAGCGCCTACGCAGAGCACTTTGGCCGATTTCAAGCGTTTCTGACCACTCATCCCGACCTCTGGAATGATCAGGTGTCGGCTGTACCGCCTCACCTCGTTGATTGATAGTTCTGCAGCGGGTTCCACTAACGGTGCGTAATTCATCAAGGGCCTCTCTCAGGCTGTCTATCCGTACTCAGGCAGGCTGTCTATCCGTACTCAGGCAAACCTTTCCAGGTGGCGAGGTATTCCGCCCAATCGAATCCCGCCTAACATCTACCAAATGAGCCAGTCGACGCCCGAGCGAGTGAACCGACTACCTCGTGACCAACGTCGCGCCCTACTCCTCGGCGCCGCTCTCGACGTGTTCACGGCATCTGGGTACCACGCGGCGGGTATGGACGAAATCGCAGAGCGGGCAGGAGTCAGCAAGCCGGTTCTATACCAACACTTCCCGAGCAAATTAGATCTGTACCTTGCCGTTCTTGATCTACACATTGATTCACTTCTCTTTGCATTACAACGCGCGATAGCTTCAACTCACGATAACTCCCTCCGTGTTCGCGCGACCGTCGAGGCGTACTTTGCTTTTGTTGATGGCGGAAGTGAGGCATTCCGCCTTCTTTTCGAAAACGATTTGACCAGCGATCCCGCAGTCAACGAACGATTGACACGCATGACTTACGAATGCGCGACCGCGGCAAGTGCAGTTATTGCGGCCGACACCGGATTGCCGGAAGAGGCTGCAATGTTGTTAGGCGTCGGCCTGATTGGAACCGCCCAAGTGACTGCAAGATACTGGTTACAACGAGATGGCCGACTCTCCCGCGAGCGAGCCTGCGAGTTGGTCGCTAACCTCCAATGGAGAGGCATCTCTGGCTTCCCGCTCTACGAACAACAACCGCTAGGCTAGTGACAGGACCTTAACTCAGGCAGGAAGCATAGACAGCGAAATCACTCGTACCAAGGAGCACCAAGTGGAAGTTAAGATCGGCGTCACGTACTCAGCAAAAGAAATAGTTTTAGAAAGTACCCGCAAATCTAGTGAGATCGAAAAAGATGTTGCGGACGCGCTCAAAAGTGGTGGCGTGCTTTCGCTGACGGATGAAAAAGGCCGAACTGTCTTGATCCCGATCGAAAAACTTGCCTACCTTGAGATCGGCGAGCCAAGCGAACGTCGAGTGGGCTTTGGAAGCATTTAGCTAAGCTGCCAAACCAAGTCTTTGCATACGTTGGGTGTGCTTCTCGGTAAGCCTTATGAACGCTCGTCCTAAATCAAGTCCAACTAATTCGCTTGCCCCTTCAGTATGCGATCCGTTCATCGTTGCCCCGTTTATCAACTCGAAGAGCCCGTCATGCTCTGCGGCTAATGATTGAGCTTGCGCGATCGCCTCGCCAACCAAGCGCCTGGCCCAAAGCGCAAGTCTCCCGCGCAAACGTTCATCAATTGCCATCGCTGATTTCAGGGTTGAAACCGCAAATTCGATATGACTGCTCGAATCTGCGGTCTTTAAAATTATTTGTTGAGATTCCGAAGGAAGTAGATTTGCAATCTCAAGATTGAAATCCGTAGCGAGTGAATCACCTACATATACCTTGACCAACCCTTCAAACCAATCGGCCGGTTTGGTTCGCTCGTGGTATCCGTCGAAAGCGCCTACGAATGGCGCCATTGCTACTTCTGGATCAACGCCCAGCGATTGAATATGCGCGCTGATCAGTGAGTAGTGTCGAAATTCGACATGAGCAAGTTCTGCCATCCTTATCGACTCGGCAAGACTTGGCGCCAATTCTGCGTCGGCTGCGATTCGAAAGAAACCAGACAATTCGCCATACGCCACAACGCCAAGGAGCTCGATCAGAGCCAGTGACGGTGATTCCACCTGGCAATTCAATCACCAGCCAAGGGCCTACGATTACAGCACTATGACTTCGCTTACTTTTGCCGACCTCAAAGTCCGCCCTGAAACGGTCGAGGCCCTTGAACAAGTAGGCATCATCTCCCCCTTCCCGATTCAAGAGGCGACCCTCCCGCTGGCCTTGGCCGGAAATGACCTGATCGGACAGGCTAAGACCGGCACCGGAAAGACGCTCGGCTTTGGTATCCCGATGGTGGATCGCGTCGTCGGGCCAATGGATGACGGCTGGTCAACCCACCCAGCTCCTGGAATGCCCCAGGCATTGGCCGTAGTCCCGACCCGGGAACTCTGCATCCAGGTTGCCGAAGACCTCACTGTGGCCGGGAAGAATCGTAATGTGCGGGTCTTGGCCGTTTACGGCGGGCGTGCCTTTGAACCCCAGATCGACTCTCTAAAGCGGGGAGTTGAAATCGTCGTTGGCACGCCGGGACGCCTTCTTGACCTCTCGCGCCAAGGTCACCTCAATTTGGGTTACGTGCGAATTCTGGTACTTGACGAAGCAGACAAAATGCTCGATCTCGGATTTCTCCCCGATGTTGAGCGGTTGCTCAGCCAGGTTCCAGCCGGACGCCAGATGATGCTGTTTTCGGCAACCATGCCCGGTGAAGTAATCACCCTGGCAAGAAAGTTCATGGATCAGCCAACCCACATCAGAGCGCAGGATCCTGATGATCACGGCAAAACGGTTGCCGCTGTTGAACAACATGTTTTTCGGGCGCATGCAATGGACAAGATCGAAATGTTGGCTCGAATCATGCAATCTGAAGGTAGGGGTCCTTCCATTGTTTTTTGTCGCACCAAGCGAACTGCGCAAAAAGTTTCTGATGAACTTGTTGAACGCGGTTTCGCCTCGGGCTCGGTTCATGGCGACCTTGGACAGGGTGCAAGAGAACAGGCGATTCGAGCATTTCGTAACGGCAAGATCGACATTCTGGTTGCCACAGATGTCGCAGCTCGTGGAATCGATATTGAGGGCGTAACGCACGTCATCAACTTTCAATGTCCAGAAGATGAAAATGCTTACCTGCACCGCACGGGTCGCACCGGTCGTGCCGGAGCCACGGGCATCGCGATCACATTCGTGGATTGGGATGACGTACCGCGTTGGAACGCCATTAGCCGGGCCCTCGAGTTACCCCTGGCTGACCCTCCCGAGACGTACTCTTCATCGGCGCACCTCTATTCGCAATTGCGGATACCTGAGGGCGTCAACGGGATCTTGCCAAAGCAGTCGCGAACTCACATGGGTCTAAAAGCTGAACGCGTTGAAGATCTTGGGGAGACCGGCAAGAAACACCCCAAAGACTCTTCGATGAAGCCGAAGACCAAAGGCCACGATGCGAATCGAGGAAAGAAGCCCGCGAAGGCCGAAAAGTCCGAGCAGTCAGAGAGCAAAAAAACTGATGTTAAAAAATCAGATCGCAGTCGACAACGCACCCGCAAGGGCGTGTAGGTCGAGCCTTAAACTGCCTGCCACATATCTAGCGTAGGCCACGCCTTTTCAACAGAGGCTCGATGGTGGCATCGCGTCCCCTGAAGTTGCGGAACATCTGCATTGAATCGACAGAGCCACCGAGGCTCAGCAATTTGTGCCTAAAGTGATCTCCGTTTGCACGAACTAGACCACCGTTTTCTTTGAACCAGTCCACCGTGTCGGCGTCGAGAACTTCACTCCAGATGTATCCGTAGTAACCAGCCGAGTAGCCTCCGCCGAAAATGTGTGAGAAATAGGTGGAGCGATAACGGGTCGGCACTGGTTCGTAATCAAGACCGTAGTCGGCAATCGCCTGTGCTTCGAAAGCGAGCACATCGCTTACAGCATCATCGGCGGTTATCGAGTGCCAAGCGAGGTCGAGAATGGCCGCCGCAAGATAACTTGTAGTCGCGTGACCTTCGTTAAAGGTTGAAGCGGCGTGAATGTTATCGATCCATTGTTGCGGAAGTTTCTCACCCGTGACGTGATGGTGTGCGTAGTTCTCAACGACCTCTGGCCAGAGCATCCACATCTCATTTACCTGCGATGGGAATTCGACAAAATCT